>JBDIAL010000252.1:0-5169 GCA_039812405.1 Nostocoides sp.
GGGGTGGCCTCGTCGCGGGACAGCTCGGCGGTGAGCCGGCCCTCGCAGACGACGAGGACCCGGTCGGCCATGCCGAGAACCTCGGGCAGCTCGGAGGAGATCATGAGGATCGCCATCCCTTGGCCCGCCAGCTCCGACAGCAGCCGATGCACCTCGGACTTGGTGCCGACGTCGATGCCGCGGGTCGGCTCATCGATGATGAGCAGATCCGGCTCGGAGGCGAGCCACTTGGCGATGACGACCTTCTGCTGGTTGCCGCCGCTCATCGTCTTGGCGGGCGCGTCGAGGCTGCTCGTCTTGACCTCCAGGCGGGCGGCCCACGGGGCGACGGCTCGGTTCTCGGCCGCCCTGGTGAGCAGGCCGCCCGTGGTGAGGTTGCGGCGGATGACGGCGGCGACGTTCTCGGCGACGGAGGCCTCGGTGACCAGGCCCTGTTTGCGCCGGTCCTCGGGGATGAAGGCCATCCCCGCGCCGATCGCCGCCTGCGGGCTCAGGGCAGGGACGGGCCGGCCCTGCATCGTGACCGACCCGGCGACGTAGTGGTCGACGCCGAACACGGCGCGGGCGATCTCGCTGCGACCGGCCCCGACAAGGCCGGCGAGCCCGACGATCTCCCCGCGACGGACCGTGAAGGAGACGTCGTGGAAGACGCCGGGTGAGGTCAGCCCCTGCACGTCGAGGACGACCTCGCCGATCTCGGCGTCCTGCTTGGGGAAGAGGTCGGCAACCTCCCGGCCGACCATGAGGTTGACCATCTCGCCGACGCTCGTCTCGGCGATCGGTCGCGTCCCGATGTAGGAGCCGTCCCGCATCACGGTGACGGCGTCGCACAGGGAGAAGACCTCGTCGAACCGGTGGGAGATGAAGACGATGGCCCGGCCCTCGTCGCGCAGCTGGCGGGCCACGGTGAACAGCCGCTCGACCTCGACCCCGGACAGGGCGGCCGTCGGCTCGTCCATGATGAGCAGCTTGGCGTCCAGGGAGATGGCCTTGGCGATCTCGATGATCTGCTGGTCGGCGATGGACAGCCCGAGCGCGGGTCGGCGGGGGTCGATGTGGACGCCGAGACCGGTGAACAGCCGCCGCGCCTCGGCATACATCGCCGCCTTGTCGATCCGGCGGCCGCGCCCGAGGATCTGGCGGCCCATGAAGATGTTCTCGGTGACCGACAGGTCGGGGAAGAGGGTGGGCTCCTGGTAGATGACCGCGACGCCGGCAGCCTTGGACTCTGCCGTCGAGCCGAAGTCGACCGGCTCGCCGTCGAGCAGGAAGGCGCCGCCGTCCCGGCGGTGCACCCCGGCGACGATCTTGACCAGGGTGGACTTGCCGGCGCCGTTCTCACCCACGAGCGCGTGGATGGACCCGGCCTCGACCTGGAGGCTGCCCGACCGCAGGGCGACGACCGGGCCGAACGACTTCGACACGCCCGTCAGCTGCAGTGTCGCAGCGGGGGATGGGGTGGTCATGAGCACCTTGCCTCGTTGAAAGGATTCAAGCAGGAGCGAATCTAGAACGGGCTGGCGCGTCGTGTCAAGTAACGATTCAAAGTCGGGCTCGGGGTCGATAGTGTCGGTCCCGTCGAGCCCCGGCGGACGGGGGTCAGGAGGGAGCGGTATGCCGCCAGCGTCGGGTCGGGTCCGCATCGGCGACGTCGCGCGCCGGGCAGGGGTGTCGGTCGGCACGGTGTCCAACGTGCTGAACCGGCCGCAGATCGTCACCGAGGAGACGCGACGGGTCGTCGAGGACGCCATCCGCGACCTCGGCTTCGTCCCCAACGCCTCGGCCCGTCAGCTGCGGGAGGGCGCCTCCCGCGCGGCCGGCGTCCTCGTCCTCGACATCGCCAACCCCTTCTTCACGGAGATGGCCCGGGGGATCGAGGACCGTCTCATCGCCGACGGGCTGACGATGGTGCTGTCCAGCTCCGACGGCGACCCGGGCCGCGAACGGCGGGTTCTCGAGCAGTTCGCCCAACAGCGGCTCCGCGGGGTCCTGCTCACCCCGTCCCGACGCACCGTGGACAACCTCGGCGTCCTCACCGCCCAGGGGACGCGGGTCGTCTTCCTCGACCACAAGCCGCGTGGTCAGCACTTCGACGCCGTCGTCACCGACGACGCCGCCGGCGCCAAGACCGCGGTGCAGCACCTCGTCGGACTCGGCCACGAGCACATCGGCTTCATCAACGGGCCGCTCACCCTCCAGCAGTGCCGTGAGCGGCGCACCGGGGCCCGCCGGGCCGTGCGGTCCGCACACGACGGGGTGGACCTCGTCGAGCTGGAGGTCGACGAGCTGAACGCCGCCGGCGGAGAGGCCGGGATGAGCCGGCTGCTGCACGAGCACCCCGAGGTGACGGCGGTGTTCTGCGTCAACGACCTCGTGGCACTCGGGGCGCTGCGCTATGCGCGAGAGCACCGGATCTGGGTCCCCGGCCAGGTCTCGATCATCGGCTACGACGACGTCACCTTCGCCGGCGAGCTGGCGGTTCCCCTCACCTCGGTGCGCCAGCCCACCTACCAGCTCGGGTGGCAGGCCGCCGACCTCCTGCTCACCTCCGACACCCCCCGCCAGGTCGTCTTCCAGCCCGAGCTCGTCGCCCGCGAGTCGACCGGGCCCGCCCCTCACGGTCACCGCCGTACCCGAGGCGACACGGCATAGGCCACCAGCGCGGAGGGTGAGCGGCTGCACGACGAGGGAGAAAGACGAGGCGACAGGGCACGGCGTGCCGGAGGCTCGTGCCGCCGCGAATCAGCGCGTGCCGCGCGCGGTCACCGCACGCCGGCGAGGAGGTGGAACATCGCCTCAGGATCACCCATCGTGTGGTGCTCGACCGTCAGCCCGGCAGACGTCATAGCCGCCAGGATGTCGGTCACCGGGCGCAGGACGAAGCCGTGTCTCGTGAACGGCTGACGCGACATCCACTCCGGGTCGGCGACACCGACCACGCCGCGGCCTCCAGGGGCCAGCACGCGCGTCATCTCGCGCAGGGCTGCCGCCAGGTCGTCGACGAAATAGATCGTGTTGACGCTGATCCAGCCGTCCAGCGCGCCGTCCGCGAACGGCAGGGAGTCCATCCTGGCCTCGTGCAGCTCGAGCCGGCCGGCGGCAATATCGGCCCGTCGCCTCCTGCCGGCCCGGGTCAGCATGTCGGCCGATGGTTCGACACCGTGCACGTGCCCGCCCTCCTCGGTCGCCTCCAGCAGCAGCTCGAGACCGAGCCCTCCGCCGAACCCGATGTCGGCCACCGTCTCGCTGCCGCTCAGCTCCAGGGTCTCCACCGCGGCCGCCATCGACGCGGCGTTGCCCCTGTTGAGCATCCTGGCGACCACGGCGCCGAGTGGTCCCGACGGACCCCCCAGCTGGCGGCCGAGAGTGCGGAGCAGGACGTCGGGCACGGGCATACGGGGCACGAGATCACTATGGCAGGCAACTGGCGGCTGCTCGATGGCCACCGCACTCCAGCGACACTCCAGCGACGGAGTCAACGGACCACCGTCCCCGCCTGGACGACCGCGATCCGGGCGTCCTGTCGCCACAGCACGTCCGGTGCCTCCAGGGGATTGCCGTCGAGCAGGAGCACGTCTGCGGTCGACCCGGGGGCGATGCGTCCGAGGTCGGGCCGCATGAGGAGGTCCGCGTTCCGGGACGTTGCCGATCGGAGCGTCTCCAGCGCGCCGAGCGCCTCGTGCTGCAGCCGCAGCCCGACGAGCTGGTCGTCCTCCAACGGTCCCATGAGGTCGCTCCCGAACCCGATGCTCACACCCGCCGCAGCGGCCCGCGCCATCGACTCCACGCCGGCCTCCAGCACCTCGCGGTTCTTGTCCCGGGAGACCCGCGGCATGCCGAGCTGCTGTCCGCGACGGGCCATGGCGTCATATGCCACGAGGGTCGGCACGAGGAAGGCCCCGTGAGCGGCCATGAGCTCGGCGGTGGCGTCGTCGATGAGGTTGCCGTGCTCGATGGAGCGCACGCCCGCCAGGATCGAGTGCCGAACCGCTTCCGGGGAGTAGGCATGGGCCGCGACGTAGCTGCCGCGTCGCGAGGCCTCATCGCATACCGCGGCGATCTCCGGCGCTGAGTACTGCGGTATGCGCAGCGGGTCGGCTGGCGAGACGACGCCGCCTGAGGTCAGCATCTTGATCGCGTGTGCCCCCTGGCGGAAGCGGTCGCGGACGGCGACCCGGAGAGCCTCGACGCCGTCGACGATCTCTGCCGTGTGCCCGGTGATCCGACAGCAGTCCCAGTCCGGGTGGCGGGCATCGCCGTGACCACCGGTCTGCGACAGGGCGGGTCCGGTGAACAGATACCGAGGAGAGTCGAGCAGACCCTCGTCGATGGCTCGAGCCAGGCCGCCGTCCCCTCCCGCCACGTCGCGCACGGTGGTGAACCCGCGCCGCAGGGCACGGCTGAGCCGAGGGCGAGCGGCCAGCGCGGTGTAGCTGAGCCAGGGTGCCTCCAGGTCGACCAGCCCGAGACTGTGCCCGTAGGCATGGAAGTGCGCATCGATGAGCCCCGGCACGAGGGTGCCGCCGTTGCCTTCGAGACGCGGCCCGTCGAACCGGGGCGTCCCGCCGATGCTCTCGATCTGCCCGTCGCGGATGAGGACCGGCCCGTCCGTCAGGTCCGGTGACGTGCCGTCGAAGACGGCGATGTCGGTGATGAGCAGGTCAGCCGTCATGGGCGGGCTGCGCGGAGCTCGGCGGTCCGGTCCGCGTCGACCGCGAACGTCGTGGGGTCGACGGCGACGCCGTAGTCACGGGCCGCCGTCTCGACGCTCACGAACTCGTTGCGCACATCACGTGCGACCAGCGCGGGATCACGGTCGAACGGATGGCCCCAACCACCTCCGCCGCCGGTGTTGTTGACGAGGACGTCGCCCGCCTGCAGATGGTTGTAGCTCGGGCCCTTCACGACCTCGTCGGGCGTGCCCGGGTTGATGATGACGTGGTTGTTCTCCGCTTCGCGGCCCTCGCCGATGGCCCAGGGACGGGTGCGGGTCTTGTAGGTCATGCAGATGCCCGTGGAGGGCGCGGTGAAGCGGTAGGCGCGGCCCACGCCAACCCCTCCGCGGTGCGCACCGGCGCCCCCGGAGTCCTGGCGGTAGCCGTAGGACTCGATGAACATCGCCGACTTGGTCTCCAGGACCTCGACCGGGTTGTTGCGGCAGCCGGGCTC
>JBDIAL010000253.1:0-5160 GCA_039812405.1 Nostocoides sp.
GGAGCGGCCACGCGCCAGCTGCTCGGCGGCGCCGACAGCCTGCCCCGGCCCGCCGCGGCCGCCCTGCTCTACGGGGTGGCCCGGGCCAACGCGCTGACCGGCACCGGGTGCGCGGTGACGCAGCGGCTCCTCGCCGAGACGGTCGGTGCGACCGTGAGCAGCGACCGGGCCACCCGCTGGGTGCTCGCCGTCGGTGGTGCCGCGGCACTCCACGGCACCGACCGTGACGGCTTCTACGGGGCGAGGCACCGCAACCCGGAGGTCCCGGTCCTCGGCTCACCGGATCTCCTGACGAGCGGGTTCCGCAGGCACCTCGTCACGCTGCGCGACCTCGCCCGGAGCGAGCGTGACCGGCTCGCGGCGAGCTGACCCCGGCCCGGCCTGTCGGTGCGACGGCATACCGTCGGGGCATGAGCATGCGCTGGTACACCCTCGTCATCGACTGCCACGACATCGCGGCCCAGGCACGCTGGTGGGCCGAGACCCTCGACTACGTCATCGTCTACGAGGACGAGGAGGAGGTCGCGATCATCCCCCGGTCGGCAGACACCGAGCCGATCGACGACCCCGCGCGGTTCCGGGGTCAGCCGCCCGGGCTGGTGTTCGTGCCCGTCGAGGAGGGCAAGCAGGTCAAGAACCGGCTGCACATCGACCTCGCGCCCCATGTGGCCGAGGACCGCGACGGGGAGATCGCGGCGCTCCTCGCGCGCGGCGCCACCTCTGTCGACGTCGGGCAGGGTGCCGACGTCACGTGGGTCGTGCTGGCCGACCCGGAGGGCAACGAGTTCTGCATCCTGTCCTCTCGAGACCGGTGAGGCCGTGACCGCCGACGTCCACATCGGGATCGACCCGATCCTCGACGGGCTGCGCGTCGTCGCCGTCCCCCTGCGTGTCCGCTTCCGCGGGATCGACGTCCGCGAGGTCGCCCTCGTCGAGGGGCCGGCGGGCTGGGGCGAGTTCGGCCCCTTCCTCGAGTACGACCCCCCGGAGGCCTCCCGCTGGCTCGGGGCCGCGTTGGAGGCGGCGTATGCGGGGTGGCCGGCCCCGGTGCGCGACGCCGTGCCGGTCAACGCGACCGTTCCCGCCGTCGGTCCGGCCTTCGTGCCCGGGGTGCTCGCCCGGTTCGACGGCTGCGCGACCGCCAAGGTGAAGGTCGCCGAGCGCGGGCAGACCGTCGCAGACGACGTGGCCCGGGTCGCCGCGGTCCGGGACGTCCTCGGACCGCACGCCAGGATCCGGGTCGACGCCAACGGCGGCTGGAGCGTGCCGGAGGCGACGGACGCGCTGACCCGGCTCGCGGCATACGACCTGGAGTACGCCGAGCAGCCGTGCGCCTCGGTGGCCGAGCTGCGCGCGCTGCGCCTGGCGCTGGCCCGGGCAGGGGTGGACGTGCCCGTCGCGGCCGACGAGTCGGTGCGCCGGGCGGACGACCCGGCCCGGGTCGCCCGGGAGGGCGCGGCCGATCTCGTCGTCGTCAAGGTGGCGCCGCTCGGCGGGGTGCGCAGGGCGCTCGAGGTCGTCGCCGAGTGCGGCCTGCCGGCGGTCGTCTCCTCGGCGCTCGACACGTCGGTCGGGATCGCCGCGGGGGTCGCGCTCGCCGCCGCTCTTCCCTCCCTCGACCATGCCTGCGGCCTCGGCACGCTCGGCCTGTTCGAGGGTGACGTCGCGGCCCGCCCGCTCCTCCCCGTCGGAGGGATCCTGCGGCCGGGTGCCGCGGCGCCCGATCCGGTGCTCCTCGAGCGCTGGGCCGCCCCGGCCGACCGGCTCCGGTGGTGGCGCCGCCGGGTGCGACAGTGCTGGGACCTGGTCGGGCGGGACGCCGGGGGGATGCGATGACACCCGGCGGGACGGGCCTCGGCGTGCGCTGGATGTGGCTGTTCGTCGACGCCCCGCGGGCCCGGGCCGGGGAGTCGTGGGACTTCTGGGCCGCGGCGACCCGGGGCGCGGTGACCGACCGGCGCGGCGCGGAGGGCGAGTTCGCGACGCTCTCCCCGATCCACGGGGACCCCTGGGTCAAGCTCCAGGCGGTCGGCGGCGCGGGCGGGGTGCATCTCGACCTCGACGTCGACGACCCGGCCGCCGCGGCCGAGGTGGCAGGCGGGCTGGGCGCCGTCGAGGTGCGCCGCCGGCTCGACGCCGGCGGCGGGTTCGTCACGATGCGGTCGCCGGGTGGCTTCGTCTTCTGCCTCACGCGTGCCCGCGGAGCGCGGCGCCAGCACCGAGCCGGCGAGCCGGACCTCCTCGACCAGCTGTGCCTCGACGTGCCGTCCGACGCCTTCGACGACGAGCTCGCGCACTGGTCGGCGCTCACCGGATGGCCGGTCCGGTCCGAGCACGCGGAGGACGAGTTCCGGGCCCTGGCCCGGCCCGGCGGCATGCCGGTGCGGATCCTCGTCCAGCGCCTGGGGGAGCGGACCGGGCCGACGCGCGGACATCTCGATCTCGCGAGCGGGGACCGCCCGGCCACCGTGGCCCGGCACGTCGCACTCGGCGCCACCGTGCTGCGGGAGCACGCCTACTGGACCGTGCTGCGCGACCCCGTCGGGATGGAGTACTGCATCACCCAGCGGGCCGTCGAGTCCGGGGAGCTGGCGCCGACCCCGCGCTGAGGGCCGACCCCGCGCTGAGGGCGCCGGCCGTGCCCACGCACCAGGGGTGTCCACAGGCGGGTGACAGGTCCGCCCGTCGTCCACAGGCCCCGGTCCTGCCTGTCGTCGCCGGGCCCGTCGCGATGACATGGGGGCATGGATGTCGAGGGACTGCTGCGGGTCCGTGCCGCCCGGGTGCGCGCCGAGGCCGAGGCGCTGCAGCGGTATGCCCTGCGGGTCGCGGCCCTGCGCGACCTGCCCTGGGAGTCGCTCGCCGCCGACCTGTTCCGGGCGCGGGTCACCGAGCGGTCCGGGCAGCTGGCCGCCCTGTCCCGGCGGGTCGAGGCCCTCGCGGTCGACCTCGACGCCCTCGCCACCGCGGTGCGCGCCGCGAGGCAGGGGTGAGCCCGGATGCGAGGGATGAGGCGGGCCACACGGGTCCTCGGCAGGGGGAGGCGGGCATGGGGATCGACGTGAGCGGTGGCGTGGGTGGCATCACCGCCGGGCTGGCGGACCTGGACCGGGCGGGTGCCGTCCTCGCCCGCACCGGCCTCGACGTCGCCGCCGCCTCGGGAGCACTCCTCGGGGTCGCCACCGACCCGGCCGTCGCCGCGGCGGTCCTCGACGTCGCGCGCCACGACCCGCTGGCGGGCCTGGCCTGCGGACGGCGTCTCGTCGAGATCGAGGCGGCCGCCCTCGGGGTGGGCGGCTCGGCCGGCCTGGCGGGGGAGAGCGCCCGGCTCGAGGGGCTCGCCCTGTCCCTGTTCGGGGCCGTCAGGGCATACCGGGAGGCCGACGCGACGGCGGCCGACGCGCTCGGCGGCCTGCAGGACGCCGTCATGGGCGTGGCGGTGACGGCGGTGCCGATCCTGCTGCCCGTCGCGGCGGTCGACGTCCTTGCCGAGGGACCCGGCGGAGCGCTGGCCCGGCTCGACCGGATGGCCTATGACGAGCCGTGGCTCGTCGACACGGCAGCGGGGGGTCTCGATGTCCTCGTCACCCGGCTCGGGCCGTCGGACCCGGCTGCGGTCGTCGTGCTCGGGGCCGCGGCCGCCCTGGCCGGTGTCCCGTGGCCGCCTCGCTCGGAGGTCGAGGCCGCCCGGGTGCTCGGCGCGGTCTCCTCGCTCGCGGGGTGGCTCGACGAGGACCGCCGGTGGGGTGGCGTCGAGGTGGAGCCCGTCGCATCCCCCACCCCGATCCCGGCCGGCGGCGTGGCCGGGGTGTCGGGCCTCCTGGCCACTGCGGCCGACCTCGGCTCCGAGGCCGCACCCGGCCGGGTGCGGGTCACCCAGGTGCCGCAGGAGGACGGGACGAGCGCGTGGATCCTCCAGCTGCCCGGCACCCAGGTCTGGGACCCGGACGCCGGCGAGAACCCCTTCGACCTCACGACGAACCTCGAGGCGATGACCGAGCAGGCGACCCTCGCCGCGGCCGGGGCGGCGCGGGCGCTCGACCGGGCGATGGCCGCCGTGGGCCGGTCCGGGTCGCGTGACCGGGTCATGCTCGTCGGGCACAGCCAGGGCGGCATCCTCGCCGCGGCCCTCGCGAGCGACGCGCGGTTCCGGGCCGGGCACCGGGTGACCGACGTCGTGACGTTCGGCTCTCCCGTCGGGCGCTTCCCCATCCCCGAGACGGTGACCGTCCTGTCCGTCGAGCACGTGCAGGACCCGGTGCCGCGCCTCGACGCCGTGCCGAACCCCGACCGGCGGACCTGGACGACCGTGACCCGGGATCTCGGCTCCTCCTCGTCCGGCTCGCGGAGCGCCATGGCGGCCCACGGCACGTCGACGTATCTGGAGACGGCACGGGAGATCGACGCCGCCACCGGCTCGGGAGGGTCGGCGTCCCTCACGGTGTGGGCGCGGCACGCCGGCCCGTTCCTCGACGGCTCCCGCCGGAGGGTCAGCACCGACTACCACCTGCGCCGCACCCCGCGGCCCCCGCCGTGACCGGTCCGGCGGAGCCGCCGTCGGGCGGATGCCCGGGACGGTGGCAGGATCGTGGCTCGTGACTTCCTCGCTCGCCGCCGCGTGCGCTGCCGTCGAGGCACTCGTCGCGGGCGGGGTCCGCGAGGTCGTCCTGTGCCCCGGGTCGCGGTCGGCGCCGGTGGCGTATGCGGTGGCCGCGGCTGAGCGGGCCGGCCGGCTGCGCGTGCACGTCCGGGTGGACGAGCGGTCGGCCGCCTATCTCGCCCTCGGCCTGGCCAAGCTCGGCGGTCCGCCGGCCGTCGTCGTCACGACATCCGGCACGGCGGTCGCGAACCTCCACCCCGCCGTCCTCGAGGCGCACCACGCGACCGTGCCCCTCGTCCTGCTCACGGCGGACCGCCCGGCCGCCCTGCGCGGCACCGGCGCGAACCAGACGACGATCCAGCCCGGGCTCTACGGCGGTGCCACGCGGTATGCCGTCGACCTCGCCCCCGGCGACGACGTCGCCGCCGTCGTCGGGCGGGCTGTCACCCACGCCGCGGGCTCGGTCGACCCGCTTGCCGTAGGTCCGACCACCGCCCACGCCGCGGGCTCGGCCACCGTGCTCTCCGGCTCGGCCGACCGACGTGCCGTGGGCTCGGCCG
>JBDIAL010000254.1:0-5151 GCA_039812405.1 Nostocoides sp.
GTCGATCCGCTTGCCGCCGACCAGCTTGCGCACCTCGGAGATGTGCAGCAGGCCGTCCTTGCCGGGCAGCAGCGAGATGAACGCGCCGAACGTCGTCGTCTTGACGACGGTCCCGAGGAACCGCTCGCCGATCTCGGGCATCTGCGGGTTGGCGATCGCGTTGACGGCGGCCCGCGCCGCCTCCGCGGACGGCCCGTCGGTCGCGCCGATGTAGACGGTGCCGTCGTCCTCGATGGAGATGTCGGCGCCCGTGTCCTCCTGGATCTGGTTGATCATCTTGCCCTTCGGGCCGATGACCTCGCCGATCTTGTCGACGGGGACCTTGACCGAGATGACCCGCGGCGCGAACGGCGACATCTCGTCGGGGGCGTCGATCGCCTCGTTCATGACGTCGAGGATGTGGAACCGCGCCTGGCGCGCCTGGGTCAGGGCGCCGGCGAGGACCGAGGCGGGGATCCCGTCGAGCTTGGTGTCGAGCTGGATGGCGGTGACGAACTCACGGGTGCCGGCGACCTTGAAGTCCATGTCGCCGAACGCGTCCTCGGCCCCGAGGATGTCGGTCAGCGCGGCATACTCCGTCTGCCCGTCGACCTCGTCGGACACGAGGCCCATCGCGATGCCTGCGACCGGGGCGCGCAGCGGCACACCGGCGTTGAGCAGCGCGAGGGTGGAGGCGCACACCGAGCCCATCGAGGTCGACCCGTTGGAGCCGAGCGCCTCGGAGACCTGGCGGATGGCATACGGGAACTCCTCGCGGGCCGGCAGGACGGGCACGAGGGCCCGCTCGGCGAGCGCGCCGTGCCCGATCTCGCGACGCTTCGGCGAGCCGACCCGGCCGGTCTCGCCGGTGGAGAACGGCGGGAAGTTGTAGTTGTGCATGTAGCGCTTGCGGGTGACCGGCGACAGCGTGTCGAGCTGCTGCTCCATCCGGAGCATGTTGAGCGTCGTCACGCCGAGGATCTGGGTCTCCCCCCGCTCGAAGAGCGCCGAGCCGTGGACCCGCGGCAGCACCTCGACCTCGGCCGACAGGGCCCGGATGTCCTCCAGCCCGCGGCCGTCGATGCGGACCCGGTCGCGCAGGATCCGCTGCCGGACGAGCTTCTTCTGGACGGCGCGGAAGGCTGCCGACAGCTCGCCCTCGCGGCCGAAGAACTCCTTGGGGTCCTCCTCGGTGAAGGCGAGCGTCGCCTTCATCCCGTCCTTGATCTCGTCGATCCGGGCCTCGCGCTGCTGCTTGTCGGCGATGGTGAGCGCCTCGGCCAGGTCGGCCGACGTGGCCGCCTCGACCGCCGCGAACGCGTCGACCTGGTAGTCGAGGAACAGCGGGAACTCCTCGACCGGCTTCGCGGCCTGCGCCGCCAGCTGCTGCTGGGCCTCGCAGAGGACGCGGATGAACGCCTTGGACGCCTCGAGCCCCTCCGCGACGACCTCCTCGGTCGGCGCCTGCTTGCCCTGGTTGGTCACGAGGTCCCACGTCGACTCGGTCGACTCCGCCTCGACCATCATGATCGCGACGTCGTCACCGGCGATCCGGCCGGCGACGACCATGTCGAAGGTCGAGCGCTCGATGTCGGAGAAGTTCGGGAAGGCGACCCACTGGCCGTCGATGAGGGAGACGCGGACGCCCCCGATGGGACCGGAGAACGGCAGGCCCGAGATCTGCGTCGAGGCCGACGCGGCGTTGATGGCGAGGACGTCGTACTGGTGGTCCGGGTTGAGCGCGAGGACGGTGATGACGACCTGGACCTCGTTGCGCAGGCCCTTGGTGAAGGTCGGGCGGAGCGGCCGGTCGATGAGCCGGCAGGTGAGGATGGCGTCGGTCGACGGGCGGCCCTCGCGACGGAAGAAGCTGCCGGGGATCTTGCCCGCGGCATACATCCGCTCCTCGACGTCGACCGTCAGGGGGAAGAAGTCGAAGCCCTCCCGCGGGTGCTTGCCCGCCGTCGTCGTCGACAGGAGCATCGTGTCACCGTCGAGGTATGCGGTGACGGCGCCGCCCGCCTGGCGGGCGAGTCGGCCGGTCTCGAACCGGACCGTCCGGGTGCCGAAGCTGCCGTTGTCGATGACGGCCTCGGCGAAGGTGATCTCTGGACCCTCCATTGGGCCCTCCATTTCTGTCTCTTCGTATGCCACGCGCATCGTCGTTGTGCACGGGCTTCCAGCAGGTGCGCCTCACATGCGAGAAGGAGCGGCCCCCGTCCGTGGGGGTCGCTCCTTCTCCAAGGTCATCGGCGCAGACCGAGGCGCTTGATCAGCGAGCGGTAGCGCTCGATGTCGACGCTCTCGAGGTAACGCAGCAGCCGGCGGCGACGGCCGACCAGCAGCAGCAGGCCGCGCCGGCTGTGGTGGTCGTGCTTGTGCTCGCGCGAGTGCTCGGTGAGGTCCTTGATGCGCTGGGTGAGCAGCGCGACCTGCACCTCGGGGGAGCCGGTGTCGCCCTCGCTGGTGGCGTACTCGGCGATGATCCTGCTCTTGACGTCCGCGTCCAGTGGCATGGGCGAGCGACTCCGTTTCTTCCTAGGTTGCGCGGTGCTCCCGGGCATGTCCACCGGGGCTCTCGGTTCCGCGGCCGATCCAACGGCAGGCCCCACCGCAGCGAGGCCAACCCCAAGGCTACCAGCGGCGCCGCCTGTCGCCCTAATCGCCGCGGTCGCCCGACACGTCCACCCTTCCCGGAGGAGACATCCCGGATTCTCCCACAGGACATTGACAGAGTGAGGTGATGCTCCCCGCCCCCCTCCCGGCATCCGGCCCTCCACGGCCCCGTCGGTGGTGGCTCGCCGGGCTGGCGGTCGCCGTCCTCGCCTTCGCCGTCCGACTGTCCTTCGCCCGGGTCGGAGGCCTCGACGGCTACTCCGGATACGACGACGGCGTCTACTACTCCGCCGCGGCGAACCTCCTCTACGGCGCGGTGCCCTATCGCGACTTCCTCCTCCTGCACCCGCCGGGCAGCATGATCCTGCTCGCCCCCTTCGTCTGGCTCGGGGCGCATACGACGGACGCCACGGGCGTCGTGCTGGCCCGGCTCGCCGTCATGGCCTCGGGCGGGCTCACCGCCTTCCTCCTCGTGCGGATCGGCTGGCGGTGGGGCTGGGTCGCCGGGCTGACCGGGGGTCTCACGTATGCCGTGATGTTCGCCGCCGCGTTCGGCGACCGGACCTTCCTCCTCGAGCCGGTCGGCACGGTGGCGATGACGGCGGCCTTCGCCCTCGTCCCCCGCCGCGGGGCGAGCCGCGCCTGGCCGGTCTACGCGGCGGGGGCGCTCCTCGGGCTGGCCGCCTCGACGAAGATCTGGTACGCCCTCCCCCTGCTCGTCTTCGCCCTCTTCCAGACGCGTCGGGACGCGCTGCGGGTCGCGGCGGCCGGCGGGGCGGTCGTCGTCCTCGTGTGCGGGCCGTTCCTCGCGATGGCCCCTCACCAGTTCGTCCGCTACG
Organism: Nostocoides sp.; assembly: GCA_039812405.1. Classification (GTDB taxonomy): domain Bacteria; phylum Actinomycetota; class Actinomycetes; order Actinomycetales; family Dermatophilaceae; genus Nostocoides. Next base: position 3,435 of record JBDIAL010000254.1, read on the forward strand.
TCGTCCTCGACCAGCTGGCCCGGCCGACTGTCCGCGGGGACGCCGAGAGCCACCTCGAGCGGCTCATGAGCATGCTCGCGGGCCGCCAGGAGCCGACCGGATGGTGGGTGCTGGCCCTCGTCCTCCTCCTCGCGTGCGCCGCCCTCGCCGCGACGATGCCGGGCGCCCGCTGCGCCGTCACCATGCTCGTGACCAACACGCTGCTCCTCGTGTTCGGCGCGCTCTTCTACACCCACTACGCGAGCCTGGTCACTCCTCTCGTCGCCCTCGTCGCCGCCGCGGCGGTGGGCCGCCTCGTGCTGCTGCGCCCCTCCGTGGGGAGCGCGGTGGCCCTCGTGCTCGGCGCGCTCGTCGCCGGGTCCTCCGCCCCGGGGGTCGCCTCCGGCACCACCATCCGACCCGTCCCCCGACAGCAGCTCCAGGCGGCCGTCGAGTCGGTGCCGGGCTGCACGACGGCCCAGCTGCCCATCCTCCTCGCCCTGACCGACCAGCTCACCACGGACCTGCGCTCCGGCTGCGTCGTCCTCCCCGACACGACGGGCTGGATCTACGACCCCGTCGTCATGGACCGCCCGGCCTCCGTGCCCTTCCGCAAGCGCGGGCAGAGCCCCCGCTGGCAGGAGCTCGAGCTGCGCTACCTCCAGTCCGGCACGACGACGATCGTCCGGGGCCGGGGACACAACCTCACCCGCGCGTCCCTGGACGCCCTGCGGGCGGGCGGCCTCGTCGTCCGGGCCCGCGAGTACCGCGTCTACCGCACCGGCGCCCCCGGACCCATGCCCGACCCGGGCCGGTGACGAGGGAGGCCGCCCCGGGGAGGGCGGGAGGACGGGGAGATGATGGACCGCCCCGGCCGGCCAACCTAGACTCGTCGGGAAGGACCCGACGACGGGAGGTGCCATGAGCATCGAGGCCGGCCCCAGCACGCGCGCGACAGCCGTGGGCGCCATCGCGGAGCGGTATGCCGACAGCCGCGGCCCGCTGCTGCCCATCCTGCACGCGGTGGTCGAGGAGCTGGGCTGGGTCGCCGACGAGGACGTCGCGACGATCGCCGAGGTTCTGAACCTCTCGCGGGCCGACGTCCACGGGGTGGTGACCTTCTACCACGACTTCCGCCGCACGCCCCCCGTCGCCCACCGGGTCGAGCTGTGCCGGGGCGAGGCCTGCCAGGCGGTGGGCGGGCAGGCCGTCTTCGACGCGGTGTCCGACCGGTTCGGTGCCGACCCCGACGTCGAGGTGGCCCAGGTCTTCTGCTTCGGCAACTGCGCGCTCGGCCCGTCGGGGACGGTCGACGGCCGCCTCCGCGGGCGGCTCACCGCAGACCTCGTGACGACCGAGCTCGAGGTGTCCCGGTGACGCGGGCGACCGTCTACGTCCCGGGCGACTCGGCCGCGCTCGCGGTCGGGGCCGACGCCGTCGCCCGGGCCCTCGAGGCGGTCGACGGGGTGACCGTGCTGCGCACCGGCTCCCGGGGCGCGCTGTGGCTCGAGCCGCTCGTCGAGGTGGTCACCGAGCGCGGCCGGGTCGGCTACCCGAACCTCACCGCGCCCCTCGTCGCCGACCTCGTGGCGGAGGGGATGCTCGAGGGGGCGGACGTCGGCGGGTGCGTCGGGGTCGTCGACGAGCTGCCCTGGCTGGCCACCCAGCAGCGGGTGAGCTTCGCCCGGGTGGGCGTCATCGAGCCGACGAGCATCGCCGCATACGAGGCCCACGGCGG
>JBDIAL010000255.1:0-5141 GCA_039812405.1 Nostocoides sp.
CAACGCGCCGGACGCCCTGTTCTGCGAGAACTGCGGCTACGACCACACGACCGGGACCATGCCGCGTCGCCCGGCGGGCGGCATACCGGCCTCCACCGCTGCCACCGACGCCCCGGCGAACGCCTCGAGGTCGCTGCGGACCCCCTGGGTGGCCGAGGTGTGGATCGACCCCGCCTGGTATGCGAGCCAGGGGAGCCCGGACGCCCTGCCGAGCCAGGGCCTGCCGGCCGTCGTCCCGCTGCGCAACGCCTCGCTGCTCGTCGGCCGCCGGTCGGTGAGCCGGGGCATCGATCCGGACATCGACTGCGGCGCCGACAACGGGGTGAGCCGCCGGCACGCCCAGCTGACCACCGACGGCACCCGCTGGTGGGTGGAGGACCTCGACTCCTCGAACGGCACCTTCATCGGCGACGCCGTCGGCGACCTCCCGGACGTCCCGATCCCCGTCGGACGCAAGCGGGAGGTCGACGCCGACGACCGGATCTACCTCGGCTCCTGGACCCGCATCGTGCTGCGCGAGTCGACGGAGGAGGAGATCGCCGCCCTTGCCTGACCGGCGACCGGCACGACGGGCCGGTCGCCCCAGCCCGGGTCAGGTCGGTCAGGCGTCCGTGCTGTCCACGGCGCCGGCCCGCTGCCGGTGCCGGAGGTACTCGACGACCATGGGGACGACGGAGACGAGGACGATGAGGACGAGCGCCGCCTCGATGTTGTCGCGGATGAAGGCGACGTTCCCGAGGAAGTAGCCGAGCAGCGTGACGCCGGTCGCCCAGAGGACTGCGCCGAGCGCGCTCCACGTGAAGAACCGCGCGCGGTCCATCCGGCCGACACCGGCGACGAGGGTGATGAAGGTCCGCACGATGGGCACGAACCGGCCGAGGACGAGCGCCTTGTTGCCATAGGTGTCGAAGAAGTCGTGGGTCTTGTCGAAGTACTCCTGGCGGAGGAACCGCCCGTTGCGTCGATAGATGGGCGGCCCGACGGCACGGCCGATCTCGTAGCCCACGACATTCCCCGCGAACGCCGCGATGCTGAGGATGAGGCACGCGACGGGGAGGCTGAGCTGGAGGGTCCCGTTGGCGATGAACACGCCGATGGTGAACAGCAGCGAGTCGCCGGGGAGGATGGGGAAGAGCAGCCCGCACTCGACGAAGACGACGACGACGGCCACCCAGAGCCCGTAGTCGTTGAGCAGGGTGTCGGGGTGGAGCCAGCCGGGTCCCAGGGTGAGGATCACCGCTCAAGGGTATGCAACGTGTCGGCCGATCCCCGTCACCTCGCTGAGCGTCCCCTGAGGAAAGCCCACCCCGGCCCGGGATATCCTGCGACGGCGCCCCTCGCGGGCGCCGCCCGTGCTCGACCCCTGCCCTCCGCTCCACCCCGTGACCCCAAGGAGTCCCATGAGCTCCCGTGTCCTCCTGCGCGGCACGGTCGCCGCCGCGGCCCTCGCCGCCCTCGCCCTCGCCGGGTGCGGCGCCCCGAAGGACTCCTCGTCCGGCGCCCCCGGCAGCGGGACGTCCACGGCGACGGCGGCGTCGTGCGACACGGCGTCCCTGCCGCTCCACACGGCCGGCAAGCTGACCGTCGCCACGGACAAGCCGGCATACGAGCCGTGGTTCGTCGACGACGACCCGAGCAACGGCAAGGGCTTCGAGTCGGCCGTGGCCTACGCCATCGCCGACCGGATGGGCTTCGCCAAGGACGACGTGACCTGGGTGCGCGCCACCTTCAACTCGGTCGTCGCGCCGGGCCCGAAGCCCTTCGACTTCGACGTCAACCAGGTCTCCATCACCGACGCCCGCAAGCAGGCCGTCGACTTCTCCAGCGGCTACTACGACGTGCGTCAGGCCGTCGTGACCTACAAGGGCAGCCCGATCTCGGGGGTGACGACCGTTGCCGGCCTCAAGGACGCCAAGCTCGGCGCCCAGGTCGGCACGACCTCGCTCGCGGTCATCTCGAGCCAGATCCACGCGACGAAGCAGGCGTCCGTCTACGACACGAACGACCTCGCCGTCCAGGCCCTGAAGAACAAGCAGATCGAGGGCATCGTCGTCGACCTGCCGACGGCGTTCTACATGACCGCCGCCCAGCTCGACAACGGGGTCATCGTCGGCCAGCTGCCCGACACCGGCGCGGCGCCCGAGCAGTTCGGGGCCGTCCTCGACAAGGGCTCGGCGCTCACCCCGTGCGTGTCGAAGGCCGTCGACGCGCTCCGCGCGGACGGGACGCTCGAGAGGCTGACGAAGCAGTGGCTGACCAGCCAGGGCGCGCCCGAGCTGCAGTGACCGCGGCCGGGCCCGACCCCTGGCGCCCCTCCGCGGTCGAGCTCGACCGGATCGCCTACCGCCGGCGGCAGACCGTCCGCTCGGCCGCCGTCTCGGCCGCGAGCACGGCCGTCGTCGCCGGCGTCCTCTGGTGGGCCGTGACGAGCTCGCCGGGCTGGCCCCGGGTGCGCTGGACCTACTTCAACTGGGACAAGGCGGTCTCCTCCTTCCCCGCGGTGCTCGACGGCCTCTGGCTCAACGTCCGGATCCTCGTCGTATGCGGTGTGCTCATCGCCGTCCTCGGCCTCACCGTCGCGGTGCTGCGGACCCTGCGGGGCCCGGTCTTCTTCCCGCTGCGGCTCTTCGCGACGGTCTACGTCGACCTGTTCCGAGGCCTGCCGCTGCTGCTCGTCCTCCTCCTGCTCGGCTACGGCGCCCCGGCCCTCCAGCTGTCCGGTCTGCCGACGAGCGTCCTCTTCTGGGGATGCGTCGCGCTCGTCCTGTCCTACACGGCCTACGTCGCCGAGGTGTTCCGGGCGGGCATCGAGTCGGTGCACCCGAGCCAGCGGGCCGCGGCCCGGTCGCTCGGCCTGTCCTACGGCCAGACCCTGCGCCACGTCATCCTCCCGCAGGCCGTGCGCCGGGTCGTCCCGCCCCTCATGAACGACCTCGTGTCGCTCCAGAAGGACTCCGGCCTCATCTCCATCCTCGGGGCCGTCGACGCGATCCGGGCCGCCCAGATCGAGACGGCGTCGGACTTCAACTACACGCCGTACGTCGTCGCCGGGGTCCTGTTCGTCTGCCTCACCGTGCCGATGGCCCGGCTCACCGACCACGTCGCGCGCCGGCAGGGCTTCCACGGGGCAGGGGGACCGGTGTGACCGCCGCCGGAGCCGGGGCGGAGCCGGTCCTGCGGCTCGACGGCGTCCGCAAGGCGTTCGGGGCGCACGTCGTCCTGCGGGACCTGTCCCTCACGGTCGGCCAGGGCGAGTGCGTCGTCCTCATCGGCGCCTCCGGGTCGGGCAAGTCGACGACCCTGCGCTGCGTCAACCTCCTCGAGCGCGTCGACGACGGCGTCATCACCCTCCAGGGCGAGGACATCACCGACCCCCGGGTCGACGACGACGCGGTCCGGGCCCGGATGGGGGTCGTCTTCCAGGCATACAACCTCTTCCCCCACCTGTCGGTCCTCGACAACGTGACCCTCGCGCCCGTCCGGGTCCACAAGGTGCCCGCCGACGAGGCTCGGGAGCGGGCGCTCGCGATGCTCGAGCGCGTCGGGCTGCGGGACAAGGCGCCCGCCCGGCCCGACGACCTGTCCGGCGGCCAGCAGCAGCGCGTCGCCATCGCCCGGGCGCTCGTCAACGACCCGGCGCTCATGCTGCTCGACGAGGTGACCTCCGCCCTCGACCCCGAGCTGGTCGGCGAGGTCCTCGACCTGCTCCGCGAGCTGACGGCCGACGGGATGACGATGGTGCTCAACACCCACGAGATGGGGTTCGCCCGGCAGGTGGCCGACACGGTGTGCTTCCTCGACGCCGGCCAGATCCTCGAGCAGGGGCCGCCCGCCCAGGTCCTCGGCGACCCGCAGCACGAGCGGACCCGGCGCTTCCTGCGCCGCGTCGCCGCCGGGTGAGGTGTCCCGACCCGGGTAGTGGTCGCGGGGCGCGCCCCCTCCCCCAAGGGAGCGCACCCCGCGACCGCCGGCGCCTGAACCGTGCGGCGTTGCGTCGACCCCGCCATCGGCGCAACGCCGCACGGGTCCTGACCGATTGCAGGTCACCCGGTTCCTCCCCGACCGGGCCGGGCGCCGGCGGCGATTCACATGCTAGGGAATCCCGTTGGCGGGCATGGGTGATTCGGACGGAAACGTCCGTAGATGGCCCGCAGATCCCCTGCCCGGGTGGGGTCCCACCACCCGGTCGGGTGATGCGAGAGTTGGCCCCGTGGATCACCCCGGGCCGGAGCACCGCGCGCGGACGCCCGACATCGGTGTGGGGCCGTGGGAGGGCCCGTGGCCCGACGACGACCGCCTCGATCCGCAGCTGCTGCGCGACGGCGACCGCCGGAACGTCGTCGACGGCTACCGCTACTGGCGGCACGACGCCATCGTCGCCGACCTCGACACGCGCCGGCATCCCTTCCACGTCGCCGTCGAGAACTGGGTCCACGACGCGAACATCGGCTCGGTGATCCGGACGGCCAACGCGTTCAACGCGGCGGCGTTCCACATCATCGGCCGACGCCGGTGGAACCGTCGGGGCGCCATGGTCACCGACCGCTACCAGCACGAGCACCACCATCCCGACGTCGCGGCCTTCGCCGCCTGGGCGCGGGCCGCCGCCCCCGAGGCCCCGGACGCCCCGGACCCCACCGACGCGCGGACCTCCCGGGCGGGCACCGGGCGCGGACTGCCGATCATCGGGATCGACAACGTCCCCGGGTCCGTCCCCCTCGAGACGTATGCCATGCCGCGGGCCTGCGTCGTCGTCCTCGGCCAGGAGGGCCCGGGGATCTCGCCGGCCCTCCTCGAGGCGTGCGACGTCGTCCTCGCGATCGGGCAGTACGGCTCGACCCGCTCGATCAACGCCGGGGCCGCGGCGGCGGTGGCCATGCATGCCTGGGTGCGCCGCCACGTCTTCGGCCAGTCGCCGGTCTGAGGGGCCGGCCCCGGGACCCGGGCACGCGCTCCGGGGGCCGGTCCGGCGGCCCGGCCCCCGGACAGGACTCCCCGTCGAGGTGGCCGAGGTGGCAGGATCGAGGGCGCACGAGCTTCGTCCCCGTCGCTAGGAGCGTCCGAATGCCCATCGCCACCCCCGAGGTCTACGCCGACATGCTCGACCGGGCCAAGAACGGCTCGTTCGCCTACCCGGCCAT
>JBDIAL010000256.1:0-5122 GCA_039812405.1 Nostocoides sp.
GCGTTCTCTCCGCGCCGTGCCAGGGGCGACGTCTGGGCGGTCGGCGCCGTCGTGGCGGGCGTGTCGGGCGGCGTGGTCCTCGCGAGCTGGCACACCGTGCCGCAGGTGCTGTGTCCGCTCGGCATCGTCACCGGGTGGGTGCTTCTGGGCATCGGTGTCGTCGACCAGGGAGCAGCTGTCGCCGGGCCGGAGGAGAGCCTGGGCAGCACCTGGCCGGCCCTCCTCGCGGCCGGCGTCGGCGGTGCGGGTCTGGGGATCGTGGTCGTCTGCGTGGCCAGCCGCACCACGGCACTGGCCACGCACCCGTGGGGGGCCGTGGCGCTTGCCGAGGTCGCGATCGTGGCCGCGACGGCGCTCGCCACCGGGACGGTCCTGCTCGCTCGGCCTCCCGTCCTGGCGCCGGACGAGTGACCTGGGACCGCGGGGGCTCCCCGGGTTCGGCGGGTTACCGGGACGCTGTCGGCTCGCCCGGGCCGCAGCCGGGGAGCCCGTATGCCGCACCGACACTCCGCCTCGCCCGTGCGGTCCGCGTCGATCGTCCGGTCCGCGTGCGGTCCGCGTCGATCGTCCGGTCCGCGTCGGCAGGGTGGGGGTCCTGAGCCGGGCCGGCGGGAGAACGTCTCGAATCGGTGGCGAAGATCCGCATTCCACAAACGGATCCGGGGCCGACTCCATACGATTTCCCTACCTTGCGATGCGCAGTCGATCGGGGGGCCGTGGCGACACGGGCCGATGACCGCATCGCCAAGGGGGGCCGGCGTGTCGATGCCTCGACGACGCCGGGAGTGGCAACCGACACCGCAGTGGGCGGCGTCGGGCGCTCGAACGTCTCGACACAGGGGGATCCCAGATGGCATCGCAACCCGTCGTACCGCACGTCCAGTCCGCGCCGACTCCGGACCGGCGGGCCGTCCTGAAGGTCGCGGGGTTCCTCGTCGGTCTCCTGCTGGCCGTCGCCGTCCACCAGCTCAACAACGCGACCGGCATCGGCATCGGCGTCGTGGTCCTCGCCGCGGGCATCGTGGCGTTCGGTCGCCGGGGCCGCCAGTACCCGCCGCGCCACGCCAAGCCCAAGGCCTGAGCGCCCGCGTCGCTCGGCGGGGCCCGCCGGGCTCACCCGGACGGCCCGCTTACCCGGCCGTCGGCATACGGGCTCGGCCGGCGAGCTGCATGAGACTGTCCAATTGGGTCGGATTCATGCAGCCACCCACCGCCCGGCTCACCCGGACCGGCCCGCTTTACCCGGCCGTCGGCATACGGGCCCGGCCGGCGAGCTGCATGAGACTGTCCGATTGGGTCGGATTCATGCAGGTACCCGCTCACCCGCCCGTGGCCTGGCCTGGCGGCTGGAGTGGGCGTGTCGCCATCGGGATCCGGGAGATGTGAGGGGGACGCGCCCACTCCATTGCGGGCCGCGCCACAGCCCCGGCATGGGTGCTGCGGAATCGCGCCTCACTCCGGGCCGAGCGCGGCGGCTCGCGGCGAAGTACCGAGACAGCCGGACCGGCAATGGGCGAGCAGGTGGGGGCCACGACGGCGATCCTGAGCACGTGCGGCGGGGCTGCGGGCGGCGCTCCCGGCCCATTGCCGGTCCGTGTGTCACTGGGCCCGGGACTCTGCGGGCGGAATGGCCGGTATGCCGAGCGCTGGCTTGGGCGGGCTGCATGAGACTGTCCAATTGGGTCGGATTCATGCAGCCGCCTGGTGCCCGGCCCAGCCCGCCCGGTGCCCAGCAGTCTGGTGCCGTGCCGTATGCCGAGCTGACACGGCCACTCGGCATACGGCATACGGCATCAGCAGCGGGTCAGGACACGATCAAGGCGTCGATGTCGATCCGGCCGGAGGTGACGACGACCTTCAGCGTGTGCTGGCCGGCGACGACCTTGTAGACCTGGGCGTCGATGACGCGGTTGACGCTGTCGGTCGAGAGGTCGTTGATCGTGGCGAACTTCTTCCCGTCGAGGAACACGTTCGCCGTGCCGCGGCCCGGGCCCTTGTCGGTGACCAGGGCGAACTGGTTCCCGGTTGCCGTGAAGCTGGCGGTCTGGCCGGCCTTGCTGCTCCGGTGGATGCCGCCGCCGCTCCAGATCTTGCCCGTCCCGGTCGTCCATCCGGCGCTGTAGGTCGCCTCGCCGTCCTGGATGAGGTCGAGGTCGAAGTACCCCGTGTCGGAGCCGGAGTAGCCCGCCGCGTTGTAGGCGGTGGCGGTGAGGTAGCTCCATCCCCCCGCGATGGCCGTGTAGTTGTACGTCGTCCGGACGCCGGTGAATCCGAGGGTTCCGATGAGGTTGCCCTTGGCGTCGTAGTTGCGCCCGGTGCCCGACTCGGAGGTGATGCCGTTCGCGTCGTACTGATGCCACTTCGCGTAGACCGGGATCGTGACGCCGGACGGCGAGTCCACGCCGATGACGGTCCCCTTGGCGACGTGGAGGCCGTCGTCCATGGTGACGCTCGGCGTCGACGCCGCGTTGGGAGCCGATGTCCTCGCTGGTGTCGCCGCCGATGCGGCCGACGTGGCCGCGAGGCCGGCCACCATGGCGAATGGCCCCGCTGCCGCCATAACGCATACTCTTCCCCTGAACCTCATGAAAACACCCCTTTGCGTGAGATTCCCCCTCCGCCGGACGGACCATAGCAGGATCATAGGAACCCGGCAATAAGGCATTACCGTTAGGATCCGCTGTTTTCGGCCTGCTCATGGGGGTGAGTGGCCCGATCCGAAAACGCCCTGATGCCAATGTGACTGGTGTGTCGTAGGGGTGGGCTGCTCAGCCGAAGCCGAAGACAGCCGGACCGGCAATGGGCGGGCGGGGTGGGGCTGGGGCGGTGGGTCTGAGCACGCGTGGCGGGGTGGCGGGTGCCGGTCCCGGCCCATTGCCGGTCGGTGTGTTCTGGCCCGGGACTTCTGTGGCGGGGCGCGGCGCCGGTATGCCGGGTGCTGGCGTGGGCGGGCTGCATGAGACTGTCCAATTGGGCCGGATTCATGCAGGCGACCGCTGCTGCCCGGGGGCGGGGGGCGGCGCCGGTATGCCCGGGTGCTGGTTTGGCGAGCTGCATGAGACTGTCCGATTGGGTCGGATTCATGCAGCCGACCTCTCGCCCGGACGCCTCTCGCCCGGCCGCCCCACGGCCCGGACGGCCCATGGCCCGGTGGACTATGGGCCGATCAGGGCAAGCGGCACCACGGCGACTCCGTCGGGTCGTCGATAGGCATAGGGGCCGGTGTGCAGGATGACGGTGTCGGCGACCCGTGACCCGAGCTGACCGCGCAGCCAGTGCAGGTGCCTCACGTCGGCGTCGTGGACCCTGTCGGACAGCTTCACCTCGAACGCGATGCATTGCAGGTCGGGCGTCTCCACGATGATGTCGATCTCGTGGTCGCCGTTCTTCGTGCGCAGGTGACCGATCCGCGCGTCCATGGCCTCGGCATACACCCGGACGCTCTGCACGGCGAGGGACTCGAAGAGGGCGCCGAGCCAGGTGCCCGTCGTGGGGGACACCATGTCCCCTTGGCCGAGCAGGAGGCCCGGCGCACCGACGCCGACCAGCCGAGCGGCGAGTGCGGGGTCGACGAGGTGATGCTTCGCCGAGTGGGTGAGCCGCTTCAGCGGAGCGAACGAGGGGGTCCACGCGTCCACCGGATCGAGGATGTAGAGCCGACGCAGGTGCTCGCGGTATGCCTCCATGGTCGCCTTCGCCGGCTTGTCCGGCTCCCCGGCCGTCGCGGCGTCGAGGATCGTCGTGTAGTCCGCGGTCGACGCGGTGGCCGCGGCATAGGCTCGCAGCCAGGCCCGGAGCGCCGCGGGACGCCTCACGACGATGCCGTTGTCCGGCATCTCCCGATCGACGATCCGGGTCAGGTAGCCGTCGAGCTGCAGGGCGCGGGCGCGGGGACCGAGGTCGCGCAGGCCCGGGAACCCGGAGCGGAGGATCTCCTCGACGTAGTCCTTGATCGTCAGGCTCGTCCCGCCGGTGATCGTTGCTCCGCCCGCGTGCAGCGCACGGACGGACACCGTCGGGTCGGCGATGCCCCGCTCGCTCAGGGCCATCGGCCGCATGGTCAGGCTGACGATGCGGCCCGCCCCCGTGTGGATGCGCGTCCCGGGCGCGATGCCCGCGGAGCCCGCGAGGAGGAAGCGGCCGCCTGCCGTGGGGCCGTCGTCCACCGCCTGCCGCACCCGATCCCACACGTGCGGCTCGAGCTGCCACTCGTCGACGAAGACCGGTGGGTCGAGGTCGGTGACGAGGTCGTAGTTCGAGGCGACGCTCGATCTGACCCGTGGGTCGCTGAGGGCCAGGACGGTGGTCGCGCGACGACTCGCGGTGGCGGTCTTCCCGACACCCTTCGCGCCCTCCAGGGCGACCGCCGGCAGGTCGGGGAGCGCCGCATCGAGCACCTGGTCGATGATCCGGTCGCGATACGGCATACCGACGAACCTCCCATCCGGACGCTCATGAACCAGTCGTTCGGACGCCATTCTACTAGTCGTTTGGACAAGCCTGAACCAGTCGTTTGGACGGGCGCTGTCGGGGACCCGCAGCCGTGCGAACCGGGGTCTCGGCGTGGCTGGCTCGGCGCAGGGTGGGCTGTTCAGGAGCCGGGAGCGACACACCGACCGGCAATGGGTGAGCCGGGGTGGGGCTGGGGCGGTGGGTCTGAGCACGAGAGGCGGGATGGCGGGCGCGGTTCCCGGCCTATTGCCGGTCGGTGTGCATCGTGGGGTCGGCGACAAGGGAGACATGGGAGGTATGCCGGGAGGCGGGTCGGCGCGCAGGCGCCGGTATGCCGGGTGCTGGCGTGGGCGAGCTGCATGAGACTGTCCAATTGGGTCGGATTCATGCAGGCAGGCTGGGGCGTGCGGCAGGCAGGGCCGGGCGTCGTAGGCTGGGCCGAACCCGCATCCAGCCCGGATGTGGGCCTTTCGTGCTGTCGGTGGCGCCTGCGAGGGTGGCTCTCGAGAGGGTGCGGAGGGCACCCGACGCACCGTTTGGACCACCACGACCATGACTCTCGCCCCACCGGCCGCCCGCCACGGTCACCTGTCCGCGCTCGTCGACGCCTGGCGCGAGGACGCGGCCGTCCGGCGGGTCTGGGCCGCGGCGCACGACCGGCTGCCCCTCG
>JBDIAL010000257.1:0-5103 GCA_039812405.1 Nostocoides sp.
CGGCGCTGCGCCGCGGGGTCTCGCTGACGACGGCGACCGGCCGCGGGACGCCCCGGGCGAGCGCGCGCGCCGCCCGGTCCGCCCGACCGGTCCGGTACGCCGCGTAGCCGACAGCGACGACGACCTGGAGCGCCAGAGCTACCGCGAAAAGGACCAATCCGCCCACAAGCCGCGATCGTAGGCGGCACGGGCACCCGGTGACCACCGCAGGGCCGACCGTGACCAGAGCGTTGCCTCCCCCCGAGCCCTCACCGGGAACGACCCATCTCAGTGACGGTGGTGGTCACGGCGCTCGGGCAGGAGCATGTTGAGCAGGAGGGAGACGAGGGTGATGACGACGGCGGCGAAGATCGCGCTCCACCAGAAGTGGTCGATCGTGAAGTCGAGGCCGAGCGGAGCGGCGATCCACTCGGTGATCTGGAGCATGAACGCGTTGACGACGAAGGTGAACAGGCCCAGCGTGAGGACGATGGCCGGGATCGACAGGATCGTCGCGACGGGCTTGACGACGGCGTTGACGAGCCCGAAGATCGCCGCCACGACGACGATGGTGAGGATGCGCGTCGCCGGCCGGTCGGCGTTGTCGCCGAGGTGGACGCCGCTCACGACGAGCGCGGCCACCCACAGCGCGACGGCGTTGACGCCCACCTTGACGAGGAAGCTCGACATACCGTGATCCTCCCACGGCTCGCCGACGGCGGATCCGACCTCGCCCCGTGCCAGACTGAGCCCCGTGGCGGACCTCACCTTCGTGGAGCAGATGTGGGAGGACGACCAGGCGTCCCGGGCGCTCGGCATGGAGGTGGTCGTCCTGGAGCCCGACCACGCCGTCGTCCGGATGCCGGTGACCTCCCGGATGGTCAACGGCCACGACATCTGCCACGGCGGCTACGTCTTCACCCTCGCCGACTCGACCTTCGCCCTCGTGTGCAACAGCCCGGGGCGGCTCACCGTCGCGGCCGGGGCGGACATCACCTTCGTCGCCGCCACCCACGAGGGGGACGTCCTCGTCGCGGAGGGCCGCATGCAGGCGGCATACGGCCGCAGCGGGCTGACCGACGTCACGGTGACGCGGGAGTCCGACGGGGCGCTCATCGCCGAGTTCCGCGGCCGGTCCCGCACCATCGCCCGCTGACGCGCCGCACCCCGAGGGCGAGCCCACGGCATACGGTGGGGTCATGCGCGTCCTCGTCTCCGGCGGTGCCGGGTACATCGGGTCCCACACCGTCCTGCGACTCCTCGCCGCGGGCCACGACGTCGTCATCGTCGACGACTTCGCCAACTCCAAGCCGACCGTCCTCAACCGGATCGAGGCCCTGGCCGGCCGGCCCGTCCCGCTCCACGCCTTCGACCTCACCGACCGCGACAAGACCGAGCACCTGTTCGCCGAGGAGTCCTTCGACGCCGTCGTCCACTTCGCCGGGCTCAAGGCCGTCGGGGAGAGCGTGACCAAGCCGCTGGAGTACTACGAGAACAACCTCGACTCGACGATCTCCCTCGTCCGCGCCATGCGCCGCCACGGGGTGGGCACGCTCGTCTTCTCCTCCAGCGCGACGGTCTACGGCGACCACGCCCCCGTGCCCTACCAGGAGGACTACCGGCCCCTGGAGGCCGCGAGCCCCTACGGCCGCACCAAGGTGATGAACGAGCACATCCTCACCGACGTCGCCCACGCGACCGAGGGCATGCACGTCGGCCTCCTGCGCTACTTCAACCCGGTCGGGGCCCACCCGAGCGGGCGGCTCGGCGAGGACCCCCAGGGCATCCCCAACAACCTCATGCCGTACATCGCCCAGGTCGCCGTCGGGCGGCGCGACCGGCTCGTCGTCTTCGGCGACGACTACCCGACGGCCGACGGCACGTGCGAGCGCGACTACATCCACGTCGAGGACCTCGCGGCCGGTCACGTCGCCGCCGTCGAGCGGGTCGCCGCGCTCGACGAGCCGGTCCGGGCGTGGAACCTCGGGACGGGTCAGGGCACGAGCGTCCTGCAGATGCTCCACGCCTTCGAGCGGGCCGTGGGCCACGAGCTGCCCCACGAGATCGGCCCGCGCCGGCCGGGGGACCTGCCCGCCTACTGGGCCGACCCGACCCGCGCCCACGAGGAGCTCGGCTGGCGCGCCGAGAAGACGATCGAGGACATGTGCGCCGACACCTGGCGCTGGCAGAGCGAGAACCCGCAGGGCTACCCGGACGCCTGACCGGGCGCGAATCCGCCCGTATGCGACAGGTCGCCCGGGCGGATTCCCCACCCCGCACCCACCCGGTCCCCGTTCCCTACTACCCGGCGTAGTATCCCAGGTGTTCGGTCCTACCCGCCGTCAGATCCACGGAGAGCCCCGATGGACGCACTCGACCTCGCCCGGTGGCAGTTCGCCGTCACCACGGTCTACCACTTCCTCTTCGTCCCGATCTCGATCGGACTGTCCGCCGTCACCGCGTGGTACCACGTCGGCTGGGTCCGGACCCGCTCCGAGGACAGCCTGCGGCTCGCCAAGTTCTTCGGGAAGCTGTTCACCATCAACTTCGCCCTCGGGCTGGTCACCGGCATCGTCCAGGAGTTCCAGTTCGGGATGAACTGGTCGGCCTACAGCCGGTTCGTCGGGGACATCTTCGGGGCGCCGCTCGCCTTCGAGGCGCTCCTCGCCTTCTTCCTCGAGTCGACGTTCCTCGGCCTGTGGATCTTCGGCTGGGGCAAGCTGCCGGAGCGGCTGCACGCCTCGCTCATGTGGATCGTCCACGTCGGGACGCTGCTGTCGGCCTACTTCATCCTCGCGGCGAACTCCTTCATGCAGCACCCCGTCGGCTACCGGTTCAACCCGCGGACGGGCCGCGCCGAGATGAGCGACTTCATCGCCGTCCTCACGAACAAGGTGCAGCTCGTCACCTTCCCCCACGTCATCTTCTCGGCCTACATGGTCGCCGGGGGCATGGTCCTCGGCGTCTCCCTCTACCTCGTGCGCAAGCACGCCGACGGCCCCGACCACGGGCTGTACCGCCGCGCCGTGAAGAACGGCGCCGTCCTCACCCTCGTCGCGTCGCTCTTCGTCTGCGTGACCGGCGACGCCCAGGGCAAGATCATGACCGAGGTCCAGCCGATGAAGATGGCCGCGGCCGAGGCGCTCTACGAGACCTCGCAGCCGGCATCCTTCTCGATCTTCACGATCGGCTCGCTCAACGGCCAGGAGGAGGTCTTCTCCCTCCGCATCCCCCGGCTGCTCTCCTTCCTCGCGACGGGCAGCTTCAACGGCAAGGTCGAGGGCATCAACCAGCTCAAGCCGCAGGAGGCGGCCCTCGCGCAGAAGGTGACCGAGCGCTACGGCCCCGAGGTCGGCGCCCTCGTCTACGACAAGACCTACACCCCCTACATCCCGCTGACCTACTGGTCCTTCCGGCTCATGATGGGGATGGGCTTCCTCCTCATGGCGTTCGCCGTCGCCGTCCTCTGGGCCCTGCGCAAGGGCGGGACACCCCGGTCCCGGTGGTGGACCTGGGTCGCCGTCCTCGCCCCCCTCGCCCCGGTCTTCGCCATGTCGTTCGGCTGGATCTTCACCGAGGCGGGCCGCCAGCCGTGGATCGTCTACGGCCTCATGACGACCCAGGCGGGGGTCTCCCCCACGGTCTCGGGCCTGACCGTCGGCACCTCCCTCACCGTCTACACGCTCCTGTATGCCGTGCTCATGGTCATCGAGGTCAAGCTCTACCTCACCTACGTCAGGCGGGGCGCGGAGCCCTTCAGCCCACCCCCCACCCCGAGCGACGCCGACGACGACGCCCCGCTCCAGTTCGCCTACTGAGCGGCCCCGAGAGGACACCACGCCATGGATCTGCAGCTCGTCTGGTTCGTGCTCATCGGGGTCCTGTGGACCGCCTACCTGGTCCTCGAGGGCTTCGACTTCGGCGTCGGCATGCTCCTGCCGATCCTCGGCCCGGGCCGTGACGCCGACGACACCGAGCGGCGCAAGCGCGTCATGCTCACGAGCATCGGCCCGTTCTGGGACGGCAACGAGGTCTGGCTGCTCACCGCGGGCGGCGCGACCTTCGCCGCCTTCCCCGAGTGGTACGCCACGATGTTCAGCGCGATGTACCTCGCCCTGCTCCTCGTCCTCGTCGCCCTCATCGTGCGCAACATGGGCCTGGACTACCGCGGCAAGCGGGACAACGACCGCTGGCGCCGGGGGTGGGACGCGACGATCGTCGGGGGCTCGACCCTCGCCCCGTTCCTCGTCGGCGTCGCCCTGACCAACCTCGTCCGCGGGCTGCCCATCGACTCCCACCTCGAGTTCACGGGCAGCCTGCTCACCCTCCTCAACCCGTTCAGCCTGCTCGGGGGGCTCACCGTCGTCGCCCTCTCCCTCACCCACGGCGCGATCTTCCTCACCCTGAAGACCGACGGCCCGATCCGGGCCGAGGCCCGGGCGCTCGCGGTCCGGCTCGGCGTCGTCGCGGCCGTCCTCGGCCTCGTCCTGCTCGTCTGGCTCAACGCCGCCTACGGCACGGGCGCCAGCTGGGTCGCCTCGGTCGTCGCCGTCGCGTGCCTGCTCACCGGGCTGTGGGCCAACCTCGCCGGCCGGGAGCGGCTCGCCTTCCTCGGCACCGCCCTCACCTTCGCCATGGTCGTCGTGACCTACTTCCTCAGCCTGTGGCCCGACGTCATCCCGACGACGCTCGCGGGCGGCACGTCGCTGACGGTCCACAACGCGTCGAGCTCGGAGCTGACCCTCAAGATCATGACCGGCGCGGCCCTCGTCATGACCCCCGTCATCCTCATCTACACGGCGTGGACGTACTGGGTGTTCCGCAAGCGGATCGCCGTCCACCACATCCCCGACCCCGTCGCGGTGCGCTGAGACGGCATCCGCCATGCGCCCCTTCGACCCGCGGCTCCCGGCGACCGTCCCCTCGGTGCGACGGCCGGTCGCCGTGCTCGCCGTGGTCGGCGTCGGGTCGGGAGTCGCGACGATCGCGACGGCGTTCGCCCTGGCGGCCACCGTCGTCGAGGTGGTCCACGACCGCCGGCTCGGGCCCGCGGCCTGGTGGCTCGTCGGGCTCTTCGCGGCCCGCGGGGTCCTCGGCTGGGTCGGCGAGCGGGTCGCGGCCTGG
>JBDIAL010000258.1:0-5085 GCA_039812405.1 Nostocoides sp.
ACCACGCCGCCCGACACGCCCGCCACGACGGCGCCGACCGCCCAGACGTCGCCCCTGGCACGGCGCGGAGAGAACGCCAGCCATCCGAGACATACGGCAGCCGCGATCCCGACGTGACCCGACAGCGGGTTGAGGGAGTGCCCACCCGGAAGGACACCGTGCTTGACCCCCTGCACGGTCAGGTTCGCGAGCAGCCCGGTCACGGCGTAGGCCAGCGCGCGGCGCCGAGAGGTGCGCCAGAGCGCGTAGACGACGAGCGCCCCCAGCACGAAGAGCACCGAGATGGCGAGGTATGCCAGCCCGCCGCGCATCGCTCTCCACACGCCCGGGTCGCCTTGTACCTGCTGGCCCACGACGCGGTCCACCGTCGCCCAGGCGGACGTGCGCGACAGCGCGGCGGCGAGAGGGACCGAGGCGCCGAGGAGGACGAGACCGAGGGCCGTCGCGCATGCCCTCCGAGCTGGCGCGGTCACGGGGACACAGTAGGCCCTGGCAGCGCCCTCGACACCTCCTTCGACGACAGGCTCACGGCCCGCGATCGCCCCGGCATTCTCGATCTCGTTCCGGGGCTCCGAGCCGCGGGGCCGGAGATGAGAGAGTTGTCCGGTGGAGTTGCGTAGTGCGATCGACGGACATCCTCGTGCCTGACTGGCCGGACCTCGGAGCCGGCATCGCGGTGGGCATCGACCTCCAGCCGGTCGCCGAGGTGCTCCAGGCGCTGACCGAGCACGAGGACCGTTACCTGGCGCGGGTGTTCACGCTCGAAGAACAGCGTGCCTGCGGCGTCGGTCGGGAGCCGGTCGAGGTGGTGGCCGAACGTCTGTCCGCGCGCTTCGCCGCCAAGGAGGCCCTGCTCAAGGCCCTGCGCGTCGGCTCCGACTCGCCCGGGTTCCTCGACATAGAGGTGGTGTCCCACCCGGACGGCGCACCCACGCTGCGGCTGGAGGGGGCGGCCGACGACCTCGCCCGCAGGGATGGGATCACGGGCATTTCTGTGTCAATCACCCACGGCGGGGGGCTGGCCATGGCTATCGTGATGGTGATGTACGAGCGTCGCAGCACACCGTCCGGTGACGTGGGTTAGCGCGGGGAAGAATGACCGGGGAGACACTATGGACAACAAGATTCGTGAGGTACTGACGTCGTACGGCCGGATGCCCGTCGACGTCGCCTCGATCGACCGCCATGCAGACCTGTACGCCAAGGGCCTCACGTCACACGCCAGCGTGAACGTCATGCTCGCGCTCGAGGACAGCTTCGACGTCGAGTTTCCCGATGCCCTCCTTCGCAAGAGCACCTTCGAGTCGATCTCCTCGATCGAGTCGGCCCTGCTCAGCCTCGGCATCGAAGCGGCCTGAGACCACCCGGCGCCCGACAACTCAGAGGAATCGACAACCTGCGATGACCACCCACATCACGCGCGGCATCTCCATCGCCCACGACGAGACCGAAGCGCTGGCCATCGCCGCCCGGATCGCCGCCACAGTCGCCGGACCGGCTGCCGCCGACGTCGACAAGAGCTCACGGTTCCCCACCGAGGCGATAGACGCCCTCCGAGCCGAAGGACTGCTCGGGGCCCTCATCCCGGTCGAGGACGGGGGCCTGGGCTGGTCACTCGACACCGTGGCCGGCATCGGGACCGAGCTGGCCCGCCACTGCTCCTCCACCGCCATGATCTATGCCATGCATCAGATCCAGGTCGCCTGCCTGGTCCGGCACGGCGGGGAGGATCTGCGGGACTTCACGCGGTCGGTGGCTCGTGACGGCCTGCTGCTCGGCTCCGCCACCACCGAGGTGGGCATCGGTGGCAACGTCCGCAACAGCAGCTGCGCCGTCGAGGTCGAGGACGGTCGGTTCCACCTCGTCAAGCAGGCCCCGGTCATCTCCTACGGCGAGTATGCCGACGCCATCTTCGCGACCGCACGCCGCACCGCAGACTCCCCCGCCAACGACCAGGTGCTCGTCGTGTGCCGCAGAGACGCCACGACCCTGACGCCGACGTCCGGCTGGGACGCCCTCGGCTTCCGAGGGACCTGCAGCCTCGGGTTCGTGCTGGACGCCAGCGGACCCGTGACCGACATCGTCCCGCTCCCGTACGGCGACCTCTCCAGCCAGACGATGCTGCCCGTCTCGCACATCCTCTGGTCGTCCCTGTGGTTCGGCATCGCGTCGGCAGCCGCCGAGCGCGCGCGCCGGTTCGTCCAGGGCGCCGCGCGCAAGAACCCGGGAGTCACTCCCCCGAACGCACTGCGCCTGGCCGAGCTCACCACGGTCCTGCAGCAGTTCCAAGACCTGGTCCAGGGTGCGCGCAGGCGGTATGCCGCGATCGCGGACGACCCGGCCCAGACCACCACCATGGGATTCGCCGTCTCGATGAACTCGCTGAAGGTCGCCGCGTCCACGCTGGTCGTCGACATCGTGCAGCGGGCCATGCTGATCTGCGGCATGGCCGGCTACGCCAACCAGGGTCCGCTCAGCCTCGGTCGCCTGCTGCGCGACTCCTACGGTGCCCAGCTCATGGTCAACAACGACCGCATCAACGCGAACAACGCCCAGCTGCTGCTGGTCAGCCGAGAGGCCTGAGATGGCCAGCGACACAGCGACCCTCGACCAGGCCCGCGCCGAGTTCCGAGACGAGCTGGTCGAGGGTGGCCTTCTCCACCGCAGCTCGGTGGACGGGGTCTACCACCGGTCCCGGACGTTCGAGGACATCGTCCGTGCGATCGAGTCCCTCGCCCACCGGGCGGGTGCGGGCACGTCCGAGCCACTGGCATACCTGCCGCCGATCATGCCTCGCGAGGTCTTCGTCCAGACCGACTACCTGCGCTCCTTCCCGGACCTGGTCGGGTCGGTGGAGATTTTCGCCGGCGGTGACCAGCAGCACTCCGAGCTCCTCCGGCTCGCGGACGAGGGCGGCAACTGGGCAGAGCTGCTCGTCCCCTCCGAGGTCATGCTCTGCTCGGCGGCCTGCCACCCGATCTATCCCAGCCTCTCCGGACGGCTGCCCGCAGGAGGTCGCTCTCTGGAGGTGCAGGGGTTCTGCTTCCGGCACGAGCCGAGCATCGACCCGACGAGAATGCAGAGCTTCCGGCAGCACGAGTTCGTCCGGGTTGGCACTCCGGAGGCCGCGCTCGAGCACCGCGACGGCTGGCTGGAGCGTGGCCTCGAGCTGCTGTCCGGTCTCGGTCTCCCGGTGGAGTCGGTCGTCGCCAACGACCCGTTCTTCGGCCGGGCCGGCCGGATGCTCGCGATGAACCAGCGCGACACGGCGCTCAAGTTCGAGATCGTCTGCCCGGTGATCTCGCCCGATGCGCCCACCGCCATCACCTCGACCAACTACCACCTCGACCACTTCGGCCTGCCCTTCGGGATCGAGACCGACGACGGCGAGGTGGCGCACACGGCCTGCATCGGATTCGGCCTCGAGCGAATCACCTTGGCATTGCTGCGAACCCACGGCCTCGACCCCTCCCGGTGGCCGAGTCGCGCGCGCACCCAGCTCTGGGAGTGACACCTGCGATGAGCAGCACGCTGATCCCCATCCGCTCCGGCTCCTACACCGTCCACGGCCTGCACGCCACCAACCTGGTGTGGAGCGAGACCAACTGCTACGTCGACGTCTGGATCGAGGTCCTCAGCGCCCTCGGCCTGGACCCGCTCGTTGCCGCTGCCTTCACCGTCGCGACAGACTTCGAGGGCGACCAGTGGACGTTCTTCAAGTACCCGCCGGAAGACCTACGACGGGCCTACGGCATCGACGTCCACGAGATGAACCCCTGGCGACCGGTGATCGACCACGTCGAGGAGCAGCTCGCCATGGGCCGTCTGCTGACCGTCGAGGTCGACTCGTGGTACCTGCCGGACACCGCCGGCGTGTCGTACCGGCTCGATCACGTCAAGTCGACCATCGTGGCCAACGACGTCGACCGTGGGGGACGTCGACTCGGCTACTTCCACAACGCCGGTTACTACGAGCTGTCCGGTGAGGACTTCGACGGGCTGTTCCGGCTGACCGGCGATTGGCCGGACAGCGTCCTTCCTCCCTACACCGAGATCGTCCGTCTCGAAGGTCTCGTGCGGCTGCCGGAGACGGACGCGACCACCCTCGCCTTCGACTTGCTGGGCGAGTACGTCCTGCGCAGACCGAGCGACAACCCGGTCGAGCGGATGGGCCGACGGATCCTCGCCGACCTGCCAGTCCTCCGGGAGGGCACCCCGGAGGACTTCCATGTCTACGCCTTCGGCACCTGCCGTCAGTGCGGCGCCTCGGCGCAGACGGCCGCCGAGTTCTGCCGCTGGCTGGGGCGGCGGCACGTGTCCGACCCGGACATCCTGACGGCCGCCGCAGAGGCGTGGCAATCACTCGCCGAGCAGTCCAAGTCGCTCCAGTTCAGCCTGGCGCGGGCCGCGCGTGGACGGGCCATCGACGTGACACCTCTCCTCGAGAGCCTCGCCGCCACCTGGCAGAAGGCCCAGGACCTCACCGCCTCCGCCGCCGCGCTGCGATGATCTGGCCGGACGACACGCCCGACCTTCTCGAGGGGGTCACGTGGAGCTGCCTCTCGAGCGCACCCGACTCACTGGATGGCCCGTGGGACCTGCCCGGACCCGACGACACGCGATGGCTGCCGGCCACCGCACCCGGCACCGCGGCCTCGGCCATCGGGAGCGCAGGCAGCGCAGGGATGGACCCTCCCGACCTCGAGGCGTTCGACTGGTGGTTCCGCGCCCCTCTTCCCGACCGCCGGGATCGATCCTGCGTCCTGCACCTCGGTGGCCTGGCCACCCTGGCCGACGTGTGGGTGGGCGATCACCACGTGCTGCACTCGGAGAACATGTTCCGGGCCCACGACGTGCTGGTCGAGGTCCCGGCGGGAGGTGGCTGGCTCACCATCCGGTGCGCGTCCCCCACGGCGTGGCTCACGCGCCGTCGGCCGCGGCCCCGGTGGAAGTGCCGAGACCTGGTCCACCCCGGCTACCGATGGCTGCGGACCAGCCTCATCGGTCGCACGACCGGCGGGGTGGCCGCACCCGTCCCGGTGGGCCCGTGGCGACCTGTGACGCTCAGGGAGCGGTCCGGTCCCC
>JBDIAL010000259.1:0-5079 GCA_039812405.1 Nostocoides sp.
CACGTGGGACGGCAGCCGCTCCCCGTGGAGGATGCGGGTCAGGTGGCCGGACAGGTCGGCATACGAGTCGAACCCGAGGACGGCGTCGGCGTCGGGCAGCTCGTCGGCGAGGGTCTGGCCATAGCGCTCGGCGAGGCACCCGACGGCGACCACCGCCCGGGTCCGCCCGCGCTCCTTGAGGTCGACCGCCTCGAGGAGGGTGTCGATGGAGTCCTTCTTCGCCTGCTCGACGAAGCCGCACGTGTTGACGACGGCGACGTCGGCGTCGGCCGCGTCGGCGACGAGCGTCCAGCCCTCGGCGGCGAGCCGGCCCGCGAGCTCCTCGGAGTCCACCTCGTTGCGGGTGCACCCGAGGGTGACGAGCGCGACGCTCCGCTCCCCGCTGGCCGACATGCCGACAACTCTATGGGGGACCGGCGTCGGTAGGGTGCCGCCCATGCCCACCACACCCCCCAGCGCCGAGCTGGTCCGCGAGGTCCTCGCCGACGCGCCCGTCCTCGACGGCCACAACGACCTCCCGTGGGAGCTGCGTGAGCAGGCCGGCTACGACCTGGACCGGATGGACCCGGCGACGCGGCTCGCCTCGACGCACACCGACCTGCCCCGGCTGCGGGAGGGCGGCGTCGGCGGCCAGTTCTGGTCGGTCTTCGTGCCGCAGACGCTGCGCGGCGCGGATGCCGTGACGGCCACCCTCGAGCAGGTCGACGTCGTGCGCCGGATGTGCGAGCGGTATGCCGACCGGATGGTCCTCGCGACGACCGCGGACGAGGTCGTCGCGGCCTGGGCCGAGGGCCGGTTCGCCTCGCTCATGGGCGCCGAGGGCGGCCACTCCATCGACGGCTCGCTCGGCGTCCTGCGGATGCTCCACGCCCTCGGGGTCCGCTACCTCACCCTGACCCACAACGAGAACGTCCCCTGGGCCGACTCGGCGACGGACGAGCCACGACTCGGCGGCCTGTCGGAACTCGGCCGGGACATCGTGCGGGAGATGAACCGGATCGGCATGCTCGTCGACTGCAGCCACGTCAGCGCCGACACGATGCGCGACGCCATCGCGACGAGTGCCGCGCCTCCCTTCTTCTCCCACTCCAGCGCGTATGCCCTGTGCCCCCATCCGCGGAACGTCCCCGACGACGTCCTCGCCGAGACGGGACGGCGCGACGGGGTCTGCATGGTGACCTTCGTGCCGAAGTTCGTCAACGAGACGGTCCGGGCGTGGGACGCGGAGTGCCTCGCCGAGGCCCGGGGCGCCGGGGTCGACCACCGGGACCACCTCGCATACACCGCCTTCCAGGTGGACTGGACGCGGTCGCATCCGCAGCCGGCCTCGTCCATCGCCGACGTCGTCGCCCACCTCGAGCACGTCCGGGAGGTCGCGGGCCTCGGCAGCGTCGGGCTCGGCGGCGACTACGACGGGGTGCCGCAGCAGCCGAGCGGCCTCGAGGACGTCACCGGGTACCCGCGGCTGCTCGGCGCGCTCGCCGACCGCGGGTGGTCGCGCACCGACCTCGCGGCTTTGACCAGCGGGAACGTCCTGCGTGTGCTGCGGGACACCGAAGCCGTCTCCCGCGAGAGCTGACCCTCCGCCCGGCCGGGGTGCAACAATCGTCCGTCATACCGCGCCACTCCCCCCTGCCCTCGGCGCGGCACCCACCGAGGAGGAGCCGTCCTCATGCCCCTGTCCCTGCCCTCTGCCCTGATCACCCGCCGGTCCCGGACCCTGCTCGCGGCGCTCGCCGTCGCCCTGCTCACGGCCGCGACCCTGACCCTGCACGCGACGCCCGCCCGCGCGGCGTCCCGGACCCTCACGGTCAGCTTCGCGTCGGGCATCGGCGCCTCGTCGCTCGGCGGCGGGCTGGCGTCGTCGGTGCGCCTCGCCGTGCTGACCACCGACGGGGGCGCCCTCACCCGGACGACGGCCGCGGACGGGTCCCGGTCGGCGGTGCGGACGCCCGCCTTCAACGCCACCACCCACGAGCCGCACGCCGTCATCACCGTCTCGGACAGCACCCCGGTGGACGTCCTCGACCCGGGGACCGCCGACGTGCAGATCCAGGCCGAGGTCTCGGTCGACGCCCTCTCCTCCGAGAACGGCACGGACGACAACGGGGACAACGTGATCCAGCGGGGCCGCTTCGCCGCGCCTCAGTACAAGCTGCAGATCGACCGCCATGTGCCGTCCTGCCGTATGACAGGCAGCGCCGGGAGCGCCAGGGTCCTGGCCCCCGCCGCGGTGGTGCCCGGGGACTGGTACCGCCTGACGTGCACCCGGAGCGGGTCGGTCGTGAGCCTCGTCGTCCAGCACTACGTCGGCGGCACCTGGCAGACGATCTCGACGACCTCGACGAAGCGCGCCACGGGCTCGATCGACATCGCCCCGGACGTGCCCCTCAGCATCGGGGGCAAGCTGGCCGGCAACGGGTCGATCGCGACGAACGGCGCCGACCAGCTCAACGGACGCTACGCGAACCTCCTCGTCCGGATCGGCTGACGACGCCCGCGCCGTCGGCTGACACACGCGTCATCGGCTGACGCCCCGCCGCTGCGTGCCGCCCTGCCCGTCGCGGCCGCTCTGCCCGTGCCGCTCTGCTCAGCCGCGGTGGCGGCGCACGGTGAGGGCGACCATCCGGCTGATCACCATGGCGACGTAGAGGACGCCGATCAACTGCTCGAGCATCGTCCACGACTGGGCCACCTGGGTGACGGGGACGACGCTGGACAGCCCGACCCCGGTGAGGCTGGCGAAGGAGAGGTAGAGCAACTCGAACCAGGTGCGCGTCACGACGCCGTCGCCCGCGTCGAAGGATCCCGGGGCGAAGCTCTGGACGACCTCGTAGAGATAGGCGAAGCCCCAGGCGAGGAGGGTGAAGGCCGCCCCGACCGCGAAGAGGTCGTCGCTGGTCACCCACTCGTCGCCGAAGAGGTAGCGGACCATGGCATACGAGGTGAAGAAGTAGAAGAGGACGTGGGCGACGTCCGAGGTGACCGTGATCGCGGCGACGTCGGGCCAGGCGATCTCGAGCATCGAGCCGACGACCGCCAGCGAGCCGAGGACGAGGGCGGGGACGAGGGTCGTCTGGGTGTTGCGGACGGTCCAGACGGCGATGCCGAGGACGAGGGTCCCGAGGAGCGAGATGACCGCCCGCCCGAGGGGGGTCTGGCCGATGAACGGGTAGGCGACGATCGCCAGCACCTGCATGCTGAGCAGCACCGCCGAGGGATAGCGGTTGAGACGATCGCGCAGCCCGTCCACCGGGAGGCCGAGGGTCGTCACGGGCCGGTCACGACCGGCCGGTCAGCGACCACGCGTCCTCGTCGTCCCCCTCGTCGAGGTCGTCCACGGCGTCCACGCCAGCGCCGGGCCAGGCCGGGGCGCCGGGGCCGGCCTGGCCTGCCGGGCCATCCACGGCCCGACCCCCGCCGGAGCCCGACGACCCGAGGTCCTCGGGGACGTCGTCCCCCCGCATGAGGGCCAGCGTCGTGGGCAGGTCGTCGGGCTTGACGAGGACGTCGCGAGCCTTCGACCCCTCCGACGGGCCGACGACGCCGCGGGACTCCAGCAGGTCCATGAGCCGGCCGGCCTTGGCGAACCCGACCCGCAGCTTGCGCTGGAGCATCGACGTCGACCCGAACTGCGAGGTGACGACGAGCTCGGCGGCCTGCAGCAGGAGGTCGAGGTCGTCGCCGATGTCGTCGTCGATCTGCTTCTTCGCGGCGGGGGCGACGACGTCCTCCCGGTAGCGCGGGGTCAGCTGCTCCTTGACGTGCTCGACGACGGCATGGATCTCCGACTCGGTGACCCACGCGCCCTGGACGCGCATCGTCTTGCTCGCCCCCATGGGCAGGAACAGCGCGTCGCCCTGGCCGAGCAGCTTCTCGGCACCGGGCTGGTCGAGGACGACCCGGCTGTCGGCGAGCGAGCTCGTCGCGAAGGCCATCCGCGACGGCACGTTGGCCTTGATGAGGCCGGTCACGACGTCGACGGAGGGCCGCTGCGTCGCGAGGACGAGGTGGATGCCCGCGGCCCGCGCGAGCTGGGTGATCCGGACGATGGAGTCCTCGACGTCGCGCGGGGCGACCATCATGAGGTCGGCCAGCTCGTCGACGATGACGAGGAGGTAGGGGTAGGTCTGCAGCACCCGCTCCGACCCGGGCAGCGGCTTGACCTTGCCGCTGCGGACCGCCGCGTTGAAGTCGTCGACGTGCTTGAACCCGAACATCGCGAGGTCGTCGTAGCGCAGGTCCATCTCCCGGACGACCCACTGGAGGGCCTCGGCGGCCTTCTTGGGGTTGGTGATGATCGGGGTGATGAGGTGCGGGATGCCCTCGTATGCGGTGAGCTCGACCCGCTTGGGGTCGACGAGGACCATGCGCACCTCGTCGGGGGTGGACCGCATGAGGACCGAGGTGATCATCGAGTTGACGAAGCTCGACTTGCCCGCCCCCGTCGCGCCGGCGACGAGCAGGTGGGGCATCTTGGCGAGGTTGGCGATGACGTAGCCGCCCTCGACGTCCTTCCCGACGCCCATGACCATGGGGTGCGGGTTGGCCCGCGCCGCCTGGCTGCGCAGCACGTCGCCGAGGGAGACGATCTCCTTGTCGGCGTTCGGGATCTCGATGCCGATCGCGGACTTGCCGGGGATCGGGGACAGGATGCGCACGTCGGCCGAGGCGACGGCATACGCGATGTTCTTGGAGAGCGCGGTGACCCGCTCGACCTTGACACCCGGCCCGAGCTCCACCTCGTAGCGGGTGACCGTCGGGCCGCGCATGAACCCCGTGACCTGCGCGTCGATGGCGAACTCGTCGAGGACGGTCGTCAGCTGCTGGACGACGTGGTCGTTCGCGGCGGAGCGCTCCCGGTGCGGCGAGCCCTGCTTGAGGACCGAGCTCTCGGGCAGGGTGTAGGTCACGTCGCCGGCGAGGGCGAGCTGCTCGACGCGCGGCGGGAGCTGGGTCGTCGGGGGCGGCTGGAGCGCCTCCTTGACGGCCGCCGTCGGGATGGCCTCGGTGTCCGGCCCCTTCGGTGCACCGGTCGCGGCGGTCGCGGCGCGGGCACCGGCCGCATCGGTCGCCGGG
>JBDIAL010000260.1:0-5060 GCA_039812405.1 Nostocoides sp.
ACGGCGACCTTGGGCGCGGCGTCGACGGTCGCCGTCGTCTCGAACCCCGACCGGGGCACCGTGCGCACCGTCGCGAGGTCTCCGGCGGCCGGGCCGGCGAGGACCCGCCAGCGGGACACCTCGGTCGCCCCGTTCCAGCTCGCCGCGACCCGGACCTCCCCCGAGGACACCGTGCGGGCCGCGAGGTCGGGGGTGGTCGTGGGACGGCCGGTCCAAGCCTGCTTGTACACGCGGTAGGTCATCGACCCGAGGTGGCTGATCTCCCGGACCAGGCGGCCGTCGGCGGTGAACTCCGTGGCATACGGGGAGAGCCCCCAGCCGACGAGGACGTTGCCGTTCGGGAGGATCTCGGTGCTGCCCATCGCCGAGGCGAGATGACCGGCATACGCATAGGCCTGCTTGAGCCGCACCGTCCGGGCCTGCTCGTCGACGGTGAGGACGAGGCCCCGGGAGGTCCCCGTCTCGGTCCGGGTGTGGTTGTCGAAGAGGCTGATCTCGGTCGCCGACCGCCGACGGGCATGGTGCTGGTAGACGAACGCGGCGTCCTCGGCGACGTCGAAGTCGCTCCTGCGGCCCCCGAGCCGCCACCGGATGCGGCCCGTCGACCGGTCGAGGGAGTAGACGGTGCTCGTATGCCGGCAGGACAGGAGGAGGGTGTGGGCGCCGTCCGCGGAGATGGCGTTGAGGTGGTAGGGGTCGTAGAGGACGTCCGCCGAGGTGCCCCGGCCGCCGAGCGGGTTCTCGCTCTCGGTGAGCGGGATGTGGTCGCTGGCCCGCCAGTCCAGGAGGACCCGGCCGCTCGCGACGTCGACCTCCTGGACGCGGCAGTCGATGATCCATCCCGCGGCCGGGCCGCCGAGCGCCGTGAGATCCGCCTGCGCCGCGGGGTAGGAGAGGAGCAGCGCCGTCCCGTCGTCGGTCAGCTCGAACTCGTGCATGTCGGCGAGCACCCCGTGCCCGGCGCGGACCTCGGCGACCGTCCGGTAGGAGGAGTCGAGGATGACGCCGCGTCCGACCCCGTTGCCCGACGTGCTGATCCGGCCCGCCCAGTAGGTGAGCACCCGCTCCCCCCGGTAGCGCTGGACCCTCAGGTCGGTCGCCGTCTCGACGTCACCCGCGACCCACACCGGCTCGCCGTCCTCGTCGAAGAGGCACGGCGTCATGCCGGAGGTGTCCGGGGTCGTGATGAGCAGTCCCGGGGCGACGCTCCCCCCGGCGACGGTCCGCACGGTGAGCCGCGGCGCGACGAGGCTCGTGCTCTCGTAGCGCGCGACGGGGGGTGCCGCCGGCGTGGCGTCGCCGGAGCCGCTCGACGCCGCGGAGGACCCGGCGCTCGGGTCCGCGGAGCCGATCACCCGGTCGTGCACGGCGAAGCCACCCAGCACGCCCGCCGCCCCGACGACGGCGCCGGCACCCCCGGAGAGCAGGGCCCGGCGGCGCACGCGAGGGGCCGGTGGCGGGGGCGGCCCGGGCTGCGCTGCGTCCGGCTGGCTGGGCTGCGGCTGGCTGGAGTCCGGCGGCTCGCCGGGGACGCTCGACGTCACCCCCCGACCGTAGGGACGATTGCTATGTCCCCGCTGTGTCGTCCCCCGGTGTCCGACAGGCGCGGGGTCGCGGGCAGCCTGCCGGGGAGGCCGGCGGGCACCCGGCCGGGCTCAGGCCGTGGCGTCGGCGACGAGGCGGTTGATGGTCTCCAGCTGGGAGCGGGACGTCTCGTCGGCGGTCTCGTCCTCGGCGAAGACGTTCGAGCAGATGATCGCGTCCTCGCGGTCGAGGAAGCCGGTGCGGGCGAGGGTGGCGAACAGCTCGGCCCAGTCGACGTCGCCGGCGCCGATCCGCAGGTGCTGGTGGACCCGCGCGGTGTTGCCGGGCGGGTTGGTGATGTAGCGCAGCCCGTGCGAGCGCCGGTGGTCGAAGGAGTCGGCGGTGTAGACGGCGCCCAGCCGGTCTCCGAGCTCGGGGATGAGGGTCGTCGCCCGGTCGCCGTAGTGGAAGGTGTGGCTGCCGACGTAGACGAAGCCGACGGCCGGGTTGTCCAGGCCCCGGATGATCCGCCACGCCTCGAGCCCGTCCTCGACGAAGTCGTCGGGGTGCGGGTCGATGTTGACGGTGACGCCGGCCGCCTCGATGACCGGGAGCAGCTCCTCCATCGAGCGGTAGAACCCGGCCTCGGACTCCTCGGCGCGCTCCGGGCGGCCGGAGAACTCGGTGTTGATGACGGGCACCTCGAGGTCGGAGGCGATCTGGATGATCCGCTTCCAGTTGCGGACCGCGGCCTCCCGGGGCCCCTCGTCCGGCCAGGACCACCGCTGCACGGGCAGCAGCGCCGCGATGCCGACGCCGGTGTCCGATGAGCGCTTGCGGATCCGCGCGATGAGGTCGGCGTCGACGCGCGGGTGGGAGAAGAAGGGGATGACGTCCGGGTGCGGCGTCAGCTGGATCCAGGCATAGCCGGCGTCCGCGGCGACGTCGAAGAAGTCGAGGACGTCGTGGGTCGAGTGGTAGGGGGTCGGGTCCAGCGCGATCCTCGCCATCGGGGGCTCCTTCGTCAGGGTGTCGGGGAGAGGGGAAGGGTATGCCGGGTGCCCGCCTCAGGCATACAGGGCGGGCACGGGCGGGAGGTCGACGGCCACCCGGCCCGGCGTCTCGAGGGCCGTGACCCCGGCGGCACAGGCGACGGCGACGCGGTAGCCGTCCCAGGCGGACGGGCCGGTGACCCCGCCGTGGCGGGCCGCGTCGACCCAGGCCCGCAGCTGGGCGTCGTAGGCGGCGCTGAACCGCGTGACGAAGCTCTGGTGCTCGGCGATCCGGAACGCCCCGTCCTGCCACAGCTGGAGGCCCTCGGCCTGACCGATCCGGGCGACGCCGCGCTGGAAGACGGCCTCGGTCGCGACCTGGTAGCCGAACTGGATGCTCACGTTCATCTCGACGTCGACGAGGACGTCGTTGTCGAGCTCCATGAGGACGAGGATCGGCTCGCGGAGGCGCTCCGGGCCGAGGGCGTTGCGCCGGGCATACCGGACCTCCACCGAGCGGATGCTCGCGCCCGCGAGCCACGGCACGACGTCGAACTCGTGGACGACCGAGTCGTTGATGAGCATCTGCTGGGTGTAGCTGTCCGGCACCGACGGGTTGCGGTGCACCCCCCGGACCATGAGCAGCTCACCGGCCGGGGCCGCCTCGACGAGCTCGCGGAGCGCGCGGTACTGCGGGTCGAACCGGCGCATGAAGCCGACCTGGATGAGCCGCCGGCCCACCGCCTGCTCGGCCTCGACGACGCGCCAGGCCGACTCGGGGTCGGGGGTGAGCGGCTTCTCGCAGAGGATCGGCAGCCCGGCGGCGAGCGTGGGCAGCAGGGCGGACTCGTGGAACTGGCCCGGCGTGGCGACGACGACGGCATCCATCGCCCCCGCGTCGAGGGCGTCCTCGACGCGGCGGAACGTCGCGGCTCCGGGTGCCAGGGCAGCCGCGGCCGCGGCCCGTCCCTCGTCGGGCTCGACGACGGCCGAGACGGTCGCCCCGGCGATGGTCCCCGTCAGACGGTGGAGGTGGTCGGTGCCCATGAGGCCGGCGCCGACGACGCCGACGCGGAGGTCCTGGGTGGAGGGCTGACGATCGGACGTCGGGTCGGACATGGCGGTCCTCTGCGGGGGCGGCGGTGCGGGTGGAGCGGACTGGGTGCAGCGGGTGGAGCGGGTGGGTCGTCCGGGTGGGCCGGGCGTGCCGTGGGCGGTCGGCCGACGCTGCGGTCGGCCATGTTTGGCACGTGCAAAGTGAAGGCCACGCGTCGCGTCCTTGTCAAGCCGTCGGCACGATGTCCGCGCCTGCGGTGGGATGCTCCGCCGGTCGTCCGCTTCCTGACCCGACAAACGGTCACCTCGCGGGGGGTGCGTTGTCGGGTGAGGTGTCCGTTTGTGGTGGAACCCGATAAAGGGCGCGGGGGTGGCGGGCCATAGCATCTCTCGCGGGACGACAGCGGCGAGGAGGTGGCGATGGGCGAGCCCGACCGGCCCGGCCCCGCGGAGGGACGGTCACCGACGATGGCCGACGTCGCGGCATACCTCGGCATGTCCCGCCAGACGGTCTCCCTCGCCCTCGGCGACGCCCCCGGACCGAGCCGGCACACCCGCGAGCGGGTCAAGGAGGCGGCGGCCGCGCTCGGCTACCGGCCCCACCTCGCGGCGCAGGCGCTGCGCCGCGCCCGGCCCACCGACGTCGGCGTCCTGTTCACCCCCGCCCACGCGACGGAGCCGCAGATCCTCGAAGGGGTCTATCCCGCGGCCGCCCGGCAGGGCTGCGGCGTCATCGTCAGCCCGCGCACGGCGACCCACTCGACGACCGCAGCCGTCGCCGAGCTCCTCGGACACCGGTGCTGCGCCCTCATCCTCATCGGGTCCGAGCTGCGCGGTCCGGCCCTCGACGACCTCGCCCGCAGCCTGCCGGTGCCCGTCACGGTCATCGGGCACGGGCACCGGAACGCGCTCTACGACGTCGTCCGCTCGGCCGGCGCCGACGGGATCGCCCGGGTCGTCGACCATCTCGTGGCACTCGGCCACCGACGGATCGCCTACGTGCACACGCCGGCGCTCCCCCCGACGCTGGTGCGCCGTCAGGGGTATGCCCGCGCGATGCGGCGGCACGGGCTGGTCACCGACGTCATCGCCCGCGCCGACCCGGAGTCGGAGGAGGTCGGCGCGGCCGCGGCCCGCGAGCTGCTCGCGCGCCCGGCCCTCCCGACGGCGGTCGTCGCGGCCAACGACCAGGCAGCGGTCGCCGTGCTCCAGGTGCTGACCCGGCACGGCATCCGGGTGCCCGACGACGTGTCGGTCACCGGGTTCGACGACTCGCCGCTGGCCCGGTTCAGCGCGACCGACCTCACGACCGTCGACCAGGACCCGGCTCGGATGGGGGCCGCCGCCGTCGAGGCCGTCCTCCGACGCCGCGACGACCCGGGGGCCGAGCCGACGCAGACCGTCGTGCCGACCCGGCTCGTCGTCCGCGGCACCTCGGCCGCACCTGCCGGGCACCCGGTGTCCACGGGGCTCCCGGCGCCTGCCGCA
>JBDIAL010000261.1:0-5030 GCA_039812405.1 Nostocoides sp.
GCCCGGGCCGGTGCGGACGACGAGGGCGAGCCCGTTGGCCCCGGGCTGCCGCAGCGAGGCGAGGGCCCGGGCGTCGGCGTCGCCCATCGCCGCGACGACCGCGACGACGAGGCCGCCGGACGCGGTGACCGTGCTCGCCGCGCGCAGCACGTCGGCGAGCGCCTCGTCGGGGGTCGTCGTGGCCTCGGCGAGGGTGTCGAGGGCCGCCTCGGCCACGACGTCCTGCCGGACCCGGGCGTCGGTGCCGGTGCTCGCGGTGAGCAGGTGCACGGCATACCCGAGGTCGATGAGGTGACAGGTGACCGACGCGACCGCGGTGACCGCCCACTCGAAGGTGGGGGAGGTGCCCGTGCCGTGGTGCCGGGAGGCGCGCGAGTCGAGCAGGACCGTCGCCCGCCGGGTCGCCGGGCGGTCCTCCTGACGCACCATGATCTCGCCGGTCCGGGCGGTCGCCGGCCAGTGGATGCGCCGCAGGTCGTCCCCGTCGCGGTAGGCCCGGATCGACACGTCGTCCTCGCCGTGGAGCGCGACCATGTGGGGGATCGTGCCCTCGGCGCCGAGCTCGGAGCCCTTGGCTCGGGCAGCGCTCAGGGGCACGACCCTGGGCAGGACGAGGACGTCGGTGCTCGCCGGGTGCCGGGTCGCGCGGAGGGTCAGGCCGAAGGCGTCGCGCACCCGGATCGCGAGGGGCCCGACCCGGTGCCGACCCCGCGCGTGGGAGCGGATCGGGTAGGCCAGGACCCGCCGCTCACCGGCCCGCATCGGGGGGATGACGAAGCGGGGCCGGTCGCCGAGGGCGTAGTCGACGTGCTCCTCGGCCATGAGCAGCGGGGTCCGCCGCGGACCCGGGTTGGTGACGGCCAGGTCGACGGTGGAGACGTCGTCGACGCGGACCCGCACCGGGTGGACGGTGCGCTCGACGGTGATGCCGAGGTCGCTGTGCCGGGTGAGCACCGCCGCGACGACGGGCAGGGCGACGCACAGGACCCCGATCCGCGACAGGTCGACGACGCCGAGCACCATCCCGGCGACGACCATGACGACCCCCGCCGCGAGGACCGAGCGGCCGCGCGTCGTGAGGGAGTCGGTGAGCCGGCGCACGGGGTCACCGGCGGGGTGCCGGGACGCGGACCCGCTGGACGAGGTCGGCGAGGACGTCGGCCGGTGTGCGCCGGGCCATCTGGGTCTCGCCGGTCGGGTGGAGCCGGTGGGCCCAGACGGGGACGACCATCGCCTGGACGTCGTCGGGCAGCACGTGGTCGCGCCCGGAGAGCGCGGCGTGGGCCCGGGCGGCCCGCAGCAGGTGGAGCCCCGCCCGAGGCGACGCGCCGAGCCGCAGGGCGGGACTCTCCCGGGTGGCCGTCGCGAGGTCGACGACGTACTGCGCGATGGACGGTGCCGCGTGGACGGTCCGCACCGCCCGGATCATCGCCGTGACGGTGGCCGCGTCGGTCACCGGGCGCAGGGCATCCAGCGGCGAGTGGTCCCCGTGGTTGAGCAGGAGGTCCACCTCGCTGTGCGCCGCCGGGTAGCCCATCGAGATGCGCGCCATGAACCGGTCGCGCTGCGCCTCCGGGAGCGGGTAGGTCCCCTCCATCTCGATGGGGTTCTGCGTCGCCATGACGAGGAAGGGGCTGCCGAGGGCGTAAGTCGTGCCGTCCACGGTGACCTGGCGCTCCTCCATCGACTCCAGGAGCGCCGACTGCGTCTTGGGCGAGGCCCGGTTGATCTCGTCCCCGACGACGACGTTGGCGAAGACGGCCCCCGGCCGGAACTCGAAGGAGCGGACGTCCTGGTTGTAGACGCTCACGCCGGTGATGTCGCTCGGGAGCAGGTCGGGGGTGAACTGGATGCGCCGGACCGAGCAGTCGATGGAGCGGGCGAGGGTCTTGGCGAGCATCGTCTTGCCGACCCCGGGCACGTCCTCGAGCAGGAGGTGGCCCTCGGCGAGGAGCACGGTGATGGCGATCCGCACGACCGGGCGCTTGCCCTCGATGACCGAGTTCATGGCGTTGGCGAGCCGGGTCGCCACCTCGAGGACCTCCTCGAGGTTCGCCGTCCGACCGGTCGGGTCGGCGGTGCGACGGGTGTCGTGCTCGAACGGGTCCACGTGAGGTCCTCCCGTGGCGGGGCTGGCCAGGCCCGTGGGGGAGCGGATGGGCCCCGTGCCACCCGCCCGGCCCTGGACCTCGATCTTCCCTCACGAGCCCTCGCGGGGGAACGGGTTGGGGGGACCGGGCGGTCCTCACCCCGGATGCGACGGATTCGGCAGCGAGATCTCCTCCACTTCGCACCACCGGCTCTGACCTGCTGAGATATCAAAATTGGCCGCCAGATCCGCCTGTCATGGAGTGCATCGAAGATAACAGTGGGGTAAAGTGGGGGAACGCGGATCGGGTCGGAGCCGCGGGGTCGAGCGAAGGGGAGGTGCGGCGGTGTTCCTCGGCACGCACACCCCGCGCCTGGACGACAAGGGCCGCCTGTTCCTCCCCGCGAAGTTCCGCGACCGGCTCGCCTCCGGCCTCGTCGTGACCCGGGGCCAGGAGCGCTGCCTCCTCGTCTTCCCGATGGACGAGTTCGTCGCGCTCA
This sequence comes from Nostocoides sp., assembly GCA_039812405.1. Taxonomy (GTDB): domain Bacteria; phylum Actinomycetota; class Actinomycetes; order Actinomycetales; family Dermatophilaceae; genus Nostocoides. The sequence goes on from JBDIAL010000261.1 coordinate 2,590, forward strand.
CCGAGCGGATGCAGGCCGCCCCCGTGACGAGCAAGAGGGCCCGCGACCACATCCGGGTCTTCCTCTCCGGCGCCTCCGACGAGATCCCGGACAAGCAGGGCCGGATCACGATCCCCGCGGTGCTGCGGCAGTACGCCGGGCTGACCCGCGACTGCACCGTCATCGGCCAGGGCTCACGCCTCGAGCTCTGGGACACCACCCGGTGGGGGGAGTACCTCGCCGCCAACGAGGAGAGCTACTCCGAGCAGTCCGAGGAGGTCGTCCCCGGACTCTTCTGACGCGCCTGCCGACCGGCCTCCAGCCGCTCGTTCCGACCCGACTTCCCCCGGGCCGGGCCGCGGCGGATGGGGACCCGCCGGCAGGGGCGACCACCTCCTCCACCGCCCCCCACCGACCGAGACACCCCATCCCAACCCCTCCCGACTATCCGGACCGACGAGCCGCAGGAGCACCCCGATGACCTCACGTGGAACGGCCGCCGAGCGGCACGTCCCCGTGCTGCGCGACCGGGTCGTCGACCTCCTCGCCCCGGCCCTGGCCCGGCCGGGGGCCGTCTACGTCGACGGGACGCTCGGGATGGGAGGCCACGCCGAGGCGGTCCTCGAGCGCTTCCCCGGCGTCGTCGTCGTGGGGATCGACCGCGACGAGGAGGCGCTCGCCCTCGCCGGGGAGCGTCTCGCGGCCCACGCCGACCGGATCCGTCTCGCCCACGCCGTCTACGACGAGCTGGGGGACGTCCTCGACGACCTCGGCCACCCCACCTACGACGCCGGGCTCTTCGACCTCGGGGTGTCCTCCCTCCAGCTCGACGCGACCGACCGGGGCTTCGCCTACGCCAAGGACGCCCCCCTCGACATGCGGATGGACCAGGGCGCCGGGATCACCGCGGCCGACGTCCTCAACTCGTATGCCGAGCCCGACCTCGAGCGGGTCCTGCGGGACTACGGCGAGGAGCGGTTCGCGCGGCGGGTCGCCCGGGCGGTCGTCGCCGAGCGGGCGCGCGAGCCCTTCACGACCTCGGCGCGGCTCGTCGAGCTGCTCCGCCGGACCGTCCCGGCGGCGAGCCAGCGCACCGGAGGAAACCCCGCCAAGCGGACCTTCCAGGCCCTGCGCATCGAGGTCAACGACGAGCTGGGGGCCTGGCGTCGCGCGATCGGGACGGCCGTCGACCGCCTCGCCGTCGGGGGCCGGCTCGCCGTCCTCGCCTACCACTCCCTGGAGGACCGCATCACCAAGCGGGCCTTCACCGCCGGCGCGACGAGCACGACCCCGCCCGGCCTGCCCGTCGACCTGCCCGAGCACGCGGCATACCTGCGGCTGCTCACCCGCGGCGCCGAGCGTCCCTCGGATGCCGAGGTCGCCGCGAACCCCCGATCCGCCTCGGTCCGCCTCCGGGCCGTCGAACGCACCCGCCCGACGAAGGGAACCACGCGATGAGCCAGATGACGGCAGGGGCCCGCCTCGCACCACGCCCCCAGCGCATGCCGGCACCGCAGCGGCGCGCCCTGCGCGTCATCCGGGGCACCGTCGACCGGCCGCGGGGCGGGGTCTTCGCGGCGATCTGCCTCGCCCTCCTCGTCGGCGGGTTCCTCCTCGTCCTCCTCCTCAACGCCTCGATGGCCAAGGGCTCCTTCGTCCTCGACGACCTCCAGACCCGGTCCGGGGACCTCACCGACCAGCAGGACGGGCTGTCCGCCGCCATCGACGCGCAGAGCGCCCCGGCCGCCCTGGCCCAGCGCGCGCTCAAGCTCGGGATGGTGCCCTCGACGACGGCCGCCTTCCTCGACCTCGCCGACGGCAAGGTGCTCGGCGTGGCGCGGGCGGCCCAGCGGGTGCCGGGCTTTACGGTGATCACGTCGCCGACGCCGGTCTACCCGCCGGAGGCGAAGACGACGGTGACGACGAAGGGCTCGGTGACGACGACCACCGTCGTCACACCGAAGGAGAACGGAGTGGTGCAGACGGTGGCGACGAGCGTCGACTCCAAGACCCACGACACCGTCGTCGTGACGACTGTCATGACCCCCGACCCCACCGACCCGAACGTCACCCGCACGGTCCGCACGACCGTCGACTCGGCGAAGCGGACGACGACGATCGAGACCATCGTCGCGACGAAGGCGTCCGGCGCGACGCCGGCCTCGACGATCACGACGCGCACCACCCAGCCGACGCGGTCCAGCGACCCCGGCGTCAAGGACCTCCAGAAGGCCGAGGAGGAGCAGGCCGCCGCCGACAAGGCGGCCGCCGGTCGGCACGGGCAGACGACGGGGACCTCGGCCAAGCCGTCGACCCCGGCCACCGGCACGCGCCAGACGTCGAGGTGAGCTCCCAGCCGTGACGTCCCGACGGACGACCCCGACCCCACCGGAGCACCGCAGCCGCGAGCGCGACGCCGGCCGCCCGGGTGCCCGGACGGCCCCCGGCACCCCCGGAGCCTC
>JBDIAL010000262.1:0-4969 GCA_039812405.1 Nostocoides sp.
GCGTTGTTGCTCGCGTCGACGTAGGAGAGCAGCTCGAGCCGGCGGGCCAGCTGGAGGGTGGAGCGGATCCGGTATGCGGCGTAGGTCGTCCCGGAGGCGACCGCGAGGAGGTCGGTGAGCGGGCGGTCCATCGTGAAGAGGTAGGCGCCGAGGTCGTCCGCCCGGGCGGTCACCGAGACGGTGCCGACGACCGAGGCGTCGGCCGCGGCGCCGTAGAAGTAGCGCGCGATCCAGCTGAGCCAGTCCCCCCACGACACCGGCTCGGTGACGTACACCGCGGGCCGCTCCGCCACGAGGAGCACCCGGTCGGAGGGACGCCAGCCGGGGTCCTGCAGCAGCCGGAGCGAGGGCCCGGGAGGCACCTGCGGGCTCGGCACGGCGGTGACCGTCAGGGTGGCCCAGTCGGCCCGCAGCTGGGTGTCCTGGACGACCTCGAAGGGCTGCGCGGCGCGCAGGGCCGTCCCGGGCGCCTGGACCCTCGTGCCCGCCGGCACGAGGGGGCTGCTCCCCGTGTCGGTCGTGCAGCGGATCCACCCGTGCGCCGCGGCGCGCTGGGTGGGGCGGTGCCCGAGCAGGTCGGTCGTCCGGCGCAGGTCGGTCCAGTCCTGCGCGGTGCCGAGATAGCGCTCCCCGGCCGCCAGCTCCGTGTATGCCGCGACCGAGTCGGCGACGCGGGACCACAGCTCCGCGACGAGGACGACGGTCGGGTCGCCCGCCACGTCGAGACGGGACCCGAGGCTCGAGCCGTCCGGCTCGGTCACCTCGGCGAGCGCCGCGAGGAGGGCGTCGCGCAGGTCGAGCCGGTCGGCGAGGCGTCGGCGCAGGTGGGTCTGGCCCGGTGCCGGGGCGGGCCGGGGCGTCAGGTCGCGCGGGCGGGGCAGGCTCATCGTCCCCCCTCGATGGTCAGCTCGATGCGGCCCCGGGCGGGCGCCGACGCGTCGTCGTCGCACACGGCGATCTCGTCCGGGGCCATGGTGAGGACGGTGGCGTTGCCTCCCGGCGGGTCGGAGAGACGGCGGGCCTCGGTGACCCGCACGGCGTCGACCCCGGGCACCGCCGCGACGGCCGAGATCACCGTCGAGAGGTAGACCGACGACCCGAGGGTGTGCGAGTCGGGCGCGAAGACGGCCCCGGGGCGGCCGGGGCGCAGCGTCGCGAGGATGAGCAGCCGCGCCGTCGCGGAGTCGGTCGACGGGGTGAGGCAGACGGTCAGCGCGATGAGCAGCCCGACCGGCGTCGCCGGGACCGGGACGACCTCGGTGCCGGCCATCCGGACGGCGTCGACGACCTGCCCCACGGCGGCGTCGACGTCGGGGTCCGCGGTGTCCGTCGTCGTCTCGACGACGACCACCCCGACCGGCCAGGATCCCGACCAGTCCCGTTGGGCGGCAGCGCGTTCCACGCCGGCGACGGACATCGCGAAGGGCGGCAGGTCGCTGACGAGGACAGCCCGGCGCGACTCCGCGGCATACGCCTGGGGTGCGTCGCGGCGGACCGCGTCGAGGTCGGCGGCGACCGCACCGCCGGACCCCGGGGTGAGGTTGCGGGCGGTGGCGCCGGGGACCGCGTCCGTCCAGAGCAGCGGCAGGCCGGCCGCGGTGGTCGTGCGCACGAGCCGGGTCAGCGTGCCCGGCGCGATGTTGCCGGCCGGGCCGGCGCCCACCTGGTAGCGGACCGTGACGGCGCTGCCCGCCGGGGGCGCCACGCCGAGGACGCCCGTCTCGAAACGGAGCAGCGGTGGGTCGTCGTCGTCGTGGTCAACGACGACCGAGAAGCCGTCGGTCGGCGCGCGGAGCAGGCTGGTCACCCGTGTCGCCTCCACCGCGACGCCGCTCGGCAGGAGGACCCGGGTGTCGAGCTGCCAGGGCCGGCCGCCCGGCGCGCAGGACAGACCCGCCCCGGCGGCCCGGACGAGCCAGTAGTCGGCCACCGCCACGACGCCCGGGTCGGGGGTGTCGCCGGTGAGCCGGTCGTGGGGCTGGAGGGCCGCGACGCCGTCGACGGGCAGTCCGTGGTGGGCGGGGAACAGGGCGAGCCGTGCGACGGCGACGCGGGGCGTGCCGTCGGCTGTCGTCACGCTGACCGGGACCTCGTCGGTCAGGGCGTCGACGACGTCCCAGAAGACCCGGACGAGCGGCAGTCCGGGGGCGAGCGGGTCGGTCATCTCCACGACGTGCGTCACCGTGACGACCTGGGCGGGGTAGCTGGCCAACGGCGTCCGGGTCTGTCCGCCGCTCCCGTCGTCGGGGGGCCACGGCCGGACCCGGGTGGCCCACGCGGACTGGGCACCCGGCGGCCCGGGGTCGACGACCTCGAGGCCGAGCAGGGAGCCGACGGGGAGCCAGTCCGCGACGGCCAGGCCGTCCGCCGCGGGGGGCCGGACGAGGACGGCGCTCGTCGCGCCGACGGGGAGGACGGCATCGACCTCGCCCCAGTCGTGGAGGGCCACCTCGGCCTGCGAGGCCCGCACGGTGGCCGGCGCGGCGAGCTCGAGCGTGAAGTGGTCGGCGTCCGGCGCCGTGTCGGGGTTGCCGACGGCGTCGGTCGCGACGTCCCCCGGCTCGACGACCGCGGCGGCGTCGGTCGCCGTGAGGTCGGGATGCGGCACGAGGACCTGGACGACGGTCGCGGCGCTCGTGGCCGGCGGCACGGGGAAGTCGACGAGCCGGGCGTGCCGGGTCACCGAGGCGCGCCGCCGGGCGGTGCCGAGCCAGGACTCGGTGGACATCCGGTCCTGGCGGTAGGCCAGCAGGTCGCCGAGGTGGGCCATCAACTCGACGAGGGTGATCGTCAGGTCCGCGGTCGAGGTGTCGTAGCCGGGCTGGAGGGCCCCGAGCCGCTCGACGAGCATGGCGCGCAGTGCGGTGTAGTCGCGGGCCGTCGTGTCGTAGTCGGGCGCGGTGAGCGGCGCGGGCGGGTCGGGGACGGTGATGCAGTCGGGCACCTCGCCGCACTCCGGCCGGAGTCGCACCGGCAGGAATCGGCGCAGCGGGTCGAGGGCCAGCCCGAGCGCCCCGAGCCCCACGGGGTCGACGCCGAGCCGGTAGGGCGCGAGCCCCGGCAGGCCGCCCCCGTCGGCGACGACCGGCAGGTCGAGGTGCGCCGGCACCGGGTTGCCGTCGACGTCGGTCCCGGCCGCGACGATCGTCCCGGGCGCGACGACGGTCACCGTGGGGAGGCCCTCGAACGACCACAGCGCGGGCGCCACGAGCCCCGCCTGCGGGTCGGCATACAGCCAGACCGACACCGTGCGGACCGCCCCCGACGTCGTCGCCGACGCCGCCCGCAGCCCGATGACCGTGCTGCTCTCGAAGAGGGCCTCGGGGCGCCGCACCGCGCTGGCCGTCGGCTCCTCCGGCAGGGTCCAGGCGTCGTATGCCGTGCTGGTCACCGGGCCGCCTCCGCCCGGGCTGCCGTCGTCGCGAGCGTCCTCATAGCGCCGCCGCCGGGAGGGTGAGGCTGACACTGCGGGACTCCCCGGCCGGCTTGGGCCGGTAGGTGATCGTGGCCGTGACCGTCGTGTCGGCCACCGCCACCGTGACGTCGACGACGTCGATGCGGTCGCCGAGGGCGGCGGTGAGGCTGCCCCGGGCCCGGGCCTGGACCGTGCCGGCGAGGTCGGCCGACAGGGGCTCGAAGAGCGTCGACGCCCCGAGTCCCGAGCCGAACCCCGGCTGGTGCAGCCGCTCCCCGGGGCCGGTGAGCACGACGATCCGGACGAGGTCGTCGAGGTGGTCCAGCGGCGCACGGGTGGCCAGGCGCCGGTTGGGACCGATCCGCCACGGCTGCTGCGGGAAGGTCGTCATGTCGCCTGCACCCGCTGCTGGTAGACCGCGAGCTGCACCGGGCCCTGCGGTGCCTGGGTCGCCGCCTGGCACAGCCCGACGCTCGTGCTGAGCAGCACCGGCGTGCCCTGGACGGTGACCCGGGTCGAGGGCAGCTGCCACTGGATGGTCAGGCACGGGCTCGGGGCGCCCGAGACGTTGAACGGGCAGCCCGCGATGGTGGCCTGGTCGCTGGCCAGGAGGACCGGCGACTGGTCGACGAGGACGCGTGACTGGGAGGGCACCCAGCTGACCTGGCCCCCGTGCGGGCACATCGCGGTCGTCGCGGAGGTCAGGACGTAGCCGGGCATCACTGCACCACCAGCGCGCCGTCGTTGACGTTGACCGAGGACCCCTGCATGACGATCGTCGCGCCCTGGCCGTTGTCGACGGAGACCCCGGAGCCGTCGAGGGTGACGACCGGGCCCTGGGAGGAGGTGATGGTGACCGCGGAGCTGTCGTCGGACAGCTCGATCCGGTGGCCGCCCGGGGTGAGGACGATGAGGGTGCCCGGGCCCGCCCCGCTCACGCCCTGGCCGGCGCTGTAGCTCCCGCCGCTCCAGACCGGCGGGGCCGACAGGTCGCCCCCCGGCCACTGCACCCACACCTGGGTACCGACGGGCGGCACGACGGCGAGCCCGGCGCCGTCCCCGGTGTAGGGCAGCGCGGGCTGGCACCACCCGCTGTCGCCGTCGACGAGGACCTCGGGCACCGTGACCCGCACCCGGCACTTGCCCTCCGGGTCGTCGTTGTCCGAGACGACCCCGGGGAAGAGCCCGTGGTAGAGGGTGTGCGCGGTCCCGGCGCCGGTGCCGGTGCCGATCCCGCCGAGCTGGAGCGGGCTCACAGCGAGGCTCCGAGGGATGCAGCGGCCCCGGCCACGGCCCCGGCGAGGCCGCCCAGTCCGCCGGCTCCCGGCGACACGCCGAGGGCGTTGCGGACGAGGCCGAGCGCCTGGGTGTGGCCACCGGGGGTCACGGTGTGCCGGACCGACCGGACGAGCCAGAGCCCGTCGAGGGTGTCCCCGAGCCCGGCGACGGTGACGGTGCGCCGGGCCCGCACGAGGGGCGCGTCGGGGGAGGTCAGCGTGGCCGACAGCGTCGCGCCGAAGGCGCTGCGCTCGGCCATGGCCGTCGCCGTCGTCT
>JBDIAL010000263.1:0-4919 GCA_039812405.1 Nostocoides sp.
CCGGGCGGCCGGGCGCGCCTGGGGCGAGGGGGCCGTCAGGGGCGCCCGTCCGGCGCGGACGCGCACGGCGGCCCTCGACCGGCTGCATACCGTCCTCGCGGCCGTGGGGTTCGACCCACAGACCGAGCAGACCGGTGACGGCGCGGTGGTGCGGCTGCGGCACTGCCCCTTCGCCGAGTCCGCCCGCGCGCACCCGGACATCGTCTGCGGGCTGCACGCCGGGCTCGTCCAGGGCGTCCTGGACGGCGTCGGTGCCCGGATGTCCCTCGACTCCCTCACGCCCTTCGTCGAGCCGGGTCTGTGCCTCGTCCGCCTCGGTGTCGGAGGCGACGGGTAGCGTCCTGTCCATGGATGCCGACGTCATCGTCGTGGGACACGGCCTCGCGGGGCTCGTGGCATCCGCCGAGCTCGCCGACGCGGGCCGCCGCGTCCTGCTCCTGGACCAGGAGAGCGCCGCCAACCTCGGGGGGCAGGCCTTCTGGAGCTTCGGCGGGCTCTTCCTCGTCGACAGCCCCGAGCAGCGCCGGCTGCGGATCCGGGACTCCGTCGAGCTCGCCTGGCAGGACTGGGAGGGGACCGCCGGGTGGGACCGGCTGACCGACGCCGACGGCCGCCCCGGTCCGGACCACTGGGGCCGGCAGTGGGCGCGGGCCTACGTCGACTTCGCCGCCGGGGAGAAGCGGGCGTGGCTGCACGAGATGGGCATGCGCTGGTTCCCCGTCGTCGGCTGGGCCGAGCGCGGCGACGGCCGGGCTGGCGGGCACGGCAACTCCGTCCCCCGCTTCCACGTGACCTGGGGCACCGGGCCGGGTGTCGTCGAGCCCTTCGAGCGGCGGGTCCGGGCCCATCTCGCGACCGGGCGGATCGTCCACCGCCCCCGCCACCGCGTCGACGGCCTGCTCGTGCGCGACGGCACCGTCACCGGGGTGCGGGGTGCGCTCCTCGCCCCCGACCCGGCGCCGCGCGGACGGCCCTCGAGCCGCGAGGTGATCGGCGACGTCGAGCTCACGGCCCAGGCCGTCGTGGTGACCTCCGGCGGCATCGGGGCCAACCACGACCTGGTCCGCGCCTGCTGGCCCGCGCGGCTCGGCACCCCGCCGGAGGACCTGCTGACCGGCGTGCCCGCCCACGTCGACGGCCGGATGCTCGCCGTCTGCGAGTCCGCCGGTGCCGCGGTCGTCAACAGGGACCGGATGTGGCACTACGTCGAGGGGGTGCGCAACTGGGACCCCATCTGGCCCGGTCACGCCATCCGGATCCTGTCCGGCCCGTCGCCGCTGTGGCTGGACGCCCTGGGGCGACGGCTGCCCGCGCCGCTGTTCCCGGGGTTCGACACGCTGGGCACGCTCGACCACCTGCGGCATACCGGCCACGACCACTCGTGGTTCCTCGCCAACGAGGCGATCGTCGGCAAGGAGTTCACCCTCTCCGGGTCGGAGCAGAACCCCGACCTCACCGACCGCTCGGTCCGCGACGTCCTGCGGCGACCGCGCACCGCGGTCTACCCGACGGTCCGGGCGTTCCTCGACCACGGCGTCGACTTCCTCCGGGCGGGCCGCGTCGCCGACCTCGTCCGGGCGATGAACGACCTCGTCGGCGAGCCGCTCCTCGAGGCGGACGCCGTGGAGCGGGTCGTCGTCGAGCGCGACCGGCAGGTGGCCAACCCCTACGGCAAGGACGCCCAGCTCGCCGCGATCCACGAGGCCCGGTCCTATGTCGGCGACCGGGTGACCAAGCGGGCCTATCCGCCGCACCGCATCCTCGACCCCGCGCACGGGCCGCTCGTCGCGGTCCGGCTGCGCGTCCTCACCCGCAAGACCCTCGGCGGGCTGCACACCGACCTGTCCGGGCGGGTCCTCGACGGCTCGGGGTCCCCGCTGCCGGGGCTGTATGCCGCGGGCGAGGCCGCCGGCTTCGGCGGCGGCGGGGTGCACGGCTACCGGGCGCTCGAGGGCACCTTCCTCGGCGGGTGCCTCTTCTCCGGCCGGGTCGCCGGCCGAGCGGCAGCCGACGCGACCGCGTGACCGAGGGTGCGGCATACCGGCGGCCGTTGCGCAGCGACGCGGACTTCCGGCGCTACTGGACCGCTCGACAGGTCTCCGTCGCCGGGTCGCTCGTCACCGCGGTCGCCATGCCGGTGCTCGTCTACCGGATCAGCGGGTCGCCGGGGCTCACCGCCCTCACCTCCGCGCTCGAGGGACTGCCGTACCTCGTCTTCGGCCTGTTCGCTGGTGCCCTCGCCGACCGGCTGAACCGGCGCCGCGTCATGGTGACCGCCGACGCGGTCAACGCCGCGGTCCTCCTCTCGGTGCCGGTCGCCTGGTGGCTCGGGGTGCTGACCGTCACCCAGGCGCTCCTCGTCGGCTTCGTGTCCCAGGCGGTGTTCGCCTTCTTCGACGGCGCGAACTTCGGTGCCCTCCCCCTGCTCGTCGGCCGCGACCGGGTCGGCGAGGCGAACGCCGCGATCTGGGGCTTCGGCGGGATCCTCGACCTCGGCGTGCCCATGGCGGTCGGCGCGGTGCTCGCCGTGCTCCACCCGGCCGACCTGCTCCTCGTCGACGCCGTCTCGTATGCCGGGTCCGCCTGCCTCGTGCTCGCCATCGTCCGTCCGCTGTCGGTGCCCCGGCACGACCTGCCGCCGTTCCGTCCCTCCGCGGTGGTCGGCGAGGTCAGGGAGGGACTGAGCTGGCTGTGGCGGCATGCCGGGGTGCGCGGGCAGACGCTCGTCGGGACGCTCCAGTCGGTCTCTGGTGCGGGCTTCATGGCGCTGGCGGTGCCGTTCGCCGACCGGCTCCTCCACATCGGCACGAGCGGATGGCGGTTCGGGCTCCTGCTGTCGGTGTGGGGGATCGGCGGCATGATCGCCGCCGGGATCACGCCGTGGCTGCTGCGCCGGATGACGACCCTGCGCATCACGCTGCTCGCCATCCCCGTGTCGGGGGCGGCCGGGCTGGTCGTCGTCCTCCAGTCCCGGTGGTGGGTCGCGACGGCGGTCATGGTCGTCTGGGGGGTCGCCTACCAGCTCGTCCTCATGAACTCGATCTCCTACCGGCAGCAGGTGACGCCCGACGCGCTCCAGGGCCGGGTCAACACAGCCGGCCGGGTCCTGTCCTGGGGCCTCGGGTGGTCGGCCGGCGCGACCCTCGCCGGGCTCGCCGCGACGTGGGTCGGGCTGCGCCCGGCGCTCGTCGGCATCGTGTCCATCGGCGTCCTCGCCGCCCTGTATGCCTGGCTCTCCGCCCTCCCCCGGCTGTCCCGCGACCCGGTGCTCCCGGCCACCGACTGATCGACTTTGGTGCTCCCGGCCATCGACTGATCGACCCGGTGCCTCCCGGCCATCGATTGATGACGGCCTGGAGCGGTTGCGCCGAGCGGCTGCGCCCGCCATGCGGGTCCCGGTGGGCTTGCTCCAGGTACTGCCCGGTGCCCTCGCCGTGCGGGTCGCGGCGGGCTCGCCGTGTGATTTCCGGCAGGCTCGTCGTGCGGGTCGCGGCGGGCTTGCTACAGGTACTGCCCGGTGCCCTCGCCGTGCGGGTCGCGGCGGGCTCGCCGTGTGATTTCCGGCAGGCTCGTCGTGCGGGTCGCGGCGGGCTTGCTACAGGTACTGCCCGGTGCCCTCGCCGCGGTCGCTGGGCCGGGGTGCAGGGTGGACCGTAGTACCCGGCTGGCCGGGGACCACGGTGTCGCCGGCCTCCCCGGGGCCGCCGTGACTGGGGATGACGTGCGGCCCCATGGGCAGCGCCCGGCGCATCTCCTGCAGCTGGGCCTGGGCCGCCATCTGCTGGGCGACGAGAGCGGTCTGGATGCCGTGGAAGAGGCCCTCGAGCCAGCCGACGAGCTGGGCCTGGGCGATCCGCAGCTCGGCGTCGCTCGGGGCCTCGTCCTTGAACGGCAGTGCGATGCGGTCGAGCTCCTCGACGAGCTCGGGCGCCAGACCGTCCTTGAGCTCGGCGATCGAGCGCTCGTGGATCTCGGCGAGACGGGCCCGGCCCTTGTCGTCGAGCGGGGCGTTGCGGACCTCCTCGAGCAGCTGCTTGATCATCGAGCCGATCCGCATGACCTTCGCCGGCTGCTCGACGAGATCGGCCGGCGAGTTCTCCCGCCGACCCGGGTGCTCGTGCGGGTCACCGCCCGACGGGTCACCCGTCCCCGGCACGTCGGTGTGGTCGCCGCCATGGGGGGCGATGCCCATGCCGTGCGGCGTCACGACGACGACGCGCTCGCCGTCGCTCGTCACCGTGATCGGGACCCCCTGCTGCTCCTCGTTCTCCTCGCTCATCTCTCCATCCTGCCCTGCCCCCACCTCATCCTGACCCCTCACCCCCGTGACATCCTGACCCTCGCCCTCGTGACCTTTATCGGGTTCCACGACAAAGGGACACCTCACCCGACAACGCTTCCCCCGCGAGGTGACCGTTTGTCGGGTGAGGTCCGGACAGATGCCGTATGCACGCTGGCTCGCAGGTGCGGACGAAGCGCGGAGGCACCTCGCGCGACAAAGGGACACCTCACCCGACAACGCTTCCCCCGCGAGGTGCCTCTTTGTCGGGTGAGGTGTGGTGATCCGTATGTGTGCCTCCTCGCGGGGTGCAGACGGGGCGGGGACGCGCCTCGCGGGTGCAGAGGGGCGCGGATGTCGTATGCGGGGCGGGGCCTGGGCAGACGACCGTGGCGGGGGACTGGCGGCGCTGGGGCGACCTGCCCCGGCGGCATACGGCAGCTGTCGGATCTCACCCGACAAACGGTCACCTCGCGGGGGAAGCGTTGTCGGGTGAGATGCCCCTTTGTGGTGGAACCCGATAAAGGTCCCCGGGGGGGGCAGGCAGGACGAGGCGGGGCTGCAGCCGGGAGGAGGGGGGGCAGCGCGAGGGAGGGGGGGGGGCGGTGGGCGGGAGGGGGGGGGGGGGGGGGGGGGAGGG
>JBDIAL010000264.1:0-4854 GCA_039812405.1 Nostocoides sp.
CAGTCGCGCCAGAGCCGCTCGAGGTCGTAGAAGTGGTGCTCGTCCTCGTGCTGGACGTGGACGACGACGTCGCCGAAGTCGATGAGCACCCAGCGCCCCTCCCGCTCCCCCTCCCGCCGCAGCGGCCGGGTGTCGAGGCGGCGCATAGCCTCCTCGACGGCGTCGACGATGGCGCCGACCTGCCGCTCGTTGGCCGCGGAGACGATGAGGAACACGTCGGCGAGCGGCAGCCGCTCGCTCACGTCGACGGCGACGACGGTGAGTGCCTTCTTGTCGTCCGCCGCGGCGGCGGCGGCGCGGGTGAGCTCGATGGATCGGTCAGTGGCTGGCACTGGTCTCCTTCTCCGGCAGCAGGGACGGCCGGACCCCCTGCGGTCCCGCAGGCGCCACCAGGGCGGGCGGCGTCGCATACAGGCCGTACTTGCTGATGTACTGGACGACCCCGTCGGGCACGAGATACCAGACGGGGTGACCCTCCTGGACCCGGGCGCGGCAGTCGGTCGAGCTGATCGCCATCGCGGGGACCTCCATGAGGGTGACCCGGTCCTCCGGGAGCCCCTTGTCCGACAGGACGTGCCCGGGCCGGGTGACCCCGATGAAGTGGGCGAGGTCCCACAGCCGGTCGGCGTCCTTCCAGGAGAGGATCTCGGCGAGCGCGTCGGCACCGGTGATGAAGAAGAGCTCGTCGCCGGGACGCTCCTCGAGCAGGTCACGCAGGGTGTCGATCGTGTAGGTCGCCCCGCTGCGGTCGATGTCGACCCGGCTCACCGTGAAGCGCGGGTTGGAGGCCGTCGCGATGACGGTCATGAGGTAGCGGTGCTCGGCCGGGCTGACCACCTCACCGGCCTTCTGCCACGGCCGGCCCGTGGGGACGAAGACGACCTCGTCGAGCCCGAAGCGGTTCTGGACCTCGCTCGCGGCGACGAGGTGGCCATGGTGGATGGGGTCGAACGTGCCGCCCATGACCCCGAGACGCATAGGGCGGAGGGCTCAGTGGTGCCCGGAGGAGGACGCCCCGTGGCCGGGCCCGTGACCGGAGCCGAAGTCGTGCGCCTCCCCCGTGTCGCGGATCTTGTTGGCCGTCCCGCGGAAGGACCAGAGGACGAGCAGACCCAGTCCGAACAGGGCGATGGCGATCACGCCGTAGGTCCAGGGGTTCATCGGCAGCTCGCGCTGGGCGGCCTCGCCCTCGGACACGAGGTGGACAAGCGTCGTCATGGCCCTCAGCGTACCCGCCGATCCGTATGCCGTGCCGTCGCGTGTCGCGGACACGTTCCGTCTCAGCATACGAGACGCTTCGGGCCCCGACCGCCCCCGTTGTCCACCGTCCCGTGCACAGGGCCCTGTGCACAACCCCGGACGCGCCCACGGCCCCTTGTGGACGACCCTGTGCGCCGGCGGTGGACGGCCGGACCCGGGCCGGAGGGTCCCGACCTCCCGTTGCGGGACCCCGGGGTGGCGAGTAGAACTCTCAGTACGCACTTCAGCGGAGTCCCGGCCAGGAGACCGGTCGACGGCACCGCAGGAGGCAGGCACCACCGGAAAACGGGAGAGCCGACCGCCGGAGCCGGCCACGAGGTCGCACCGGAGGAAGGGCGTCGAGGGACTCCTACGACGCATCGCGTGCGACGACGCGGTCCACCCCCGAGACCCACGGTGCCTGGACTGCGGGACACCGGCGGAGGGTTCCACCCGACGCTCGTCCCCCACCGTCGCTGGGCCGGAGGACCCCTCGGGGCCGACGGGAGCAGTCCACCCCGGTGAGCACCAGGCCTCGGCCCGGTGGACGCCGAGGGCCCCCCGATCTCATACCTCGGGGGGCCCTCTCGCATCGGGGAGCCGGCGCACACCCCCGGGCTCCCGTCCCCGGCCGACGCGCAGCCTAGGGTTGGGGCATGCGGCCCGGGATCAGCATCGTCGTCCCGATGTTCAACGAGGAGGCCGTCCTGCCGCTCCTCGTCGAGCGGCTGCGCCCGGTGGCCGACGGGCTCGGCACGCCCTACGAGGTCGTCGCCGTCGACGACGGGAGCCGCGACGCGACCCCCGTGCTGCTCCAGCGGCTCGTCCGGGACTGGCCCGAGCTGCGGGTCGTCCGCCTCCGGGCCAACGCCGGTCACCAGGCCGCGATCAGCGCCGGGCTGGCCCGGTCCCGGGGCGACTATGTCGTGACCCTCGACGCCGACCTGCAGGACCCGCCGGAGACCATCGCCGAGATGCTCCGGGTCGCCCGGGCCGAGGGCGTCGACGTCGTCTACGGGGTCCGGGAGGACCGGTCGAGCGACACGGCCTTCAAGCGGCTGAGCGCCCGGGCCTTCTACCACCTGCAGCGCCGCCTCTCGGGCATCGACGCCCACACCGACGCCGGGGACTACCGGCTCATGTCGCGGGCGACGGTCGACGCCGTCAACGCCCTGCCCGAGCACGGCCGGGTGCTCCGCTTCGTCGTCCCCGCGCTCGGGTTCCCGTCCTCCTCGGTCGGCTACACCCGCGCCTCCCGGGCCGCCGGCCGCTCGAAGTACCCCCTCGCGACGATGCTCCGTCTCTCCCTCGACAGCGTGACCGGCTTCTCCATCGCGCCGCTGCGGGCGGCGACCTGGCTCGGGCTGGCCGGCGGGGTCGCCGCGCTGCTCGTCGTCGTGTATGCCGTCGTCAGCCGGCTCCTCGACCTCACCACCCCCGGGTGGACCTCGACGGTCGCCGTCGTCGCCGGCATGGGGGCGCTCCAGCTGCTCTGCCTGGGCATCCTCGGCGAGTACGTCGGCCGGACGTACTCCGCCCTGCAGGCCCGACCGGCCTACTACATCGCCTACGACTCGCTCGAGGCTGCCGCCGGCACGTCCGAGGCCACACCCCGGGGCCCGTCGGGCACGCCCGGGGGCCCGTCGGGCGCCGAGCCGGCGCCGGAGGGTCCGGACGCGGTCAGGCCCGACGCGCCCGCACGAGCAGGGACACACCCGGCAGACCGGTGACCGGCAGGTAGCGCTCGGCCGTGATGACGCAGCGCAGCCCGAGGTTCACGACCGGGTGGACGTCGTCGAGGTCGCTCCCCGTCGTCGTCCGGCGGCGCAGGGCGACGACGGGGCGGAGCAGGACGTTCCACGACAGCATCGCGTCGACGACGAACCCGGCGCCGGTCAGCAGGTCGCCGAGCGTCTCACGGGTGTAACGGCGGACGTGGTCGACCGCCTCGTCGTGTGCCGACCACAGCCTCGGGTCGCACGGCACGGCGACGAGCAGGGTCCCTCCGGGTCGCAGGGCCCGGTGGATCTCGGCCGCGGCGAGGTCGTCCTCGACGATGTGCTCGAGCACGTCGAAGGCGACGACGAGGTCGAGGCTGCCGTCCGCGACGGGGAGGGCCGTCGCGTCGCCGCGCAGCGTCTCCAGGCCCCGTTCGTGCGCCACCTCGGCGCCCTCGGGGCCGTACTCGAGCGCCACGGCGTCCCAGCCGTGCTCGGCGAGGACCCGGGTGTTGCCGCCCCCTGCCGCACCGATGTCGAGGGCCCGGCCGGGAGGGAGCCCTCTGATAGCCCGTCGGATGAGCCGACGACGCTCCCGGTACCACCAGTGGCGCTGCTCGAGCTCGACGAGCTTGCGGACCTCCATTCCTTCCACGAGGGGCCATCCTCTCAGACCCGTGGCGCCGGCATACCCGCACCCGACCCTCCGACGGGCGACAGGTGACGCGACGGGCGACAGGTGCGGGTGACGGGTCTGGCATACCGGCTCCTCCGGGCCTGCCCCTGCCCCCCTGGCCCTTTATCGGGTTCCACGAGAAACGGGCACCTCGCGGGGGAAAGCATGTCGGGTGAGGTGACCCTTTGTGGTGGAACCCGATAAAGGCCCGGGCGAGCCCGACAGGTGCGGGCGGGCCTGTCAGGCGCGGGCGGGGCTGTCAGGCGCGGATCTGGCCGTCGCCCTCGATGACCCACTTGGTCGACGTGAGCTCGGACAGGCCCATCGGGCCGCGGGCATGGAGCTTCTGGGTCGAGATGCCGATCTCGGCCCCGAACCCCAGCTCGCCGCCGTCGGTGAACCGCGTCGAGGCGTTGACCATGACGGCCGCCGCGTCGACCTCGCTCGTCCAGCGCCGGGCCGCGGCCCGGTCCTCGGTGACGATGGCCTCGGTATGCCCGGTGCCGTGGGCGCGCACGTGGGCCAGCGCGGCGTCGAGGTCGTCGACGACGACGAGGCTCATCTCCAGGGCGAGCCACTCGGTGTCGACGTCGCCCTCGGCGAGGGGGACGGTCTCGATGCCGGCCTCCGCGGCATACCGGCGGGCCGTCGGGTCGGCGTGGAGGGTCACGCCCCGACCGGTCAGCTCGGCCGCCGCCGCGGGCACGAGGTCGGCGGCGACGGACCGGTGGACGAGCAGCGTCTCGGCCGCGTTGCACACGCTGGGTCGGTGGGTCTTGGCGTTCGTCGCGATGGCGAGCGCCATGGCGAGGTCGGCCGCCGCGTCGACGTAGACGTGGCAGATCCCGACCCCTGTCTCGATGACGGGGACGGTCGACTCGGTGACGACCGACTGGATGAGGCCGGCGCCGCCCCGCGGGATGAGGAGGTCGACGAGACCCCGGGCCGTCATGAGCGCCCGGGCGGCCTCCCGCCCGCCGCCGTCGAGCAGGCTCACGGCGTCCTCCGGGATCCCCTGCGCCCTCAGCGCGTCCCGCAGGACCCGGACGAGCGCCCGGTTGGTCGCCGCCGCCGACGAGCCGCCCCGCAGGATGACCGCGTTGCCGCTCTTCAGGCCGAGACCGGCCGCGTCGACGGTCACGTTGGGGCGCGCCTCGTAGATCATCCCGACGACCCCCATCGGCACCCGGACCTGCCGGATCTGCAGGCCGTTGGCGAGGG
>JBDIAL010000265.1:0-4852 GCA_039812405.1 Nostocoides sp.
CCGACCGGTGAGCGCCGCGTCCGCCGCGGGGTCGCCGGACGCGCCGTCCGACACGGCCGGGAGGACGTGCTCCCAGAGCAGGTCGAGGATCCGCTGCATCTCCTCGCTGTCGGCCGTGATGGCGATCGCCGTGTCCTGCTCGGGCAGGACGACGACGAACTGGCCGTAGGCACCGTCGCCGCGATAGCCGTGGCGGGCCTGCCAGAAGGAGAAGCCGTAGCCGCACGACCAGTCGGGCCTCGTCTCGCCATCGACGCGGGCGGGACCCTGCCCGCGCGTCGCCTCGGCGACCCACTCCGGCGAGAGGAACCGGCGGCCGCCCAGCTCGCCGCCCCCGAGGTGGAGCTGGGCCAGCGCGAGCAGGGTCGCCGTCGGGGCATGGGCGCCGCTGTAGCCGAGCTCGTGACCGGCCGCGTCCCGCTCCCAGCCGATCGGCGGCAGCCCGAGCGGCTCGAGCAGGCGGGTCCGGAGCAGGTGCGACACCGGCACCCCGGCGACTGCCTCGACGACCCGCGAGAGCAGGTAGGTGGCCGGCTGGTCGTAGGCGAAGACCGACCCCGGCGCCCGGTCCGGCGGGGTCGCGAGGACCCCGGCGAGGAAGGCGTCCCGCTGTCCCTGCCGCTCCAGCGACACCGTCGCGAAGAGCGCCTCGGCCAGGCTCTCCTCCGCGTGGCCCAGCGTCATCGCCAGGGCGTGCCGGACCCGGACGTCGAGCCACCGCGGGTCGAGGTCCGCGACCCGCAGGCCGGTCCCGCCGAGCCGGTCCCCGCCGGCAGGCCGGTCGCCGGGGCGCCGGTCACGGGAGGCCAGCCGCTCAACGACCCGGTCGTCGAGCGACAGCAGCCCGTCGTCGACGAGGAACCCGACGGCCGTCGCGGTGAGGCTCTTGGAGAGGGAGTAGACGAGCGGCCGCTGCGCGGCGGCATACGGGGCCCACCAGCCGGCGGCCACGACGTGCCCGTGCCGCGCGACGGCGAGCGAGTGCAGCTCGACCCCCTCGGCCTCGACCGCGTCGACGAACGCGAGGATGCCCCGGGCGTCGACGCCCTGGGCCGAGGGGGTGGACCGCGGGAGGGGGAAGTCCGTCACAGCCCCCACCCTAGGCAGTCGTGGGCCTCAGCCGAGGGGTGCGTATGCCGCGCCGAGGGCTCCGAGCCGCGCGGCGCCGCCGTCGATCTCGGTGAGCACCCAGAGCCCGGCGGCCGTCGCGGCGACGGTGTTCTCCCAGTGGGCGGCCCGGGCCCCGTCGAGGGTGACGACGGTCCAGTCGTCGTCGAGCACCTGGTTGTCCTGGTCGCCCAGGGTCACCATCGGCTCGATGGCCACCGTCATCCCGTCGACGACGCGGGGGCCCTTGCCGGACACCCGGTAGTTGGGGACGTGGGGGTCCATGTGCATCTGGGTGCCGATGCCATGGCCGACGTAGTCCTCGACGATCCCGTAGTCGTGCCCGTGGGCCGCCCCCGCGGCGACGACGCTGTCCTCGACGGCCGCGCCGACGGCATACAGGCTCCGCCCGACTCCGAAGGCGGCGATGCCGGCCCACATCGCGGCCTCGGTCACGTCGATGAGCGCGAGGTCCTCGGGCCGGCCGGCCTCGCGGCCTCCGACGACGAGCGAGATCGCGGCGTCGCCGTGCCACCCCTCGACGATGGCCCCGCAGTCGATGGACAGCAGGTCGCCCTCGTGGAGCACCCGCGAGCCGGGGATGCCGTGGACGATCTCGTCGTTGACCGACGCGCAGATCGTCCCGGTGAACCCGTGGTAGCCGAGGAAGCTCGGCACCCCGCCGCCGTCGCGGATGTGCTCCTCGGCGAGGGTGTCGAGCTGCTTGGTCGTCATCCCCGGCCGGACCGCGTCGCCGAGCACGGCGAGCGTCTCACCGGTGAGCAGCCCGGCCCGCCGCATGAGGAGCAGCTGCTCGGGTGTCTTCCCGGTGATCCGTTCCCTGCTGAACAGGCCCATGGTCCCTCAGGAGAGCGCGGCGACGATTCGGTCGGAGACCTCGTCCGGGTCACCCATGCCGTCGACCTGGACGAGCAGGCCGCGGTCGGCGTAGACCTTGGCCAGCGGCGCCGTCTCGCGCCGGTAGATCGTCTGCCGGTCGCGGATGACCTCCTCGGTGTCGTCGGCGCGCCCCTCGACGCTCGCGCGGGCGAGGAGCCGGGTGACGACCGCGTCCTCGTCGACGGTCAGCTCGAGGACGTGGTCGAGCGCCTTGCCGTGCGAGGCGAGCATGGCGTCGAGCGCCCCGACCTGGGCCACGGTCCGGGGGTATCCGTCGAGCAGGAACCCGGGACGGCAGTCGTCCTGCTCGAGGCGGTCGTCGACGATCCGGTTCGTGATCTCGTCGGTGACGTAGCCGCCGGAGGCGAGGATGTGCTGCACCTCGAGGCCGAGCGGCGTGCCGGCCTTGATGTTGGCGCGGAAGATGTCTCCCGTCGAGATGGCGGGGATGCCGAGCCGGTCGGCGATCCGGGCGGCCTGCGTGCCCTTGCCGGCGCCGGGGGGACCAAGGATGATCAGCCTCATCGTCATGTCAGCGGAGGAACCCTTCGTAGTGGCGTTGCTGGAGCTGTGCCTCGATCTGCTTCACCGTCTCCAGCCCCACGCCGACGATGATGAGGATCGAGGTGCCCCCGAACGGGAAGTTGGCGTTGGCGTTCACCAGTTTGAGGGCGATGAGGGGGATCAGGGAGATGAGTGCGAGATAGATCGCACCGGGCACCGTGATCCGGGTGAGGACGTACTGGAGGTACTCCGCCGTCGGACGACCCGCGCGGATGCCGGGGATGAAGCCGCCGTAGCGCTTCATGTTGTCGGCGACCTCGGTCGGGTTGAACGTGATGGAGACGTAGAAGAAGGTGAAGAAGAGGATGAGGATCGTGTAGATCACCATGTAGATCGGGTGGTCGCCCTTGGTGAGGTAGGTGTCGACCCAGTCGACCCAGCCCGGGTTGTTCGTGTTCGTCGAGCTCCGGCTGAACTGGGCGACCATCGTCGGCAGGGTGAGCAGCGAGCTGGCGAAGATGACCGGGATGACGCCGGCCATGTTGACCTTGAGCGGGATGTAGGTCGACGTCCCGCCGTACATCTGCCGCCCGATCATCCGCTTGGCGTACTGCACCGGAATGCGCCGCTGGCTCTGCTCGACGAAGACGACGAGCGCGATGACGACGAAGCCCACGGCGATGACGGCGAAGAACTTGAACCAGCTGTCGTCCTGCTGCTGGATCGCCCACAGCGAGGAGGGGAAGCGCGCCGCGATCGAGGTGAAGATGAGCAGCGACATGCCGTTGCCGATGCCGCGGTCGGTGATGAGCTCGCCGAGCCACATGATCAGGCCGGTGCCCGCCGTCATGGTGAGCACCATGATGAGGATCGTCGGGATCGCGTGGTCGACGAGGATGTTCGTGCAGCCGGAGCCGAAGAGGTTCTGCGGGTTCTGCGCGAAGGTGATGAGGGTCGAGGACTGGAGGATCGCCAGGCCGATCGTGAGGTACCTCGTGTACTGCGTCATCTTCGTCTGCCCGGCCTGGCCCTCCTTCTTGAGGGCCTCGAAGCGCGGGATGACGACGGTGAGCAGCTGGACGATGATGCTCGCCGTGATGTAGGGCATGATCCCCAGGGCGAAGATCGACAGCTGGAGCAGCGCGCCGCCGCTGAACAGGTTCGCGAGCCCGAGGAAGGTGTTGTCCGTCGGCGCCGACTTGATGCAGGCCTGGACGGCGGTGAAGTCCACCCCGGGCACGGGGATGAACGACCCGAGCCGGAAGATGGCGATGATGAACAGGGTGAACAGGAGCTTCCTGCGAAGATCCGGCGTCCTGAACGCACGGCCGAACGCGCTGAGCACTTGTCCCTCCTGGGTGCGGGCCGGTGTCGCTGCCCGCCTGACGTCACAAAACGTTGGACACGATATACCCCGGGCACCGGCTGGCCCGGTGCCCGGGGTACTCCTCGGGTCTACAACGAGGTCGTATGCCGTGGGGTTCCCCACCGGGGTGGGCCGGCACCCGGCATACCGTCTCGCCTCCGGTCAGGCGATGGTCGCGGAGCCGCCCGCCTGCTCGATCTTGTCGCGGGCCGTGGCCGAGAACGCGTCGACGGTCACCTCGACCGCGACGGTCAGCTCGCCGGTGCCGAGCACCTTGACGGGCTGGCCGGCACGCACCGCACCCTTGGCGACGAGGTCCTCGACGGTGACGGAGCCGCCCTCGGGGTAGAGCGCGGAGATCCGGTCCAGGTTGACGACCTGGAAGGTCGTCCGGAACGGGTTCTTGAAGCCCCGCAGCTTCGGCAGCCGCATGTGGATCGGCGTCGAGCCGCCCTCGAAGTGGGCCGGGACCTGGTAGCGGGCCTTCGTGCCCTTCGTGCCCCGGCCGGCCGTCTTGCCCTTGGAGCCCTCGCCGCGGCCCACCCGGGTCCGTGCGGTCTTGGCCCCGGGAGCGGGACGCAGGTGGTGCACCTTGAGGGCAGCGCCCTCGGTGGCCTTGGTGTCGGCCATGTCAGTCAACCTCCTCGACGGTCACGAGGTGCGGGATGGTCTTGACCATCCCACGGATCTCGGGACGGTCCTCCTTGACGACGACGTCGCCGATGCGCTTGAGCCCGAGGCTGCGCAGCGTGTCGCGCTGGTTCTGCTTGCCGCCGATCTCGGATCGGACCTGGGTCACCTTGAGGCGGGCCATCAGCGACCCACCCCCGCGGCCTGGGCGCGCAGCATGGCGGCCGGGGCGACCTCGTCGACGGGCTTGCCGCGGCGAGCCGCGACCGCCTCGGGACGCTCGAGGCCCTTGAGGGCCGCGACGGTCGCGTGGACGATGTTGATCGCGTTGTCCGAGCCGAGCGA
>JBDIAL010000266.1:0-4812 GCA_039812405.1 Nostocoides sp.
CCGACCAGGCCTCCGCGACGATCTTCCTCATCATGCGCCGGATGCGGGCGCCCCTCATCACCCTCATCGTCATCTTCTCCGTGAGCGTCGTCGGCCTCGCCCTCGTCCCCGGGCAGAACCCGGCCGGCGAGCGGGTGCGGATGAGCCTGTTCGACGCCTTCTACGTCATGAGCTACACGGCGACGACGATCGGGTTCGGCGAGCTGCCGTATCCGTTCACCGCGGCCCAACGGCTGTGGGTCACCCTGTCGATCTACCTGTCCGTCGTCGGATGGGCATATGCCATCGGCTCCCTGCTCACCCTGCTCCAGGACCAGTCGTTCCGGCAGGCCCTCGCACTGCAGCGGTTCACCCGCAAGGTGGCCCGCCTGCGCGAGCCCTTCCTCCTCATCGCGGGCTACGGCCGGGCCGGCGAGGTGCTCGTCCGGGCCTTCGACGCGATCGGGCAGCGGGTCGTCGTCATCGACGAGTCGAGCGCTCGGATCGACGCCCTCGAGCTGGAGTCCTACCACGCCGACATCCCGGGCCTGGTCGGCGACGGGGCCGACCCGCACCACCTGCGGGTCGCGGGTCTGGGCAATCCCCGCTGCTCGGGCGTCATCGCGCTGACCAACGACGACGAGACGAACCTCTCGGTGACGATGACGACGGCCCTCACCCGCCCCGGGCTGGCCATCGTCGCCCGCACCGTGTCGCCGACCATCGCGGAGCGGATGCTGGCCTTCGGTCCGCCGTCGGTCGTCAACCCGTTCGACCTCTTCGGCGACCTGCTCCGGATGGCGCTCGAGGCGCCGTCCACCTACCAGCTGCTCTGCTGGGTCGAGGCCGGGCCGGGTGCCGAGCTCCCGCTGCGCGGCCAGCCGCCTCCCGGTGGGCGCTGGGTCATGTGCGGCTACGGCCGGTTCGGGCGCGAGCTGACGCACGACCTGCGGGCGACGGGCCTCGACGTCACGATCATCGAGCCGGACACCCGGCTCGAGGGCGCGGAGGGCGTCATCGTCGGGGATGCCACCGACCCGGACGTCCTGGCCCGGGCCCGGCTCGACACCGCGGTCGGCCTCGTCGCGGGGTCCGACGACGACCCGGCGAACCTGTCCATGCTCGCCAGCGCCCGGCACGTCAACCCGCGCCTGTTCCTCGTCGCCCGGCAGAACCGGCCGACCAGCGCCCCGCTCTTCGCGGCGATGAACGTCGACGCCATCCTCGTGCCGACCGACGTCGTGGCCCACGAGGTGTACGCCCAGATCAGCACCCCGTTGCTGTGGCGGTTCATCCAGGAGGTGCCGGCGGCCGGGGACCGGTGGGCGGCCACTCTCGTCGATCGCCTCGTCGCGGGCTGCGGTCACGAGCTGCCCGCCCTGTGGAAGGTGACCTTCGACGGCTACCAGGCGCCGGCCATCGCGAGCTGGCTGACCGCCGGCCGGGTCGTCCTCGGCGACCTGCTGCGCAGCCCCGAGGATCGCGAACGGCGGCTGCGGATCGTCCCGCTCCTCCTGCGCCGGGGCGGGGAGACGATTCTCACCCCGGACGACGACACCCGCCTCGCCCTCGGCGACGAGCTCCTCTTCGCCGGCCACGGCTTCGAGCGCCGGGCGCTCGAGGGGACGCTCATCGTCGACGCCACCGCGGCATACGTCCTCCTCGGCCGGCGGGTGCCGGCGAGCTGGGTGTGGCGCAAGCTGTCCCGGCAGTCGGCGACGCTGCCGCCGTGACCCCCTCGGCCGTCCGCGTGACCCCTCAGCCGTCCTGGGCGCGCAGCACCGACTCCTGGCTCGGCAGCTCGTCCTGGCGCAGGAGGCCGACCGGGCAGGTCAGGCCGTTGGGGCCGTGGTTGCAGTAGCCGCCCGGGTTCTTGTGGAGGTACTGCTGGTGGTAGCCCTCGGCATACCAGAACGGCCCCGTCTCCTCCGCCGCCGCGATCTGGGTCGAGATCGACCCGAGCCCGTGGCGGTCGAGCTCCCGCTGGAAGGCGTCCCGGGTCGCCTCGGCGGCCGCCCGCTGCTCCGGGGTGGTCCAGTAGATCGCCGAGCGGTACTGCGTGCCGACGTCGTTGCCCTGCCGGTTGCGGGTCGTCGGGTCGTGGTTCTCCCAGAAGGCCTTGAGGAGGTGCTCGGCGTCGGTCACGGTCGGGTCGTAGACGACCTGGACCGCCTCGGTGTGGCCGGTGCGGGCGGTGCACACCTCCTCGTACGTCGGGTTCGGCGTGTACCCGCCGAGATAGCCCACCGCCGTCGAGACGACCCCGGGCTGCCGCCACATGATGCGCTCGGCCCCCCAGAAGCAGCCCATGGCGATGAAGAGCACCTGCGACCCCTCCGGCCACGGGCCGTGCAGGGGGGTGCCGAGGACCACGTTGGTCTCCGGGATGGCGTATGCGGGGCGGTCCCGACCCGGGAGGGCGTCCTCGGGCGCGACCATGGTCTGCTTGTGCGAGCCGAACATCATGCTCGGTCAACCCCGCGACCGCCCGTCGGTGTTCCCGGTGACTGGGAGGGACGGTGACAGGGAGGGACGGTGACCGGGAGGGACGGGGGGAGGCGGCGTGCGCGGGCGGGGTCGCAATAGCCTTGCGAGCATGAGCGACGACATCCTCGGCTTCTCCTCCCGCGCCCTCCACGTCGGCCAGGAGCCCGACCCGACGACGGGGGCGGTCGTCACCCCGATCTACCAGGTGTCGACGTACAAGCAGGACGGCGTCGGCGGCGTGCGGAGCGGGTACGAGTACAGCCGCTCCGCCAACCCGACCCGCACCGCCCTGGAGACGCTCATCGCCAGCCTCGAGGGCGGGATCCAGGGGTATGCCTTCAGCTCGGGTCTCGCCGGTCAGGACACCCTGCTGCGGGCGGCGGTGCGGCCCGGCGACCACGTCGTCATCCCGGCCGACGCCTACGGCGGGTCGTTCCGGCTCTTCGACAAGGTGCTCCGGCCGTGGGGCGTCGACCACGACATCGCGCCGGTCTCGGACGTCGACGCCGTGCGGGCCGCGATCCGCCCCGGCCGGACGCGGATCGTCTGGATCGAGACGCCGACCAACCCCCTCCTCGGCATCGCCGACATCGCGGCGCTCGCGGAGGTCGCCCACGAGGCGGGCGCGCTGCTCGTCGTCGACAACACCTTCGCCTCCCCGTACCTCCAGCAGCCGCTCGCCCTCGGCGCCGACGTCGTGACCCACAGCGCGACGAAGTACGCCGGAGGACACAGCGACGTCGTCGGGGGCCTCGTCGTGGTCCGTGAGGACGAGGACCTCGCCGAGCGGGTCGGGTTCCACCAGAACGCGGTCGGCGCCATCGCGGGCCCGTTCGACAGCTGGCTCGTCCAGCGCGGCCTGAAGACCCTCGCGATCCGGATGGAGCGGCACAGCGACAACGCCGAGCGGGTCGTCGAGTTCCTC
The DNA here is from genome assembly GCA_039812405.1 of Nostocoides sp. Lineage (GTDB taxonomy): Bacteria > Actinomycetota > Actinomycetes > Actinomycetales > Dermatophilaceae > Nostocoides. The sequence continues at coordinate 3,392 of JBDIAL010000266.1, forward strand.
ACCGGCCACCCGGGCGTCTCGGCCGTCCACTACCCGGGGCTGCCCGGACATCCGGGCCACGACGTCGCGGCCCGGCAGATGCGCCGGTTCGGGGGCATGGTCTCCTTCCAGGTCCGGGCCGGCGAGGATGTCGCGGTCAAGGTGTGCGCGGAGACCCAGCTGTGGACCCTCGGGGAGTCGCTCGGCGGCGTCGAGTCGCTCATCGAGCACCCGGCCCGGATGACCCACGCGTCGGTCGCGGGCACCGAGCTCGAGGTCCCCCCCGACCTCATCCGGCTCTCGGTCGGGATCGAGGACGCCGACGACCTCATCGCCGACCTCGGCCAGGCCCTCGACCGGCTGGCCTGATCCCGAGGGGCCGGCCGTGGCGGCGCCGATCCTCTGCGTCGACGTCGGGTCGACGTTCACCAAGGCGGTGGCCGTCGACGCCGGCACGGGCGAGCTGCTCGGGACGGCGTCGCACCCGACGACGATCGGCACCGACGTCCTCGAGGGGTATGCCGCGGTGCGCGGTGCGCTGTCCGGCCGCGGCGAGCCCGTCGAGACGCTCGTCTGCTCCAGCGCCGGGGGCGGGCTGCGGCTGGCCGTCGTCGGCTACGAGCGCGAGGTGACCGCCCACGCCGGCGCGCGGGTGGGCCTCAGCGCGGGGGCACGCGTCGTCCACGTCGCCGCCGGGCCGATGACGACCGACGACGTCCGGGCCCTGCGCGCGGCCCGGCCCGACATCGTCCTGCTCGTCGGCGGCACCGACGGGGGCAACGCGGAGACGCTGCGGCACAATGCCCGCCGGCTGGCTCGGTCCCGGATCACGGCCCCCGTCGTCGTCGCCGGGAACGCCGACGCGCGCGAGGAGGTGGCGAGCCTGCTCGCCGCGACGGGTCGCCGCTTCACCGTCACCGACAACGTCCTGCCCCGCATCGGCGTCGTCGCGCCGACGGGCGCCCGGACCGCGATCCGCGACACCTTCCTCCGGCACGTCATCGGCGGCAAGGGGCTGTCGAAGGGCCCGACGTTCGGCCGCCTCGTCCGGGCGGCCACCCCCGACGCGATGCTCACCGGCGTCGAGGTCCTCGGCGAGGTCACGGGCTCCGACGTCCTCGTCGTCGACGTCGGCGGCGCGACGACCGACGTCTACTCGGTCCTGCGTCCCGAGCGGGATCCCCGGCCGGGCCCGAGTCGGCACGGCGACGTCGTCGCCCAGCTCCCCGCCACGCGCACCGTCGAGGGGGACCTCGGCCTGCGGTGGAACGCCCACGGCATCGTCGCGGCCGCCGCGGCGGAGGGCCTCCCGCTGTCCCCGGAGGCCGTCGCGTATGCCGGGACGGTCGCCTCCGCGCCGGGCCGGCTCCCGAGCGGGGAGGGCGAGTGGGCCCACGAGCTGGCGCTCGCGACCGTCGCCGCCCGCGTCGCGGTGCGCCGGC
>JBDIAL010000267.1:0-4777 GCA_039812405.1 Nostocoides sp.
GTGGCAACGGCCCGGTATGCCGTGCGCGAGGGTCTGGTGGACCTCGTCGGCATGACCCGGCCCCAGCTGGCCGACCCTCACCTCGTCAACAAGGTCATCGCAGGAGAGGAGGACCGGATCCGCCCCTGTGTCGGAGCCAACTACTGCCTCGACACGATCTACCAGTCCGGCAGCGCGGTCTGCGTGCACAACCCCGCGACAGGCCGTGAGCAGACCCTCGTCCACGAGACCACCGAGCGGGCCACCGTGACCAAGCGGGCCGTGGTCGTCGGTGGGGGTCCAGCCGGTCTCGAGGCCGCGCGCGTCCTCGGCGCCCGCGGTCACCACGTCGTCCTCTTCGAGGCGGGCAGCCGACTCGGTGGCCAGATCCTCCTGACGGGTGCCTCACCGCACCGGCGCGACCTCATCGGCGTCATCGACTGGCGCGTCAGCGAGCTCAAGCATTACGACGTCGACGTGCGCACCGGGGTGTATGCGGACGCGGAGACCGTTCTCGCCGAGAGCCCGGACGTCGTCATCGTCGCGACCGGCGGGGTGCCCAACACCGAGTTCCTCGACGCGGGAGCCGATCTGGTCAACGACGTGTTCGACGTGATGGACGGCAGTCTCCGCCCCCAAGGGTCCGTACTCGTCTTCGACGACCACGGCGACTACCCCGCCATGGACGCCGTCGAGGCGCTGGTAGCCCGCGGCTGCCAGGTCGAGTACGTCACACCGGAGCGCATGATCGTGCCGGAGATGGGCTCGATGAACTCACCGGCATACCTACGCACCATGGCCGCGAACGACGTGCGCATCACACTGCCCTACTACCTGCGTCGCGTCGCCCGCACAGGTGATCGCCGCCTCGATGCCGTCCTGTGGAGCGAATACGCCGACCGTGAGGTCACGCGGACCGTCGACCACGTCGTCGTCGACCACGGGACCGTGCCGGTCGCCGAGGTCTATACCGAGTTGCTGGACCGATCCAGCAACCGAGGAGCCGTCGACTACACCCGCCTCGTCGCGGTCCGGCCACAACCCACACCCGCGGATGATGGCTTCGTCCTCTACCGCGTCGGCGATGCGGTGGCTGGCCGGAACATCCACGCCGCGATCCTTGACGCGCTGCGGCTGTGCCTCACCGTCTGATGTCCTGTCCGACACTGAGCCTCGTCGAGCGGCGGTGCGTTGCGCCGGGCCCCGGCGCTGCGTCGTCCCAATCAGGCCGTGGCTAGTCCACGGAGACGACCAGCCGATCCGACTCGTCGCGTGCCTCGCCATTGAGGTAGACGGCGACGTCCTCGGACTCCTCCTCGGCCGGCCCGAAGATGCCAGGCTCGAGGTAGGTGACGTGCATCGTCGCGGTTCCACTGAATGACACGGCGCCGTCCATGGGGTCGCTGAGCTCGATCGATGGCGATCCTTTCAGGCTCCACTTCACGTTGCTCGGCTCGTAGGCGTAGGTCGAGAAGGGGCATCCCTCGGGAGACAGGGACGTGCTCTTGGCGCAGGTCGACAGCATGGTGGTGACCTTCTTGGTGACGGCCTGCTCGACCGAGTCTCGGACCGTCGTCGGGAGTTCCACGGTCGACGTGCCGCCCTGATCGCGAAGATCGGCGAGCTGCGACGCGTCGGCGATGACCAGGTCGCCTGGGGAGGTCACCTGGAGGCGTCCCGGAAATACCGTCGCGGTGTCGTCGGTGAGAGTGACTCCTTCGACCGTGACGGTCCGGGTCTGGTCGGTGGACACGGTGAGGGTTTCCAGCGCGCCGTCATCGATGAGCCACTTGGGAAAGAGGCCCAGGAGGTGCCCGCCGTGGCCGGTGGTGACCGTCAGCTCTCGAGAAACCCGGTGATCTCCTTGGCGGTAGGTCGCGCGTACGGTGGCCGTCCCGCCTGATGTGCTCTCCACGGTCGTTGCGATGTCGCTGATCGGATCACGTTTGACTTCGGCCGACAGCACCGATGGCGTGAGCAGCGGTGAGGACTGGTGCGTTGTGAGCTGCGCGAGTGCGTCGGGCCCCCGGGCCCCTGCGAGAGCGTTCAGGTAGTCCTCGACAGTCGCGGCCGGCCCGTAGACCGTGGTGCGCAGAAGGCGGACCCCGGCAACCGCGGCGACCAGGAGGACGAGACATCCCAATGTCACCGTCCCCGCGAGCGCGATCCGTCGGCGGGACGAAGGGAGCGGCCTGACGTTCTCGTGGGCTGCGGCGTCGGCGAGGTCCATGAGCCACGCGGGAGGCGTCTCGCCTCGTCGAACCGCGGCATCCGCGAGACGTAGACCCCACACCGGATGCACACGTCGCCGGGACGCGCGCGTGACCGCGCCAGGGAAGGCACCGGCCAGCTCGGGCAACGCGAACCGTGTACCTACGAACAGGGCGACACCGAGCATGATCGAGACGAGGAAGACGATGCCCGTCGTGAGGCTGAGGCTGACGGCATCCGATCCGACGGTCCCGATACCGAACAGGTCGGTCGACACGCGTGCGCCGGCGAACGATCCGCTGAGCCACGTGAGGATCAACCAGGTCACGGCGCTCACCACGCCCCATCGCGCAAGCGACATCCACCATGGCTCTCGCGGGTCCTCGCGGAGGCCGGCATACGCACCCACGAGGACAGCGATGAGCAGGAGTGCCACGGGAAGGAGCGTGTATCCCCATGGGACACCGTCCGAGAACAGGCTCCAGGATCGGCTGACGAGGGCTTGGCCCTGGACCGGGACCCCAGCGACGACGCCGGCACCGACAACGAGCAGGTTCGCCGCGAAGCCGAGAAGGAGAACCAGGATCGTCAGGGCACCGCTCGAGGAGAAGTCCTGTGCCGACGACGAGGTCTGGGAGCCGTCAGATCCATCGAGAACGGCAGCGAGGCAGGCCCCGACGACTGCCAACGCTGCGCCCAAGCCGATCACGATGAGGACCGCATACACCGTCCGTGTCATCGTCGCGACTCGGATGGCGGCGGCGGACGGAAGGAGACCCGTCCGCAGGCGTCCCCAGGCGCTCGAGGCGCCGACGAGCAGGGTGCTGGTGAGGAAGGAGCTGAGGACCGTCAGGTGGAGATCGACGGCGGACAGGCCGGCGACACTCGTGTGCGACAGCAACGAGCCGAGGACCCCGACCACACCCGTCCCGAGGCCCCAGATGATCACTCGGGACAGTGCCTGGCGCCAGTCACGTGACGGCTCGACGCGTTCGGCACGCTGTGTGACGCGCGCGATGGCGATGAGGGCGCAGAGCGTGAGGGTCAGCGGCGCGATCGAGAGATGCGCGGCGCCCGAGCTTCCGGAGATCCGGACGGATCCGGAGACGGTGCCGTGGAATACCAGGCCCGTGAGCATGGCGGTGAGGTGGACCCAGTCCATCAGACCACGACTCGCCCCGTCGATGCTGAGGGATGCGACGACGACGATGATGAAGCACAGGAGGACCAAGGCGGAGAGGACGAGGCCGAGGTGGAGAGCGTCCACGCGGAACTGCTCGCGCGTGGGCCGCCACTGCTCGCCAGTGGAAACGGATGCCCCGGTCAGCCGACGGCTGGGCGTGGTCGCGCCGGTATCCGTCCGGGCCGGGTCGGGCGGCCTCGGCGTCATGACAACGGTGGGCGTGCTCGACGGCTCGTCGGATGTCGAGGCGGTGGCGGGGTGCGGCTCGGATATGGCGACCAGTCTGGTGCCGCATCCGGCGCAGAACCGGGCACCGACGGTCGCCTCCCGTCCGCAGGACATGCAGTACATCGCGGCTCCCCTCCCTGGCGTCTCAGCGCGGTCGACTCATCCGGGCAGGCGCGCAGACATCGGCCCGGTGCCTCGCGTCGAGGCTCGCGAACGTCCTGCTGCACCAGGACCGTACGTCGGCTGCGCCGGAGAACGAGCCGTCGTAGATCGTCACGAACAACGGCTTGCCGTGGTAGGTCACCGCATCCCCGAACGACGTGCTGAGGACGAGGCGAATGCTCCCGGTGAACCGGGGGTCCTTGCGTAGCGACTCATGCTGCTGCTTGATGGTCGTCCAGGACCAGGCCCTGCCACCGTCCGGCGGCTTGTCCAGCGGATCCACCAGTCCACTGGTCTTGCCGGCGAGCATGGCCACCCAGTGCCCGTCGAGCGACAGGCTCTTGGTGTCAGTCGCGGCCAGAGCCTGGAGGTCGGCATGGGCAGACTGCTGCGCGTTCTGGATGCTTGTCTTGGTCACGACGCTCGTCGGGCTGAGCGTGGAGGTCGAGGTGGTCGTCGCCGCCTCCGTCGCGCCGACGGAGCTGCTGCGTCCTTCGGTCACCGGGGCAGACGACGTCGTCGATCGATCGACGAGCAGCCACGCGACGACGAGCGCCGCGACCAGAGCGGCGCAGAGCACGATGAGGCGAGGGCCGGAACGGCGTGGTTTCGCGCCCGGACGCTCTCCGGAGGGTGGTTGGAGCGAGAACTCGTCGTCGTCGACTCCCTGCGGGTCCGACGAGGGGTGGCCATCCTGCCCTGAGGGCGCAGGGGTCGGACGTTGCCACTGAATGCGATCCTCGGCCATGGTCCCCTCATCCCTCTCCCGGCACGAACCATCGTGCTGGGAGTGTAGGAGCGACCGCCGCCAGGCGCGACCGGACATCGCTGGTCCCTGGCGGCGGGCCCGCTGGGCACACGGCCAGGGTTCGAGGGCACCCCTCGTCCGGCATACCCGGGGAGGCTGGCACTCCGCTCTCGAGTGCGAGTGCCTGACGAGAACGAGTAGTCGGCTACTCGTGCGCGAAAGGCCCGGCTGAAGACACTGGGAGGGAGCCTGGCTGCGTGGTCTTC
>JBDIAL010000268.1:0-4750 GCA_039812405.1 Nostocoides sp.
TATGGACGTCCCCGAGAGCCGCCGCCTCGGCCGGGAGCCGAGGCCCCGCCGATGAGCCGGCGCGCCGACCTGCCGCCCGTCGTCCTCGCCCCCATGGCGGGCGGTCCCGGCACGGTGGCCCTCGCGGCCGCGGTCGGGTCGGCGGGCGGGTTCCCCTTCCTGCCCGGCGGGTACCTCGCGCCCGACCGGCTCGCCGCCGACGTCGCCATCCTCCGCGCCGCGACGGATGCCCCGTTCGGGGTCAACCTCCTCGTCCCCGGCCCCGATCGCCCCGAGCTCACCCAGGCGGCGCGCGACTACGCGACGCAGCTCGCCCCGATCGCCGAGCTGGCGGGGATCGGGCTCGGCGTGCCGAGGTGGGACGACGACGGGTATGCCGACAAGCTCGACGCGCTCCTCGCCGCCCCTCCCGCCGTGGTCTCGTTCGCGTTCGGCTGGCCCGGTCTCGACGATGTCGACCGCCTGCACCGCCGGGGGGTCGAGGTCTGGGTCACGCTCAACGACCCCGCCGAGGTGGAGTGGGCCGGGGAGCTCGGCGTCGACGGCATCGTGGCGCAAGGCTGGGACGCCGGTGGGCACCGGGGCGGGCCCGTCGACAACCGCCGGGGCCACCCGACGGTCGACCTCGTCCGGGCGGTGCGGCATCTCGCGCCCGGACGGACGACGGTCGTCGCCGCCGGTGGTGTGCCCGACGGGGTCGCCGCGCGCGGCCTGCTCGAGGCGGGGGCCGACGCGGTGGCCTTCGGCACGGCATACCTGCTCGCCGACGAGGCCGGCACCGCGGACGTGCACCGGCACGAGCTCCACCACCGGTCGGGGACCGTCGTCACGCGGGCCTTCACCGGCCGCAGCGCGAGGGCCCTGCGGACGACGTGGACCGAGCGCTACTCCGACATCGCGCCGGCGGCCTACCCGCACGTCCACCACGTGACGGCCCCGCTGCGCCGTCACGGCAGGGAGACCGGCCAGCCCGAGCTCGTCCACCTGTGGGCGGGGACCGCGCACCGGCAGGCCCGTCCCGGACCCGCCGAGCGGATCACCGAGAGCCTCCTCGCCGGGTGCGGCGCCCGCTGATGGGCCGTCCCCAGCCGGTCGAGGTATGCCAGGACCACCGCAGGGTGCTCCATTACCTCGACCCCGGGGGTCAGGCGATACCAGGGGGGTTCAGGCGATATCGGAGACCTGATCACTCGTCCTGATCCGCGATCGACCCGGCAGAGCCCCGCACCGGTCAGAGGGTGATCCATCCGGTCGTCGTCGTCTCCGCGCCCTGGACCTGGAGCCGGAAGCACTCGGTGGGGGACGGGTCGACGGTGAAGCAGCCGAGCTCGTCCACGGTGACCGTCGACGGGGCCCGGTCGAGGGTCTGCACCTCGACCGTCAGCGCACCGGGCGGCACGATCTGGCCGAGGAGGCATCCGTCGACGACCTCGAGCTCGATCGTCGTCGACGACGTCGCGAAGGTCATCGCGCGCAGGCCCGCCTGCTGGGAGCGCACGCCGGAGAGGGCGAGGTCGTCGAGCGAGGAGTCGTAGGTCAGGGCGGCGAGCTCGCCGTCGATGTCGCGCCAGGCGAACGCGCCCCGCGCCGCCCGGAGCACGCCCTCGGGCACGGGGGGCGGCTCGGTCAGCGCGCGCCGCAGCACCCCGAGCAGGACCTCGTCGTCGTTCCAGTCCTCAGGCATGGTGCCCCTCCGCTCGCACGTCGGCCGCGCCGACCCACTTCTGCAGCACCGGCATCGACCGGAGCCGGTCCAGGCATCGCGACCGGGTCGGCCCGATGCTGCCGGTCGGCATGCCGAGCCGGGCTGAGATCTCCTGGTACGGGCGGGGATCCGCCTCGAAGACGAGGGAGAGCAGCCGCCGGCACCGCTCCGACAGCGCGGCGAACGCCTCCTGCAGCATGGCCCGCTGCTCGGCCTCGAGGAGCCCCGCGTCGACCGCCGTCGCCCGCGGGTCGGCGGGCACGTCGTGGGTCTCGGTCTCCAGGGCCCACGGGCGGCGCGAGGCATCCGACGACGCGTGGATGCACTCGCGGCGGGTGACCGTGCTGAGCCAGCCGGGGAGGGCGGCGGGCTCGCGCAGGCTCCCCAGCCGCTCGACGGTGCGCAGCCACACGGTCTGGGACACGTCGGCGGCATCGGCGTCGGAGAGCCGGAACTGCCGGCACATCGACCACACGATGGGTGCGTAGCGGTCGACGATCGCGTCCCACGCGGCCTGGTCGCCGGCGACCGCGCGCTCGACGAGCTCCTCGACGGGCAGGGCGGTGACGGTCACGGTGCCACGCTCCCGAGCGGGGCCAGGGGGACGACGGGCCGGCCGGACGCGTCCCGCCCCGCCGCCCGGGCGACGGACTCCCATGCCGTATGCGGGTCCGCCCCCGTGCGCATCGCCGCGGCGACGGCCCCGGTCACGGCTCCGGCCGCGAAGGAGGTGCCGCTCCACGAGCCGAACGGCGGGTCGTCCGGGTGGAGCTGGACGAGGGTGCTCACGACGTCGACCCCCTCGCTCACCGCGTCGACCCACGGCACCTGGGGGCTGAAGGCGGCCGGTGCGCCCTGGGCGTCGACGGCGCCGACGGCGAGGACGGAGTCGAGGGCGGCGGGCCAGCTCGGCCGAGGGCACACGCCGGCCTGGCCGTGGTTGCCGGCCGCGGCGACGACGAGGGTGTCGGGTCCGAGCGCGTCGACCGCCGCGGCGAGGACGAGCGGCGCCGCGTCGTCGTCGGTGAGGCAGCCGAGGGAGAGGTTGACGACGGCCGGGTGCTCGAGCGCGAGGTCGGCGACGACCTGGGCGAGGGTCCAGCTGTCCTGGGTCGCATCGTCGTCGAGGCCCTCGCGGACGAGGACCGTGGCCCCCGGTGCCTGGCGCAGCACCATGCCGACGACGAAGGTCCCATGGATGACCATCTCCGGCTCCCGTCCGCCGTCGGGGCGGAACAGCTCCCGGGCCGGCGTGACGACCGCCCCGTCGAGCCACGGGTGGCGGGCGGCGCTCGTGTCGACGACGGCGACCCGCACGCCGGCCCCGGGCTGGGCGGCGCGCAGCGGCACCGAGACGGTCGTCCCCCCGGCGGGACCGGTGCCGCCCCCGCCGATGACGTAGGTGGGCTTCGCCGTGGGCTTGGCCCCGCCGGACCCCCCGCCGCCGATGACGTAGTCGGGCTTGGCGGTCGGCTTGCCGGTGCCGCCCCCGCCGATGACGTAGTCGGGCTTGGCGGTCGGCTTGCCGGTGCCGCCCCCGCCGATGACGTAGGAGCCGGTGAGACGCGACACGATGCGGTTCTTGCCGAACTCGGGGATCCACCCGGCGAACTCGTGGCGGAAGCGGGAGCGCAGGCAGCGGCTCACGACGTCGAGCGGGCTCGGCTGGTAGCCGTCGGACGCAGCGCCCCGGCGGGCGTCGGCCAGCCAGTCCGGGTGCTGTCGCTCGAGGGGGGCGAGCGCCGACCGTGCCGACAGCCGCACCCGAGCCAGCCCGAGCCGGGGGTCGTGGTCGCCCGGGTCGATGCGCGGCGCGGCACCCCACCCGTCGAGGGCGTCGAGGACGAGCCGCTCGTAGGGCAGTGCGACGACCAGCTCGTCCTCCCGGTAGGAGCCGGCAGGGGTGCTGGTCAGGGCCCCGGAGGGCTGGGAGGTCATCGGGTCACCGCTTCCGTCGGAGAGGAGGTCATTCGGGCAGGAGGGACGAGAGGGCCTCCGTGATACATGCGAACCGGAGGGGACCCGGCGCCGGAGGCTCCGCGAGGGACCTGCTGCCATCGGGACGTGACCACCGCCGTCCCGATGACCATGAGGCATACCAGTAGAGTGCCCACGTGTCGAGCCCTGTCGTCGCCGGCCAGCGCGCGACCGAGGCGCTGCAGCTCGTGCAGGCCGACCCACGCAGCGCGGTCCCCCTCGCCGAGGCAGCGCTCCGGGCGGCCGACGCCATCGGCGACCATGCCGCGGCGAGTGTCGCGGAGCGGGCGCTCGGCCTCGGGTCGCTCCACGTGGAGGATCTCGCGATGGCGGTCACCCACCTGCGCCGCGCGGTCCGCGAGGGCCGGGCGGCCCGCTCGCCCCAGCTGGCCGCCGAGGCCCGGATGTCGCTCGCCTACGCCCTCAACCTCAGCGGCGCGCCACGCCGTGCGGTGCGTGAGATCGACGCCGCGCTCGCCGATCTCGATCCCGCCGGTCACGCCCGGGCCCTCGCCCAGCGCGGCGCCATCCATCAGCAGCAGGGGCGCCTCGACGACGCCCTGCACGACTACCGGAGCGCCCTGCCCGCGCTGCGCCGGACCGACGACGCCGTGTGGGTGCAGCGGGTCCTGTCCAACCGCGGGGTCCTCCACGCCTTCCGCCACGACTACGCCCACGCCACCCGTGACCTGGCGGAGGCTCGGGAGGTATGCGATGCCCACGGCCTGACCCTCCAGGCCGCCTTCGTTGAGGAGAACCTCCTGCTCGTCACGCGGCGGCTCGGGGACATCCCCGCGTCGCTGGAGCACCTGCGCCGGGCGGAGTCCCTCTACCGGTCCGTCGGGGCACCCCTCGGGTCGGTGCTCGTCGAGCGCGCCGAGCTGCTCCTCTCGGTGCGCCTCCTCGCCGAGGCACGGGAGGCGGCCGAGGCCGCGGTCGCCGAGCTGGAGCGCTCGCACCGGCGCCTCGGGCTCTCCGAGGCCCGGGTCCTGCTCGCGCGGGCCGCGCTCATGGACGGCGAGCCGGAGCTCGCCGTGGAGCAGGCCGGCCTGGCCGCCCGGGAGCTGC
>JBDIAL010000269.1:0-4744 GCA_039812405.1 Nostocoides sp.
GACCGCCGGGCCTGGTCCGGGCGAGCCGGCCGAGCAGGAGGTGACCCAGCCCATCCTGGGCCAGCTGGCCGAGCTTCAAGACCCCGCTGGATACCGGACGACCGCCGGGTCCGGTCCGGGCGAGCCGGCCGAGCAGGAGGTGACCCAGCCCATCCTGGGGCACCCGACCGCAGAGTCTGGTGCCGTCGAACCGGTCGAGCGGGTCGAGTCGGGGACGCCCCTTCCTGCGGTGCGGGATGGCGGTGACCTGGTGGAGGTCAGCGGGTTCGGGGCTCCGGGAAGCAGCTTCGTGCCCCTGGCATGGATCCGCCGCCTGCTGCACCGGCCCGGATGCCGGGTCTCGATCGTGGGCTGCGACCCGGTCACCGGTGCCCGACTGACTGCCCCGCACCCCCTGGACTGGCTCCGCAGCCTGCACGATAACCAAGGAGCACGAGACGACCGGGGAGCACGAGACGACCGGTCATCCGGATCCCGGTGGCGCCGAGCACGACCCCAGCCCGCCCTGCATACCGACGCCTACCGGCCCACCGCTGCCCTGGCAGCGCTGGTGCGGGCCCGGGACGGGCGGTGCCGGTTCCCCGGATGCGCCGTCGCGGCCCGGTTCTGCGACCTGGACCATGTCCGACCCTGGCCTGCCGGGCCTACCGCAACCACCAACCTGGTCACCCTGTGCCGGCGCCACCACCGGATCAAGCAACGCCTCGGCTGGCAGGCCCGCCTGCTGCCAGACGGCACGCTTCAGGTGACCGACCCCACCGGCCGGGTCCGCACCTCCGCACCCGTCGACCTGCTCGGCCACGTCACCGGACAGCCCATGCCGCCAGGGCAGGGAACCCCTGTCCCACCCCACGGGTGGGACGCCGAGTTCGCACCCCGCGCAGCGCCGGAGCCATCTGGACCCGTCTCCCCCGGACGGGACGACCTCCGGGCCGGAACGACGGCGCGCCGCGCGAGGGTCGCCGGAGAGGCCCCCCGACCACGGGCCGAGAGATGGCCACCACCTGAGAGCCGGCCTCCACCGTTCTAGCCCCTCCCCGTGCATCCAGACGCGCAGACGCGCAGACATGGTGACAGGGTGCGGGGGAGGAAAGGGAGCGGGCTTCATGTGCCGCTGCCGGTGCCGGCACCGGTGCCCTGACCCGTCAGTGAGGTGCCCCCGTCAGCGCGTTGCCCCGCGGCCGGCGAAGACGGAGCTCACGCCGAGCCGGAGGACGGCGATGTCGGTGTCGACGGCGACGAGATCGACCTCCGGGAGCAGGACATCGAGCTCGCGGTTCCCCGAGAAGACTCCCGCGAGGACCCCGTGCCGACGGGCCGACGCAGTCACCGTGGCGATGGCCTCGACGACGGAGGGGTGGAGCACCGAGGGGGCACCGAGCGACAGGGACAGGTCGTAGGGCCCGACGAAGACCCCGTCCACACCCGGACACCCCGCGATCTCCTCGACGGCGGCGAGTCCCTCCGCCGTCTCGACCATGGGGAGCACCACTGGACGCTCGGGCGAGGGGACGAGAGCGCTCCGGGACAGTCCGGTGCTGCGGCGTCCCTCCGGAGGGATCCGGCAGGCCGCGACGATTGCGGCGGCCTCGGCACCGGAGTCGACGCCCGGCACGATGACCCCGGCGACCCCGGTGTCCAGGGCCCGGGCGAGGTCTCCCGCGTCCTGGGAGGCCACGCGCGCGAGGAGGGGGACGGTGCATACGCGGAGCAGGCCAGGGAGGTCCCGGATCTCGAGCGCTCCGTGCTGCAGGTCGACCCCGACCCAGTCGATGTCGTCCGTCGGGAGGGTCTCGACCGCGTCAGCGGTGAGCACGCTGAGCCACAGCCCGCGCCGGGCGCCGGAGCCGGAGGTGCGTCCGAAGGGAGGAGCGTCGTGGGTGGAGGAGAGAGCGTCATGGTCGGATGCGAGGGTGTCGTCGTCGGGCATGGCGTCGATCGTCGCGCCGATCCCGCCCGCGCCCGAGGTGAACACGCCGGGTCCCTCGGGACAAAGTCGCGGTCCTCGGGGCCGGGCTGTCGGAGGGTGGGCTGTCGGCGGGAGGCTGTCGGAGGGTGGTGAGATCCTTCGACCATGGACCCGTCACCACCCCGTCCCGCGTCTGTGGAGCCGCCGACCGCACTGGCTCCGACCTGGGAGGACGACGACCGGCCGCCCATCGCCCGGCGGGCCGAGGAGAAGACGATGCTCGTGGCATACCTCGAGCACTACCGGCGGACGCTGGAGCTGAAGACCGAGGGCCTCACCGCCGAGCAGCTGTCGACACGGTCGGTGCCGCCCTCGACGATGAGCCTGCACGGACTGCTGCGGCACCTCGCGGGGGTGGAGCGCTGGTGGTTCCAGCAGAACTTCCGCGGGGCCGCGGTCCCGATGCTCTACTACACCGACGACGATCCCGACCTCGACTTCGAGTTCGGCGACGACGACCCGGCCGAGGCGCTGGCCGCGTGGCACCGGGAGTGCGAGGTGTCGCGGCGCATCGTCGCCGAGGCCGGGCTCGACGACGTGGGAGTGCCGGTCGTCGCGGGCGGGGAGGAGTTCTCGCTGCGGTGGCTGCTCCTGCGGATGATCAGTGAGTATGCCCAGCACTGCGGTCACGCCGACCTGCTGCGCGAGCGTCTCGACGGCCGGACGGGGGTCTGAGCCGAGGGCGGCCGAGAGGGCTCAAGGGCTCAGGGGTTCAGCGAAGGACGGCCGCGAGGTCGGGCAGGGCCGCCTCGTAGTGGTCGAGGAGCGCGCGGGCCGTGGAGACCGAGTCGACGAGGGGGTGGAGGGCGAAGGCGAGCAGCGCCTCGGTCCGGTCACCGGTCGTGGCCGCCGCGATGGCATGTCGCTCGACCGCCTTGACCTGCTCCATGAGCCCCCGCTGCCGCAGGTCGGGCTGCGAGGGGAGCGGGAGCGGGTGGACCCCCGTGCCGTCGACGCGGACCGGGACCTCGACGACCGCGTCGTCGTCGAAGCCGTCGACGGTGCCTCGATTACGGACGTTGAGGATGTGCGTCGACGGCTCGCCGAGGGTCATGGCGGCCATGACGGCCACCGCCACACCGGCATACCCCTCGTCCTCGGGGTGAGCGGTCTCCCGGCCGCCCTCGCCCTGGGTGCTGCCGCGGGCCTCGGCCATGTAGTTCGCGTCGCGCCAGGCCCCGACCTCGCGCCAGTATGCCGCCGGGTCCGGCCGGGCGAGCGCAGAGCGGTAGAACTCCTCCTGCGTGGTCCGGAGGAAGTCCCCGCGCGTCCGACCCGCGGCGTGGATCGCGGCGATCGCCTCGCGGGTGAAGTCGTAGTAGTAGAGGTACTCGTTCGGCAGACAGCCGAGTGTCCGCAGCCAGGGCGTTCCGAAGATCGCCGTCTCCTCGAGCCGGGCGAGCCGGGTGTCGTCGGCGAGCAGGCCGGGCAGCACGTCGACCCCGTCGACGAGGACGCGGCGCAGCCAGCCGAGGTGGTTGAGCCCGACGTAGTCGAGAGCGACGGACGGAGGATCCGCCATCGCCATCGCCGTCGCCATCTCATCCGCCCCACCCACCTCGAGCACGCGGACGACCCCCCGCCCGAGCTCCGAGGGGGTGTCGCAGATGCCGATGACGCGGTCGCCGAGGACGGCCGCCGTCGCCTCGGTGATGATGCCCGCCGGGTTGGTGAAGTTGAGCAGGTATGCCGTCGGCGCGACCTCCCGGATGAGCTCGGCGAGGCGCACCATGACCGGGACGGTCCGCAGGGCGTAGGCGATGCCGCCGGGCCCCGTCGTCTCCTGGCCGAGGAGGCCGAGGTCGAGGGCGACGTGCTCGTCGGTGCACCGCCCGGCGAGGCCACCGACCCGCACCGCGGCGAACACCGCATCGCTCCCGCTGACGGCCGCCCGCAGGTCCGTTGTCGTGACGAGCCGGGGCGGGTCGGGATGCCCGGCAGCCTGCTGCCGGAGCACCGCGGCGATGACCGCGAGCCGGTGCGGGTCGACGTCGTGGAGGACGACCTCGTCGACCCAGCGCCGGAGCCCCGGTGGCGTGCCGGGCCCGCCGGACGGCATACTCCGGTCCGAGGGCATGCTTCGCCGCAGCACCGCCCGCCAGACGTGCGGCGTGCGGAACCCACCGCCCCCGACGATGCAGAGCCTCACCCGGCCGATGCTAGTGACGACGCACATGACGATGCACGTGACGACCTGGAGGGAGTCGCATGAATCTCGAGAAGGTCATCTTCGGCTTCTTCGTCCTCCTCGCGGCCACGCTGAACTTCGGCTTCTTCATCGGGGACATCTCGACGCCGGCGGTCCACAACGTCTTCGAGCTGTTCGCGGCCCTGACCGTCAGCCTCATCGCCACCGTCCTGAAGTTCGGCGACCGGTCCCAGATGGGCGCGGTGCACCTCGCGACGAGCCTCGTCGCCGACCTGCAGCTGGTCGCCGCCCTCGTCGTGTGGATCGTCGCGCAGGAGGTGCTGCAGGACGGCATGACGGTGGCGTCCACCGCGAGCGTGGTGTCCCTGTCGGGAGGTGCGCTCTTCGCCAACATCGTCTCCGTCGTGCTCCTCGTGACGGAGACCGTGACCTTCCACCGCGGCTGACGGAACCGGCCCGTGAGCAACCCGCTCTTCGTCTTCTGGCGCCAGATGTTCGGGCGCGGAGAGCTGCCGGACGCCTCGGTCGCCAGCGCCCACCAGGCCCTCGCCGACCAGGCCTCCGCGACGATCTTCCTCATCATGCGCCGGATGCGGGCGCCCCTCATCACCCTCATCGTCATCTTC
>JBDIAL010000270.1:0-4732 GCA_039812405.1 Nostocoides sp.
GCCGTCGTGGCGCTCGGCGCCGGACCCGTCGAGGCGCCGCACCCCGCGAGCACGCCGGCGCTCGTCGAGAGCACGAGCACGATCCCGAGCGCGACTCCGTGCACGCCGGCCCGTGAACGGGTGGGCCCGGTCGCAGTCACGGTCCCGAGGGCGATTCCCGGCCCCGGGCGCCCGACCCGCGGGCCCAGCCTGCCCTCCCTCACGCGCAACCCCCTCGCATACCGGACCATGACATTCGGTCCCGCACCCCTGCCGGGCGGCAGTCTCGCACCTGTCACCAGGTCGCGGAGGATATCCGCGCCACCGGGCCGTCACGGGCGAGGCTCGCGGGCGGATGCATGTGGACTCCGTCTCATGCGCGCCGTACGAGATGCCGACTTCGACAGGTTAAGGCAGAATGTCCAGTATGCGTCTGTCAGCCTTATCGGCAGCCTGATCGAACATGGTCGCACCGTTCGCCCCCCAGGTGCCCTTCGCCCCCGTCCTCCCGACCAGCCCTGACCGGGCGGGAGGACGCTCGGCCCTGGTCCAGGAAGTCCACAGTGGACACCCATCCTCTGCGTCGATGCTCGATGTCGTGGCTCACCCGTCCGACCCGTCCCGCCGCCTCCGAGGGGGCCGCGCATGATCGTCATGTGGATCGTGCTCGGCCTGCTCGCGTGGTGCCTCGCCTCCGTGGCCGTCGCCCTGTTCCTCGGGGCCTCGGTCCGGCTGCGCGACCGGCAGGTCCCCTCGGCGGGCCCGGCGACCGGGGCGACT
This sequence comes from Nostocoides sp., assembly GCA_039812405.1. Lineage (GTDB taxonomy): Bacteria > Actinomycetota > Actinomycetes > Actinomycetales > Dermatophilaceae > Nostocoides. The sequence continues at coordinate 760 of JBDIAL010000270.1, forward strand.
CCGGCCCGTCTCGACCCGGCACCGTCCGGCCCCGCCGCGGACGCCGTCCGCGACCTGCCGACCACCCGGCCCGAGCCGGTCGAGCCGCCGCGCGTCGAGCCCGCGGAGTTCACCGCGGCCCCGGCGACGTCGCGGACCCGCAGTCGCTTCGCCTCCTGACGACGCCGGCCGGGCTCGGTCGGGCCCGGGTCTGCATGAGACTGTCCGATTGGGTCGGATTCATGCAGGCCGGCCGGACTCGGCCGGGCCCAGGTCTAGCCCCGTCGGGCCCAGGTCTGCATGAGACTGTCCGATTGGGTCGGATTCATGCAGGCCGGATGTTCTGGTTGACGTGGAAGACGTTGTCGGGGTCGTAGCGCCGCTTGATCTCCTGGAGGCGGGCGAAGTTGGGCCCGTAGGACGCCGCGACCCGCTCCTCGCCCTCGTCCATGAGGAAGTTGAGGTATGCCGTGCCCGTCGTCAGGGGATGCAGCTCGTCGGAGTAGGCCTTGGCCCAGCGCGTGATGACCTCGGCGTTCGCCGGGTCCGGGTCGACGCCGACGATAACGGTCGCCCAGCCCCCGTCGCGGTGGGCGAACGCCGTCGCGTCGACGGGCACCCGGGTCACGGCGCCGTCGATCGGATACATGTGCATCGTCGAGTGCCCCGTCGGCAGGAGCGCGCCGTGCTTCTCGTGGACCGCGATGACCTCGTCGCTGAGGTCGGTGACGTAGTCCGCCCGCCAGTACCACTGCATACCGGGCGGGTAGAGCGCGTCGAAGGCGGACTGGAGCATCGTGTACGGCATCGCGTGGAGGCCGACGAGCAGGGGTGACCCGAACTCGCGGACCGGGGCCGTCACCTCCTCCGCCCGGTCCAGCGGCCCGCTGTAGCACCACACGATGCCGCACGCCCGGCGTCCCCACAGGGCCTCCGGGAAGGGCGGGGCCGGCGGGATGGTGAGCAGGCCGATCCAGCCGGACAGCTCCTCCGGCAGGCTCGGCTGGGTCGCGCGGTACCACCGCATGACCTCGGCGGCGTCGGCGATGTCGTAGAGCACCGGGCCGCCGTAGACCGTCCCGCCGTCACCGATCGCGTGAGTGCGGAAGACGAACGACGTGACGACGCCGAAGTTCCCCCCGCCGCCCCGCACCGCCCAGTAGAGGTCGGGGTGGTGGTCGGCGTCGGCCCGCACCACGTGCCCGTCGGCGAGGACGACGTCGGCCGACAGGAGGCTGTCGACCGTCATGCCGAACCGGCGCCCGAGATATCCGCTGACCCCGCCGCCGAGGGTGAGCCCGCCGACGCCGGTCGTCGAGAAGAAGCCGCTCGGGGTGGCCCGCCCGAAGGCGACGGTCGCGTGGTCGACGTCCCGCCAGAGGGCCCCGCCGTCGACGCGGACGGTGTCGCCCTCCGGCTCGACCGTGACGCTGCGCAGGTCCCCGAGGTCGCAGACGAGGGCACCGTCCCACACCCCGAGGCCGCCGGCGTTGTGGCCGCCGCCCCGGACGGCGAGGTCGAGGCCGGACTCCGTGGCGGCGCGGACGCACGCGACGACGTCGGCGGTGTCGCGGCACCGCGCGACGGCCGCGGGCTGGCGGTCGATCATCCCGTTGTAGACGTGCCGGGCCGCGTCCCACCCGTCGTCGCCGGGCCGGACGAGGGTCCCGTGGAGGGTGGCCGCGAGGGCGTCGAGGGTGGGGTCGATGGACGGTGTCGTGGTGCTCATGGGTGCTCCTCGGTATGCGATGCGCTCACGCTAGGGAGGGGAGCGTTCGGCGAGCGTTCCGGCGGCGTTCGACCGTGGCCCGGTGGCGTTCGACCGTGGCCTCGCGGTCCGGCGGCGTTCGATCGCGTTTTCCCGCGTCGCCGGCGTCAGGCCCCCTCGGCTCCCCGCACCGCGGCGAGGTCCGTCTCGCACCGCTCGACGAGCGAGCGGCTCCCGTGGCCGGACGCGAGCCGGATCCCCTCGGACAGCAGGCGGTCCGCCGTGCCGGGGTCGCTCAGGGCGGCCCGGTGGCGCAGCACCTCGGGGAGCCACCACACGTCCCCGCTCTGGACGGCCCGGGCCCGGGCGGCGTCCAGGGTTCCGCGGGCGGCGTCGACCGCCCCGTCGGCGCGCTGGGTCATCGCGAGGACGTCGAGCCACAGCGGCATCCGGGTCAGCGAGCGCTCGGCGACGAGGGCGTCGATCCCGGCCCGGGCGGCCTCGGTCCCCTCCGGGCCTCCGCGCAGCCAGCCGCCGAGGACGGCGGCCCAGCCCGAGTAGTAGGCGAACCGGTAGCGGCTGCACAGCGCGACGAGCTCGCCGTGGACCTCGCGGAGGAGATCGTCGGAGCCGTCCATCCAGGCGGTGATGGCGGCATACGACAGGCCGACCGCCAGGCTGTAGGGGTGCCCGATCTCGCGGGCCATGGCAACGGCCCGCGCCGCCGTCGCGAGGGCGAGGTCGCGCCGCCCGGAGAGCCAGAGGGCGTGGGCCCACCAGGCGCGGGCGTGGACGGTGGTCCGGGTGCCGATGGGCAGCGAGTCGGTCTCACCGGCCAGCTCGCACGCCGCCGCGAACTCGCGGTCCGCCTCGAGGACGCCGCCGAGGCTGAGGACCGACCCGCCGACGGCCATGTGTCCCTGGGCGGCGAGGCTCGGGGCCGCCGCCGCGCCGGCGAGGCCGGCCCGGGCGAGCCGGAGCGACTCCTCGATGCGGCCCTGGACGAAGGTCGTGGACCACTGGGCGACGAGACCGGTCACCTGGGCGTCCGGCCGACCGAGCTCGGCGGCGAGGTCCGCGACGCGCCGGCCCGTCGGCTCCATCGCGGGGGCGGTGTAGCCCCGGAAGGCACCGAGCGGGGGGATCGTCGCGAGGAGCAGGTCGAGCTCCTGCTCGTTGCGTCCCCGGTCCGGCGGCAGGGACGCGAGGGCCTCCAGCGCCCGGTCCCACAGCCGGACCGCCTCGTCGTGGGCGAAGACCGCGGAGGCCTGACGGGCCGCGCGCGCGAAGAACGGCACGGCGCGGTCGGGCGCGCCGCCCGCCGCATACTGCTCGGCGATCTGGGCCGCCGCGGAGCCGTCCGCGCCACCGTCGGGCAGCTGGAGCACCTGGGCGAGCCGGCGGTGGAGCAGCCAGCGCTGGGGCGGGGTGATCCCGGCATACACCGCGCTCCGGAGCAGCTCGTGGGAGAACCGGTAGCGGAACCCGTCCTGGGCGAGGATCCTCGAGCGCCACAGGAGGTCGACGAGCCGCACGACCTCGTCGGCCGGGAGGTCGGCGGCCTCGACGAGGAGATCGAGGGTGAAGTCGCGCCCGACGGCGGCGGCCAGCCCGGCGACGTCCCGGGCCGGCGCGGGCAGCCGGGAGAGCCGCAGGTCTAGGACCCGGCCGAGGTCGGCGCCGACGACCGGGCCGGACGTCGAGAGGGACTCGGGCAGCGCCTCGACGATGTAGAACGGGCTGCCGTCCGTCACCGAGTGGATGAGCTCGAGCTCGGCTGCCCCGATGTCGCGCCCGAGCACCCGGCTCGCGAGCTCGCGGGTCTCCTCCGGGCCGAGCGCGCCGAGCCGCATGACCTGCAGCTGGCCGGCCGCGCGCATCGCCCGGGCCGGGGCGGCGAGCGGGCTGTCGAGCAGCTCCTCCCGCCGGGCGGTCGCGACGACGAGCGGCGGGACGTCGACGGGGAAGGAGACGAGGAAGGACAGCCAGGCCATCGTCGCCCGGTCGCACCACTGGAGGTCGTCCAGGACGAGCAGGAGGGGCCGGCCCACCTCGGTGACGGCTCGCGCGAGACCCTCGAAGAACCGGTGGCGCTGCCACGCGTCGACCTTGGCCCGGGCCGCCGGCGCCGGCCCCGGATCGGTGTCCCGGTCCGGCGCCAGGCGCGCCACCTCCGCCCTCCACACCGGGTCGAGCCGGCGCACGGCCTGCCGCAGGTGGGGGGCGCGCAGCCACTCGGCGACCGGCGCGAGGGGGAGGCTGCCGCTCGCCGCGTAGCACCGCGCG
>JBDIAL010000271.1:0-4696 GCA_039812405.1 Nostocoides sp.
CCCAGCGCGGCAGGATCTCGTCGAGGATGACGAAGCACGAGCCGAAGAGCGCCCGCGACGCGACGACCCGGTCCCCCCGGCCGAGGAGCGCGGCGAGCGAGACGAAGACCGCCGACATGCCCGAGGCCGTGGCGAAGCAGGCCTCCGCGCCCTCGATGAGCCGCAGCCGCTCCTCGAACATGGAGACCGTGGGGTTGCCGTAGCGGCTGTAGATGAACTTGTCGACCTCGCCGGCGAAGGCGGCCTCGGCCTGCTCGGCGCTCGCATAGACGAAGCCGCTCGTGAGGTAGGTCGCCTCGGCGGTCTCGTCGAACCCGCTGCGGGCCAGTCCCCCGCGAACGGCCAGGGTGTCGGGGCGCAGCTGCGTCTCGTCGCTCACGGGTCGTCCTCAGCCCTGGCGCCAGGGCAGCCCGGCGACCTTCCAGCCCGAGACGGTGCGATGGCCCTCGGCGTCGTGCTCCCCCTCGAAGCCGTCGAGGATGTTGTATGCCGGGCCCAGGCCGGCTGCCGTCGCGGCGGCCGCGGCGGCCCGGGACCGCACACCCGATCGGCAGAGGAAGTACAGCGGGGTGCCGGGCCCGAGGTCGCCGGCCGCTCGGAGGTCGTCGAGGAAGTGCGCGTTGACCTGACCCCCCGGGAAGCGCAGCCACTCGACGAGCAGCGCCTGCTTCCCGACGCCGTCGAGCAGCGGAGTGCCGACGTAGGCCCACTCCGCGGCCGTCCGGACGTCGACGAGGACCGCCCGCGGATCGTCGCGGACGGCGGCATACGCCTCCTGGGGCGTCACGTCGCCGGCATAGGCGAGCTCGTTCGACATGCCGCCAACTGTAACGACCGGACCCGCCACCCGAGCAGGCCGTCTCGCGTCCTCGGGTCCTCAGGTGCGGTTGGTGAAGGCGACCGACAGCTCGCCCCAGGGCAGCACCTCGAGGGCCGTCAGCGAGCCGGGAGCCGCGGCGAGGCGCCACGCGGCGACGTGGTCCAGGCCCAGGACGTGGGCGAGGACGACCATGATGACCTTGCGGTGGCAGACGACGACGGTCGTCCCGCCGCCGGTGAGGATCCCCTCCCAGGCGGGGACGACCCGGGCGACGAGCTGCTCGTGGGACTCTCCGCCCGGCCGAGCGTAGGCCGGGTCCGCCCGCAGGTCGCGGAAGCCGTCCGGGTCCACCTCGCGCAGCTCGGTCATGAGGACACCGTCCCAGTCGCCGAACGACTGCTCGTCCCACGCGGCATCGGCCTCCGCCACCACGTCCAGCGCCGCCGCGATGGCGGATCCCGTCTCCACGGCCCGGGCGAGGGTCGAGGTGACGAGGCGGACCGGCCCGTCGCCGACGAGGTGCCCGACCGCGACGGCCGCCGCCTCGGCCTGCCGACGTCCCGAGGCGTTGAGGCTCGGGTCCGCGCCGCCACGCCCGTCGAGGCGCCCCTCGTCGGTGAAGTCCGTCACCCCGTGCCGGACGAGGATCACCCGCGTGGGGTTCGGCGGGTCGTCTGCGCTGCGCTCGCGGGCCCGGGCTGCCGGCCTCCCCGGGTCGGGGCGGGACTCCGACGAGCCGGCGGCGACCGGCGAGTCGGCGGGCGGGGTGTCGATCCCGGGCGGCTCCTCCACGGCGGGCCCACCACCCGGCGTGCGGTCGATCGTCTCGCCGTCCATGCCCTTGTTCGACAGGGCGTCCGCGGCCCGGTTCCGCTCCCGCGGCACCCAGCGGTAGGAGACCGACCCCCCGGCTTCGCCGATCCGGGCGGCGACGTCGCGCGCCTCGAGGGCGAGGCGGCGCATGTCCTCGTGCTTGATCTTCCACCGGCCCGACATCTGCTCGACGACGAGCTTGGAGTCCATGGCGACGTCGACGTCGGCCCCGGGCTCGATGGCATACGCCGCTTCGAGGCCCGCGATGAGGCCGGAGTACTCCGCGACGTTGTTCGACTGCCGGCCGAGCGGGGCGGCCCGCTCGGCGAGCACCGCGCCGGTCTCCGGGTCGCGGACCAGGGCGCCGTATCCGGCGACGCCGGGGTTGCCCCGGGAGCCGCCGTCGGCCTCGACGACCAGCCGGCGTCCCACGGTCAGAGCCCGGACTCGGCCGTCCGGACGAGGATCCGCCGGCACTCCTCGCAGCGGAGCACCTCGTCCTCGGGCGCGGAGCGGATCCGGCTCAGCTCGACGGGGTTGAGCTCGAGCTGACAGCCGCCGCACCGCTTCTGGCGCAGCGCGGCCGCGCCGGTGCCGCTCGACGCGCGGATCCGGTCGTAGAGCCCCACGAGCTCCGCCCCCGCCTCCGCGACCACCGTCGGCCGCGGGGCGCTCACGTCGGCGTCCTCGGCGTCGAGGCGGGTCAGCGCCGCGTCGCGCTCGGCGGTGAGCGCCGCGAGCTGCTCCCCGAGCCGGTCCCGGCCCTCGGTGAGGTTGCGCAGGTCCGACTCGAGGTCCTCGGCCCGTTCCATGACCTCGAGCTCGACGTCCTCGAGCTCGGCCTGGCGGCGGGCGAGGGACTCCAGCTCGTGCTGGACCGAGAGGAGCTCCTTGCTCGTGCCGGTCCCGGCCTCCAGACGGGCCCGGTCGCGGGCCGCGCGGTCGCGGACGAGCTGGACGTCGGCCTCGGCCTTGGCGACCTCGCGCTGGACGTCGTCGACGGCGGTCCGGGCGCGGATCACCTGGTCGTCGATGAGCCGTGCCTTGGTCTCCAGGTCGGCGAGCTGCGCGAGGACGGGCAGGGTCGCCCGGGCGTGGGCGATCTGGGCCAGGCGGGTGTCGATCGCCTGGAGGTCGAGCAGCCGCAGCTGCTGCGACGGATCGGCTATCACGAGGCTCCTTCGGCGGTATGGGGAGTGGTCGCCCCGACGACGAACGACCAGGGGTCGGTGCGGATCGGGCAGACGTGGGCCTCCAACCTAGCCGCCCCGGGATGCCGCTCCGCCACGTCCTCGACGAGGCGGTCGGCCGCCGCGGCCAGCCACAGCGACTCGGTCGCCCAGTGGCCGGCGTCAACGAGGTAGGGCGGCCCCCCGCGGCTGGTCTCGCGGTCCTCGAGCACGGGATGGTGACGCAGGTCGGCGGTGACGAAGACATCGGCCCCGCGCGCCCGGACCGCGTCGAGGAAGGAGTCGCCGGCCCCACCGGCCACGGCCACCCGTCGCACCGTCGCGTCCGGGTCGCCGCTGACCCGGATGCCGCCCGCCGCCGTCGGCAGGACGGTCGCGAGACGCTCGGCGAAGGCGCGCAGCGACACCGCCTCGGGCAGCTCGCCCACCCGCCCCATCGGCTGCCCCTCCTCCTCGACGAGGGGCTCCACCCCGGCGAGCCCGAGCGCCTCCGCGAGCGCGTCGTTGACCCCCCCGACGGCGACGTCGGCGTTCGTGTGGGCGACGTGGAGGGCGAGGTCCCCCGTGACGAGGGCCCGGACCGCGGCGCCCTTGGCCGTCGTCGCCGCGACGGTGTGCACGCCGCGGAGCAGGAGCGGGTGGTGGGTGACGAGCAGGTCGTAGCCCTCGCGCACGGCATACCCGATGACCTCGAGCGTGGGGTCGACGGCGAGGAGCACCCGCCCGACCTCCTGCTGCGGATCCCCCGAGACGAGCCCCACCCGGTCCCACGACTGGGCCGTCGCCGGCGGGTACCGGAGCTCCAGTGCCTCGACGACCTCACGCAGCGCGACCACGGCGTCAGTCTCGCATCCCGCACGGGACGACCCGACGTCCGTCGGGACGATTCCCGCGGCCGCTCGTGTTGTCCCACGGGCCGCCGGCATCCTGGCCGGCACCGAGCAGAGAGCGAGCGGGACATGAGTGGTGTGGCGGACGACGTCATCGACGCCCTGCATGCCGTGCACGACGAGCTGGCGCCGGTCGCCGGATCGCTGACCGGCGAGCAGCTGACCGGGCCCTCGGCGGCCTCCCGGTGGAGCGTCGCCCAGGTCCTCAGCCATCTGGGCAGCGGAGCCGTCATCACGAAGGCGACGCTCGACGCCGCCGTGGCGGGCCGGCCCAACCCGGGGCTCGACGCGAACCGGGCGGTGTGGGCTCGGTGGGACGCCATGAGCCCGGAGGAGCAGCGGGCCGGGTTCCTCGAGGCGGACGGGGAGCTCCTGGCCGCCTACGACGCCCTCGACGACCGCGCCCGGGCGGACCTCGCGGTCGACCTGGGCTTCCTCCCGCAGCCCGTCGACGTCGCGACGGCCGGACGGTTCCGGCTCAACGAGGCCGCCCTCCACTCGTGGGACGTCCGCGTGGCCCTCGACCCCTCGGCCCGGGTCCACCCCGACGCCGTCCCGCTGCTGCTCGACCAGCTCGGGCTCATGCTGGGGTTCCTCGCCAAGCCCGCGACGCTGGGCCGCCGGGCGGTCGACGTGGCCGTCTCCCTCAGCGAGCCCACGACATCCCTCGGCCTCCACCTCGAGGAGGCCCGCTGTGCCCTCGGTGAGCCCGCCACCGCGCCGGACGCGCGGCTCACGACCTCGGCCGAGGCCTGGCTGCGCCTGACGACGGGACGGCTCGGACCCGCATACACACCCGACGACGTCACGGTCTCCGGCACGATCTCGCTGGACACCCTGCGTGAGGTGTTCCCCGGCTTCTGACCCGCCGGCCGCAGCGCCTCGGAGCCGGGTCCGGCTGGGTCGCGCACCGCCCGTCGCGTGCCATACTCGCCGCGTGGCACGCGACGGGTCCACCAGGACGTCGGCCGACGAGCTCGTGG
>JBDIAL010000272.1:0-4693 GCA_039812405.1 Nostocoides sp.
GCCTCGCGGTCCTTGTCGACGTCGGTCACGTCGTCGGTGAGGAGCGTCAGGGTCAAACAGGCCGTGCCGGTCGCGGGGTCGACCTCGATGGCGACATCATCCCGGATGTTCGCCGGGTCGCAGATCTGGTGTCCGCCGATCTCGAAGCGGCCGCCGACGTAGTCGAGGACGACCGGCGGCCGTTCGGGACGCTCCGGTCCGCCGAAGGTCGTGTCACTCACTCGCTGTCCTCGACCGTCTCCGGCTCGGTGCGCGGCTCCGTCAGCCAGCCCGCGGACTTCCAGGCGTCCACCCTCGCGGGGTCGACGTCCTGCGACACGTCCAGGGTCGGGTGGTACACGCGGGTAGGTGGCTCCGCACCGGGCGGAGCGATGTAGACCTCAGTCATTGGACCTCCTCGTGGAGCAGGTAGTGGCTCTCCCACAAGTCGCGGACGGACATCGTGATCCCGCACGGCTCACAGCGAACGGTGCCCCGAGCGTGATCCCGGGAGCATTCGCCGCTCGTCGGAGGATGCGAATGCTTCTCCGACTCCTCCCACGTCATTCCCGATGCGGGGCAGGCCTCGCAGTCCCAGCGGTCACCGTTGCGAGAGATCCTGGATACGGCTGTGCACACGGGCCCTCCTCAGATGGACAGGGCGATGGTCATGTTGGCGGTGAACTGGTAGCGGTCCTGGCCGCTATCCGGGTCCGCGTTCGCGATCGGCGACGACAGGCCGGCCGAGTCGACCCACACGCCGTCGGCGATCGAGACGCCCTCGGACTCATCCATGCGCGCCCACGCGGCCTGCGCGAGCGTGAAGGCATCCAACGCCGACGACCCCCAGCACTCGACGAGAACCAACGCAGCCTCTTCGGCGAGGTTGAGCCGGGTGCCGCCGATACGCCGGACCCGGACGAACCGGTCCGGGCGCGGGTTGTCCACACCGATCGACACCCGCACGCCGACCAGCCCCACCGACACCCAGGCGACGAGCGCCGCCTCGACATTGACGACCGTCGCCATCAGCGGCCCATGCGCGACCCGAGGGCCCGCAGCATGTCCTCCGACTTCCGTGCCGGGCCGACGACAGCGGCGCGGGCGCGGTTGCGTGGCTCCTCCGTCTCCACGGCCTCCACGCCCCGCCCAGCGGCGCGCGCGATCCGCTCGGCATGCTGCATGACGAGACGGCGGGCAGCGTCCGACGTGCGCAGCGCCCGGAAGCCCGCATTGTTCAGCTTGACGGTGGCCGCCATGATCAGCCCTCCACGCGCTTCACGTTGACCTGCACGCCGGCCGACCATCCCCACGGGCCCTGCGACCAGTCCCGCGGCTTCCCGTCGACCTCGTACTCCACGCCGCCCACGACGACACGGTCACGGTCGCGCGGCTCGTTCGGATGCCCCGACGGGCCGAGGATCGCCAGGCTGGACACGGACACGTCCCGGTCGTCCCGACGCGGCTCCTCCATCGACGCCGGATACGGCGCCATGACAGGCCAGTCCACCGGCTCGGCCCACGAGTCCTGCTTGACGCCCATCGCGTCCCGGTCGCCCTCCACGAGACGCTTCACACCCACCGTGTACGGCGTCGGGAAGTCACCCACGATCAGAAGCTCGGCTCAAGCGCGTACCGGGAGCGTAGGAGGGCCTGATGGTGAACGCACCCCCGCCCGTCGGCCCACAAAGCTCCTGGAGCTGCTCGATCTCGGACGGCCAGAACATCGCCCGGCGCACCTTCGATGTGTCCAGCGTCTGCGAGAACGGACCGGCCTGCTGGGTCTGCACGGCTCCCGTCCCGGCGTCGTTCCATCGGAGGATGGCCCCTCGTAGGATCGCCCGGGCCGCGTCCGGGTACGGGAAGTCGCTCCGGGTGATGCAGGGGGCGACCCGCGCAGCCATCGCCGTGGCATCGTCGATCATCGCCTGAGCCTTGCCGATCTCGATGTCGGCGAAGGGCTCAAGGTCGGCGATGGTGATGACGGTGGCTGGCAACGGGTCGCCCCCTTGCTTCTACTGGAGAACCTGGATGGCCATCGAGGCGTTGGGGCTGGCCAGCACCGGCTCGCCGATGCTGTCGCCCTGCACCTCGACGGAAGAGCCGACCGAGTCGTCCTTGAAGACGCCGCAGACGATGCCGGGCTGCTCGGCCTCGGGGATGCCCCACGACTCGAAGCCGGCCGAGACGGTCAGGCCCCAGTAGGTGGCGCCGAGGAGCGAGCCTTCCTCCGCGAACGGGTCGACCGGCTCGGGGAGGAAGTAAATCTTCTTCGGGTTGAGGATCTTCGTGAGCGTTCCGCCGATGGAGACCGACCGGTCGTAGATCTCGAAGTCGGGCAGTCCCGCACCCTGCGTGTAGGCAACGACCTCAGAGGCCAGCGGGGGACGGGATGCCGAGCCGACGAGCGTCTTGAACTGGTCGCCAGCCGCGAACGCGTTGTAGGCGGCACGGGAGCCGAAGATGAGCCGTCCCGGGTTCTGCCCGTCGTTGAATCCGGCGTAGGTGTCCTGCCACGCCGAGAGGGCGGCGAGACGGTCGACGGTCGTGTCCGCCCACCACTTGCCCGTGCCGGCCGAGGTCGACAGGGACGCGTCGCGGCCGAAGGTGTCGCTGATCCAGAAGTTGTCCTCGTCGACGGCGAGGACACCGGTGTCGATGACCTGACCGCGGGCCCACTCCTGGCGCATGGAGATCGCCTGCGTGTTGCGCTTGGTGGCGGACTCGATGCTCTTCTTCACCCGGTCGTCCGGGAGACTGGCGAGTTCCTTCTGCGTCATCTCGTCGATGGGCTCGTTCCGGGAGATCGCCGGTAGGTCGAGGGTGCTGGACTTCAGCCCCTGGCCCTTGCCGATCTCCGGAGGAGCGTTGAACGCGCGGTAGCGGGCCACGTCGACCAGGCCGGTCGAGTTCGGGTAGAACTTGACGTGGTCCTCGGCGACGAAGACGTTCGGCAGGAACCGGGCGAGGGTGCCACCCTTGGCCAGCTCGATCTGGTACTGCTCGTCGCGCGCGATGCCCGTCGCCTCGACGGGGTCGATGAGGTCAGTCCACAGAGGCATCGGTCATCAGCTCCAGAAGTTGAACTGCGGCTGAGCCGCGGTCGTGGGGACGGTGAACGCGAGTGGCAGGTTCGCGGTCTTGACGTTGCCGCGGACGACGACGGCACAGTTGGCGTCCTCGACGCCGTCCGTCTTCACGTCGCCCTTGAGGAAGCCGAGCTTCGCGCCGGCCGTGTCGGCCCAGGGGCGGATGACGTCGCGGTCGTCGACGCGGACGGGGAGACCGCACGGGAAGTACCCGTTCGGGTAGTGCGTGCCGGCGGTGAAGGTGGACACGTCCAGGACACCCGTGACGGCCTCGTCGAGGCCATCCGTGTTGAGCATCCAGGAGTAGTCACCGGTGCCGTACGTCTTGGTCTTGAGACCGGGCATGGTGTGTCCTTTCGGGACGTCGGATGAGGGTTACTGCTTGGCCTTCTCGCGCGCTGCGCGCCGGTCGGCCATCACCTGTGCGACGGATGTCGCCCGGGCTCCGGAGTCGCCCCGCTTGCCCTGGTTGGGGTCCGGCCGCGGGTTGTTCCGCGCCGGGCCGTTGCCATTGTCGTCGCCAGCGTCGCCGCCGCTCGGGGCGAGCCGCCTCGCGAGCGCCGTCATCGCCTCTTCGTCCTTCGCGGACTTGAGGAACTCGATGTCGGCGTCCTCGGTGATCTTGTGATGGCGGGCGATCCGCTCGACGAGGTTGCCCCGCTCGAGGCTGTCGATGCGCTCCTGCAGCCTCGCGGCCACATCGTCGGCGTCGGAGCCCTTGTCGTCCTCGATGCCGAGCGCGTTCTTGAACGCGGCAAGGATCGAGTCGACCTTCTCGCGGGACTGCTTGGCCTCGCGCTCGGCCTTCTGCCGGGCGTCGCGCTCGGCGTTGAGGGCCTTCTCACCGTTGGGGCCGAGGGGCTTGTCCTTGTCGGAGTCGCCGCCTTTGTCCTTGTCGGCAGGGTCGGGCTTGTCGCTCCCGGTTCCGCCGTCTCCTCCCTTGTTCCCGCCGTCGTCCTCCATGCGGCAGTCGCCGAAGGTGGAGCGGTGGAAGTCGAGGATGTCGCTCGGGCTGATCGCCAGCGCCAGCGACGGGGAGAACGGTGCGGTGAACGGGTGGTGGTTGGACATTTGCGGGTCTCTCCGAATCGCTCGGGGGGTGAGCCCGTTCCGACGTCGCGTCAGACGGGAGTCTCTAGGCGGCCAGGTATCCGGCCTGCGTCAGCGCCTCGACGGCCTCGCGGCGGCTCCTGCGGGCAGTGAGCCGGTCCACGCGAGTGGGCGGGAGGAAGTCGCCCTTCTTGCGCTGGTAGTCGTTGATGACCTTGTTGAAGTCGCGCCCGTCGGCGATGAGCTGGCGCTGCTTCACGGTCAGGTCTTTCACGTCGCCCGGGCCGATGACGATCCCGGTGGCGTCCGGGTTGGCGACGGTCTGCGGGAGCATTCCGCACTGGCAGTGCGGGTGCCGCTGGAAGCCCGTCGAGTGGGCATACACGCGACCGGCGAGGACCGCGCACCGCTGACAACACGGCGTGTGCACGACCCGGACCCAGCGGACCCGCGGTCTGGCCGTCATGGCGACCATCGAGGCGTCCCGGCCGGCATCGGCGACCGCGCCGGACACGAGCATGTCCAAAGCCCGCTGGCCAGCCGACAGGCGTTCCACGAGCGAGTCGACAGACGCG
>JBDIAL010000273.1:0-4657 GCA_039812405.1 Nostocoides sp.
CCCTCGACATCTGGGTCGAGGTGCTCCTCCACCGGGTCGCCCGGCCGTCGGTCCGGCGGTGGGTCGCCGCCCAACCCCCCGCGACCTCCCGGCGTGGGCGCGTCGTCCGGCTGCTCGCCGAGGCGACCACCGTCGAGTCCGAGTCCGAGGCGGCCCGGCTCGCGCACGACGCGGCCGACCTCGCCGGCCCCGAGGACCTCGTCGGCGTCCTCACGGACGCTCCGGAGCAGCTGTGGCTGCGCCTCGACCCGGACCGGTCGGCCCATCCCCTGCTCATCGAGGCGGCGTCCCGGCTGCGTGACGCTCGAGCCGTCGACGCGCAGCCGGGGTTCACGGCCCGGGAGCTCGAGGTCCTCCGCCTGCTGCCCCATGTCAGCACGACGAGCGAGCTGGCCGCCCGGCTGTTCGTCACCGTCAACACCGCCAAGTGGCACCAGACGAACCTCTACCACAAGCTCGGCGTGCACCGGCGCCCCGATGCCGTGGCGCGTGGCACCGAGCTCGGGCTGATCCGACCCCTCCCGGCCCGCCCGGCTCAGCCGGGGTTATAGGACCCTCTCCCGTGGTGTCTCCCCGGCCGGCGGACCGTCCGGGGACGACGTCACGGCTTGACCCGCTCGGTGACGACGGCCGCGGCGAGGAAGCGCGCCGCCTGCGCCAGCGCGTCCTCGTCGACGACGAGGTCGCCCTGGTGCAGGTCGAAGGTGTGGCCGCCGGGGGTCCGCGTGCCGAGCCGGGCCATCGCACCGGGCGTCATCGCGAGGTACCACGCGAAGTCCTCGCCCCCGAGCGACTGCGCCGTCGGCTCGACGACCAGCCCGACCCCCGACGCCGCGGCCCGGAGGGCGGCGACCGCGTCGGGCTGGTTGACGACCGGCGGGACACCCTTGGTCCGGTCGACCCGGGCGGTCACGGCATACGGCGAGACGACCTGCTGGACCAGCTCGTCGAGGAGCGGGCCGACGGTCTGCCATGCCTCGGCGTCGAGCATCCGCAGCGTGCCCCGGCAGACGCCGCTGCTCGGGATGACGTTGGGCGCCTTGCCCGCCTCGACGACCCCCCAGACGAGCGCCGCACCGGCCCGCGGGTCGAGCCGGCGGGACAGGGCGGCGGGCACCTCGGTGACGACCTTGGCGAGCGCGAAGGTGAGGTCCTCGGTGAGGTGGGGCCGCGAGGTGTGGCCCCCGTGACCGTGCAGCTCGACGGTCACGCTGTCGCAGGCCGCCGTAATGGCCCCCTCGCGGAGGGCGATCCGCCCGACGTCGACCGTGGGGTCGCAGTGGATGGCGTAGACGACGTCGACGTCGGCCAGCCCGTTGTTCGCGATGACCTCGTGGGCGCCCCCCGGCATGACCTCCTCGGCCGGCTGGAAGAGCAGCCGCACCCCGATCCCCCGCTCGCGCAGCTCCTCCTCGTGCTCGTGGAGGGCGAGGCCCGCCCCGAGCAGGGCCGTCGTGTGGACGTCGTGGCCGCAGGCATGGCATACGCCCGGGGTCGTCGACGACCACGGGAGACCGGTGCGCTCGCGGACGGGCAGGGCGTCGATGTCGGCGCGGATCGCGACCCGGTAGGCCGCCTGCTCCGCCCCGAGGTCGGCGACCAGCCCGCTCGCCGGCAGCCGGCGGTAGGCGATGCCGGCGGCGGCGAGCCGGGCGGCGACCGTCTCGGTGGTGCGCTTCTCCTGCCAGGACAGCTCGGGGTTGGCGTGCAGGTCACGGCGCAGCGCCACGAGCTCGGGGGTGAGGGCGTCGACGGCGCTCGCCAGGCTCGCGACGAGCGCCGCGAGGTCGGGGTCGTCGGGCGCGGTGGCGGAGGAAGGGTCTGAGGTCATGACGACGGGACAGTCTACGCGGCTCGTCGAGCCGGCCCGTGGCCGGTCAGCCCCGGTCAACCTCGGTCAGCTGCGGTCAGTCCCGGTCGGTGTCGTATGCGGCGAGGATCCGGTCCGCGGCCGCCGGCGCCGTCAGCGCGCCGGACAGCAGGTCCTCACGCAGCCCGGCCGTCACGGCGGCGACGGACCGGGACGAGCGCAGCCGGTGCTCGAGCTCGTCCCGGACGAGGCTCCACGTGAGGTCGACCTGCTGGGCGGCCCGCTTGTCCGCGAGCCCTCGGTCCCCGAGGAAGGCGCGGTGGCGCAGCACGCGCGACCACACCGTGTCGACGCCGGTCCCCTCGAGCGCGGAGCAGGTGAGGACGGGGGGCACCCACGAGGAGGCCCCGGCATACACGAGACGCAGCGCCCCGGCGAGCTCCTTGGCGGCGGCCCCGGCCTCGGTCACCCGGTCGCCGTCGGCCTTGTTGACCGCGACGACGTCGGCGATCTCGAGGATGCCCTTCTTGATCGCCTGGAGCTGGTCCCCGGTCCGGGCGAGGGTGAGGAAGAGGAAGGTGTCGACCATCTGCGACACGGTCACCTCGGACTGGCCCACTCCGACTGTCTCGACGAGGACGACGTCGTAGCCTGCGGCCTCGAGGACGAGCAGCGCCTGGGCCGTCGCGCGGGCGACCCCGCCGAGGGTCCCGGCGCTCGGCGAGGGGCGGATGTATGCCATCGGGTCGGCCGCGAGGACCGGCATCCGGGTCTTGTCCCCGAGCACCGAGCCGCCGGTCCGCGCGCTCGAGGGGTCGACGGCGAGGACGCCGACCCGCTGGCCGCGGCCCGTGAGATGGGCGCCGAGGGCCTCGACGAAGGTCGACTTGCCGACTCCGGGCACCCCGGAGATCCCGACCCGGACAGCACCCCCGGTGTGCGGGGCGATGGCGGTGAGCAGCCGGCGTGCGGCGGCCCGGTGGTCGGCCCGCCGTGACTCGACGAGCGTGATGGCGCGGGCCAGGGCGGCGCGCTCGCCGGCGACGACGCGCTCGGCGAGCGCGCCCGGGTCGAGGGGACCGCGAGGCGGGGAGGGATCGGTGGCGGCGCGCGAGGTCATGTCACCCCTGCATGAGACTGTCCAATTGGGTCGGATTCATGCAACCCGGGACGAGCGGGCTGGGCGGGTCAGGCACCGCCTGCAGGATCCGGCCGGGCACCGCCTGCATGAGACTGTCCAATTGGGTCGGATTCATGCAGGGTCGCCATGGAGCTGGTGGCGCAGCCGGGCCAGCAGGTCGAGGGCGGAGTCGGCGATGACGGTGCCGGGCGGGAAGACGGCCGCGGCGCCCATGTCGAGGAGGGTCGGCACGTCGGCCGGAGGGATGACCCCCCCGACGACGATCACGATGTCGTCCCGCCCGAGGGCGGCGAGCGCGTCCCGCAGGGCGGGCACGAGGGTGAGGTGGCCGGCCGCGAGCGAGGACACCCCGACGATGTGGACGTCGGCGTCGACGGCCTGCTGGGCGACCTCCTCGGGGGTGGAGAAGAGCGGGCCCACGTCGACGTCGAAGCCCATGTCGGCGAAGGCGGTGACGATGACCTTCTGCCCCCGGTCGTGACCGTCCTGGCCCATCTTGGCCACGAGGATGCGGGGCCGGCGGCCCTCGGCCTCCTCGAAGGCCGCCGTCGCCGCGACGACCTTCGCGACGGACCCGGCGTCACCGGCCTCGGAGCGGTACACACCCGAGATCGTACGGATGACCGCCCGGTGCCGGCCGTAGACCGCCTCGAGGGCGTCGCTGATCTCGCCGACGGTCGCCTTGGCCCGGGCGGCGTCGACGGCGAGCGCCAGCAGGTTCCCCTCGAGCGAGCCGTCCCGGGAGGCGCCCCGCTCGGCCGACGCGGTGAGCGCGGCGAGCGTCCGGGCCACCTCGGCCGGGTCGCGCTCGGCCCGCAGCCGCTCCAGCTTGGCGACCTGGGCGGCATACACGGCCTTGTTGTCGACCTTGAGCACCTCGATGGGCTCCTCGTCGTCGACCCGGTAGGTGTTGACGCCGATGACGGCCTGCTGGCCGGAGTCGATGCGGGCCTGGGTGCGGGCGGCGGACTCCTCGACGCGCATCTTCGGTATGCCGGCCTCGATCGCCTTGGCCATCCCGCCGGCCTCCTCGACCTCACGGATGTGGCTCCAGGCCCGGTCGGCGAGGTCGTGGGTGAGCCGCTCGACGTAGTAGGAGCCGCCCCACGGGTCGATGGACCACGTCGTGCCGGACTCCTGCTGGAGGAGCAGCTGGGTGTTGCGGGCGATCCGCGCGGAGAAGTCGGTGGGCAGGGCGATGGCCTCGTCGAGAGCGTTGGTGTGGAGCGACTGGGTGTGGCCCTGGGTGGCGGCCATCGCCTCGATGCACGTGCGACCGACGTTGTTGAAGACGTCCTGGGCGGTGAGCGACCACCCGGAGGTCTGCGAATGGGTCCGCAGCGAAAGGGACTTCGGGTTCTTCGGGTGGAAGTCGGCGACGAGCCTGGACCACAGCAGCCGGGCCGCGCGGAGCTTGGCGACCTCCATGAAGAAGTTCATCCCGATGGCCCAGAAGAACGACAGCCGCGGTGCGAACGCGTCGATGTCGAGGCCGACGTCGAGCCCCGCCCGGATGTACTCGACGCCGTCGGCCAGGGTGTAGGCGAGCTCGAGGTCGTTGGTCGCCCCGGCCTCCTGGATGTGGTAGCCGGAGATGGAGATCGAGTTGAACCGCGGCATCCGCGCGGCCGTGAACGCGAAGATGTCGGAGATGATCCGCATCGACGGCGCCGGCGGGTAGATGTAGGTGTTGCGGACCATGAACT
>JBDIAL010000274.1:0-4649 GCA_039812405.1 Nostocoides sp.
TACGCCAACGGCGACAAGGAGGTCCTCTACTTCAAGGACTTCAACTCCGGCGCGATGATCCAGAACATCGTCGACCGGGCCAAGAAGATGGCCATCAAGGACTTCCTGACGACCGGCTCCCACGGCCTGCGCGTCGACCACCTGCTGACCAGCTGCGTCGACGAGTTCAAGGAGAACGAGGACCTGCCCAACACGACCAACCCCGACGACTGGGCCCGGATCTCCGGCAAGAAGGGGGAGCGGATCGTCTACATCCGGACCCTCGTCTCGACGAAGACGGGCAGCGAGCCGGGGCGCTCCATCGACACGGTCGCCAACACCGGTCAGTACCTCTGAGAACGTGTTTGGGAAGGGTGCGGCGCGCCTTCGGAGATGAGATGTCCGGGCGGGTCAGTGTGGCGGTATGGCGACTACTTCCCCGGCTTTACGGCCTGGTCGCTATCCGTCTGATCTGACCGATGGGCAGTGGGCGTTGATCGAGCCGATGGTGGCCGTCAAGCCTGGTGGCCGCCCGGCTGGGCATTCTCGTCGGCGGATGGTGGAGGCGATCTTGTACATCAACCGTGCGGGCTGTTCGTGGCGGCAGCTTCCCCACGACTTCCCGCCCTGGCAGACGGTCTACTGGTACTTCAAGACGTGGAACGCCGAGGGCGTCACCGACCGGATCCACGACGCGCTACGTGATGCGGTTCGTGACACCGACGGGCGCGACCCGATGGCCAGCGCGGGCATCGTGGACTCCCAGAGCGTGAAGGGTGCCGACACCGTCGGCAAGAGGACCCGCGGCTATGACGCGGGCAAGAAGATCAACGGACGCAAGCGACACATCGTGACCGACGCCCTCGGCTTGTTGGTCGTCGTGATGGTGACCAGCGCCGGGTTGCAGGACCGCGACGGCGGCCGACTGGTGCTGGAGCGAGCGAAGATGAAGGCGCCCTCGATCGTGCTGGTCTGGGCCGATGGGGGCTATGCCGGCAAGCTCCTGGCGTTCGCCCAGCACCACTTCCGGATCCTGGTCCAGATCATCAAACGCACCGACAAACGACCGGTCTTCGAGGTCCTCCCCAGACGATGGGTCATCGAGCGGACCAACTCCTGGCTGATGCGCACCCGCCGCCTGGCCCGTGACTACGAACGCCTTCCCGAGCATGCCGAGGCGATGGTCAAGTGGACCATGATCGGGCTCATGACCCGCCGCCTCGCACCCGGGCCCCGGACGTCGCCCCTGGCAGCCCCGACTCACCGAATAGACACTTCCCAAACACGTTCTGAGATCCGCGGCCGGCGGACGGGTCGGCAGGGCCCGTCGGAGAATCATGCGGTATCCGGCAACTCACCGGCCGGGGTGTTCGTTGGTGACGGTGTCGGACGTCGCCTAGACTGCTCCGGCGGCTCCCTGTGCCGGGCCGTCGCGCGTGCCAGGCACCTTCAGTGGTCCGGCCGCACCTCGGAGCCGCGAGTCGTTAGGAACCTCACATGCCAGCCGGAGCGGGCAACCTGCTCATCCTCGTCCTCCCCTTCATCCTGCTCGCGTGGCTGTTCCTCAGCCAGCGCAAGCGCCAGCAGCAGGCCGTCCAGCTGCAGTCCTCGATCGCCGTGGGCGACCAGGTCGTCACGACCTCGGGGCTCTTCGGCACGGTCCGGGCGCTGACCGACACGACGGCCGAGCTGGAGATCGCCCCCGACGTCGTCGTCCGCTGGGACCGCCGGGCCATCGCCTCCAAGACCGCCCAGGCAGCCACCTGAGATGGCGGCGAAGAAGAGGAGCCGGCGCGCCAGCCAGACGAGAGCCGAGAAGCGGGCGCTCCTGGGGCTCCTCGCCATCTTCGTCGCCCTCGGCGGACTGCTCGCCGGCGCGCACGTGTGGGGCACGGCCCAGCTGGTCCCCAAGCTGGGTCTCGACCTCGAGGGCGGCACCCAGCTCGTGCTCACCCCTCAGCTGACCGGAACCCAGAAGGTGAGCCAGGACCAGCTGAACCAGGCGCGCGACATCATCGTCCAGCGGGTCGACGCCAACGGGGTGTCCGGCGCCGAGGTGACGACCGAGGGCGGGCAGAACATCGTCATCTCCATGCCGGGCACGCCGTCGCGGGCCACCCTGGACGCGGTCCGCCGGTCCTCGCAGATGCAGTTCCGGGCCGTGCTCGTCGCCGACTCGACGACCCCGGCGACCTCGCCGACGGGCACCGGTACCTCGACCCCGACGGGGACCGCGACGACCGGCACCTCGAAGAAGAAGACGTCCGGCTCCGGGGCGAGCGCGACCGAGAAGTCCACGTCGACGAAGGCCAAGTCGGTCATCCCCCAGGGCCTGCGCGCCGCCGACTCCGCGACGAGCACGCCGACGGGCACGGCCACGGGCACGGCGGCGACGGGCACGGCGACCCCAGCGGCGACGACCACGCCGACCGGCACCGCGACGAGCGGCACGTCGGGCACGGCCACCCCCGAGCCGTGGAGCACCGACTGGGTGACGGCCGACCTGCAGAAGCAGCTGACGGCCCTCGACTGCACCGACGCGCAGACCCTCGACAGCCTCGACACCGACCCGGCCAAGCCGCTCGTCACGTGCAGCAGCGACGGCACGGAGAAGTACATCCTCGGCCCCGTCATCGTCGACGGGTCGAGCATCGCGAGCGCGTCGGCCGGCTACCAGACCAACAGTCAGGGCGTGACGACCAACGTCGTCGAGATCCAGCTGTCGTTCAAGGGCGCGGGCAAGCAGGCATACATCGACGCCTCCAAGGCCATGGTCTCCCTCTCCGACCCCAACAACCGGATGGCCACCGTCCTCGACGGACAGGTCATCGTCGCCCCGGCCTTCCAGTCGGCCATCCCCGACGGCAACGCCTCGATCACGGGCAGCTTCACGATCGCCGAGGCGCGCTCCCTCGCCCAGCAGCTCAAGTTCGGCGCGCTGCCCATGTCGTTCAACCTCCAGACGCAGACCCAGATCAGCCCCACCCTGGGCGTCGAGCAGCTCAAGCTGGGCCTCATCGCCGGCCTCATCGGCCTGCTCCTCGTCGTCTGCTACTCGCTCCTGCAGTACCGCGCCCTCGGCCTCGTGACGGTCGCCTCGCTCGTCGTCGCGGCGTCGCTCACCTACCTCATGCTGACGATCCTCGGCTGGTCGACCAACTACCGGCTCGACATGGCCGGCGTCACCGGCTGCATCGTCGCCATCGGCATCACCGCGGACTCGTTCATCGTCTACTTCGAGCGCGTCCGCGACGAGGTGCGCGAGGGCCGGCCGCTGCGCAGCGCCGTGGAGACCGGCTGGAAGCGGGCCCGCCGCACGATCCTCGCCGCCGACGGCGTCAACTTCCTCGCCGCGCTCGTCCTCTACACGCTGGCGTCGGCCAACGTCCGCGGCTTCGCCTTCACCCTCGGCCTGACGACCATCATCGACCTCGTCGTCGTCATGCTCTTCACCCATCCGACGGTGGCGCTGCTGTCGCATACCCGGTTCTTCGGCGGCGGGCACCCGTGGTCCGGCCTCGACCCGGAGCGGCTCGGCGCCAAGACGGTGCGGTATGCCGGTCGCGGCCGGGTCGTCGTCGACCCGCCCGCGGAGCCCAAGCGGGTGCCCGACAACGAGGGGGCCGTCCTGTGATCAGCTTCTCCACGATCGGCAACGACCTCTACACCGGGAAGCGGTCGGTCGACTTCATCGGCAAGCGGCGGGTCTGGTATGCCCTGTCGGCCTTCTTCGTCGTCCTCGCCCTCCTCGGGCTCGGGGTGCGACACCTCAACCTCAGCCTCGAGTTCCGCGGCGGGTCGCAGTTCCTCGTGACGAACGTCAACGCGACGGGCGACTACGAGACGCCGGCGACCCGGGCCGTCCAGTCCGTCGAGCCGAGCGCGCAGGTCTCGGTGACCAAGCTCGGCACCGGCTCGCCGGCGACGATCCGGGTGCAGACCGAGAAGCTGTCCGACACCCAGAGCGAGAACGCCCGGGAGGCCCTCGCCAAGGCCTTCGACACGACGAGCGACAAGGTGTCGGCGACCTTCGTCGGGCCCTCGTGGGGCCAGTCGGTGAGCCAGAAGGCCCTCAAGGCCCTCGTCATCTTCCTCCTGCTCGTGTCGCTGGCCATGGCGTTGTACTTCCGCACCTGGAAGATGGCCGCCGCCGGGCTCATCGCCCTGCTCCACGACCTCATCATCACCGTCGGCATCTACGCGCTGACCGGCCTCGAGGTGAGCCCGGCGTCGATGATCGGCTTCCTCACCATCCTCGGCTACTCCCTCTACGACACCGTCGTCGTCTTCGACAAGGTGCGGGAGAACACGACGGAGGCCTTCGGCAACGGCCGGATGTCGTTCACCCGGGCCGCGAACCTCGCCGTCAACCAGACCCTCGTCCGGTCGATCAACACGACGGTCGTCGCCCTCCTGCCCATCGCGGCCATCCTCGTCGTCGGCTTCACCAAGCTCGGCCCGGGCACCCTGCTCGACCTCGCCCTCGCCCTCTTCGTCGGCATCGCCGTCGGCGCCTACTCCTCGATCTTCATCGCCACGCCGCTGTTCGTCACGATGCGCCAGAAGGAGCAGGTGGTCCTCGAGCTCGACAAGCGGGCCGCCCGCCACGAGGCGCGGCAAGCCAAGGCCGCCGCGGCCCGCCCGGTGACCGCCGGGGTCGGGGCGGGCGC
>JBDIAL010000275.1:0-4604 GCA_039812405.1 Nostocoides sp.
GCAAGGGCGACGAGCTGCGGCTCGACCTCGACGACGTCGTCCAGCGCGGCATGACCGTCGCGCGGGACGGCGAGGGGCTCTGGCCCCCGCCGCCGGTCCAGGTCTCGGCCGCGCCCGCGGCTGCTCCGGCCGCGGTCGTCGAGGCCCGCGAGCCGGCCCCCCGGGACCCGCGCCGCCGCTACGTCGGTATGGCGCTCGCCGCCGTCCTCTTCGCGCTCGTCGCCTCGGTGTCGCCGGCCGTCTTCCTCAGCCACTTCACGGTGTTCGCGCTCGCGGTCATCGTCGGCTTCTACGTCATCTCCAACGTCGCCCACGCCCTCCACACGCCGCTCATGTCGGAGACCAACGCGATCTCCGGGATCATCGTCGTCGGGGCGCTGCTGCAGGTCGGCAGCGACAAGTGGTACGTGTCCGCGCTCGCCTTCGCCGGCATCGTCGTCGCGAGCATCAACATCTTCGGTGGGTTCGCCGTGACCTACCGGATGCTCCAGATGTTCCGGAAGGGCTGATCCCCGGTGTCGACGACCCTCGTCCAGGCCGCCTACATCATCGCCGCGGTCCTCTTCGTCATGAGCCTCGCCGGCCTGTCCAAGCACGAGACCGCCAAGGCGGGCAACGTGTTCGGCGTCATCGGCATGGCCATCGCGCTCGTCGCGACGATCTGGATGGCGCTGCGCGACACCGCGGTCGGCGTCCTCCAGACGGCACTGCTCATCCTCCTCGCGATGGCCATCGGAGCCGTCATCGGCATCTGGCGGGCCCGCAAGGTCGAGATGACGGGCATGCCGGAGCTCGTCGCGATGCTGCACAGCTTCGTCGGTCTCGCGGCCGTCCTCGTCGGCCTCAACAGCCACCTGTCGACGAGCGAGCTGACCGGGTCGATGGAGCGGATCCACGAGGTCGAGGTCTTCCTCGGCATCTTCATCGGCGCCGTGACCTTCACCGGGTCGATCATCGCCTACCTCAAGCTGAGCGCCCGCATCCGCTCCACGCCGCTCGTCCTGCCGCACCGGCACCTGCTCAACCTGGGCGTGCTCATCGTGTCGGCCGTGCTCCTCGTCGTCTACGTCGTGAGCGGCAGCATCATCCCGCTGCTCGTCATGCTCCTCCTCGCCCTGGCGCTCGGCCTCCACCTCGTCGCCTCGATCGGCGGCGGCGACATGCCGGTCGTCGTGTCGATGCTCAACAGCTACAGCGGCTGGGCGGCCGCAGCGGCCGGCTTCATGCTGTCCAACGACCTGCTCATCATCACCGGCGCCCTCGTCGGCTCCTCCGGTGCGATCCTCTCCTACATCATGTGCAAGGCGATGAACCGCTCGTTCGTCTCGGTCATCGCCGGCGGGTTCGGCACCGACGGGCAGGTGTCGGGCGAGGAGAAGGACTACGGCGAGCACCGCGAGACCAACGCCGAGGACGTCGCCGACCTGTTGCGCGACGCCTCCTCGGTCGTCATCGCCCCGGGATACGGCATGGCTGTGGCCCAGGCGCAGTATCCCGTCGCCGAGCTGGCCCGCCGGCTGCGCGAGCGCGGCACCGAGGTCCGCTTCGCCATCCACCCCGTCGCCGGCCGGCTGCCCGGTCACATGAACGTCCTGCTCGCCGAGGCCAAGGTCCCCTACGACATCGTCGAGGAGATGGACGAGATCAACGAGGACTTCCCCGACACCGACGTCGTCCTCGTCATCGGCGCCAACGACACCGTCAACCCCTCGGCGGCCGAGGAGCCGTCCTCACCCATCGCCGGCATGCCGGTCCTCGAGGTCTGGAAGGCCCGCAACGTCGTTGTCTTCAAGCGGTCGATGGCCACCGGATATGCCGGGGTCCAGAACCCGCTCTTCTTCCGCGAGAACAGCCAGATGCTCTTCGGCGACGCCAAGGAGCGCGTCGATGACATCGTCGCCCATCTCTGACGCGTCGATGACACCGTCGCCCACCTCTGGTGCGTCGATGACACCGTCGCCCACCTCTGGTGCGTCGATGACATCGTCGCCCACCTCTGACATGCCTCCCCGCCTCCGATCCGCCTCGGCTGGCCGCCGGGCGCTCTGCTGACTGCGCATTGCTCCCGGCGCGCCCTCTGCTGGCTGCGCATCGCCCCCGTCGCCCTCTGCTCGGCGCTCAGCTCCGGTGCCCGGCTCCCCGCGCTCGGCCTGCCGCGCCCGCCCCCTGGCGCCCCTTTATCGGGTAACCCGACAAGGGGTCACTTCGCGGGGAAGCGTTGTCGGGTGGAGTGACCGTTTGTCGGGTGGGCTGGATCGGGACGCAGATGCCTGGTCGCGGCTGGGCGGAGGGACCCGACAAGAGGCCACCTCACCCGAGAAGCGTTGTCGGGTGAAGAGGCCCTTTATCGGGTGACCCGATAAAGGGCCTCGAGGAGTCCGCGGTCAGGGGAGCTCGGGACGGTCAGGGGGAGCTCACGACAGTCAGAGGGAGCTCACGACAGTCAGAGGGAGCTCACGACGGTCAGGGGCAGCCGGGCGGTCAGGTAGGAGTCCGCGGTCAGGGAGGAGTCCGCGGTCAGGAGGAACCCGCGGCGGTCAGCGGGTGGGGACCTTCTCGGGGTGGGCGGCGCGGCCGCTCTCACCCTTGGCGAGGCGGCTGTTGCGGTAGCCGTAGCCGAAATAGATGATGAACCCGAGCGCCATCCACACGACGAACCGGATCCACGTCTCGATCGACAGGTTGAGCATGAGGTAGATCGAGGCGAGCGCGGCGAGGATAGGCAAGACCGGCGACCACGGCACCCGGAAGGCGCGCTGCAGGTCGGGGCGCCGCTTGCGCAGGATGGGCACGGCGATCGAGACGAGGGTGAACGCCGCGAGCGTCCCGATGTTGACCATCTCCTCGAGGTCGATGTGGTTGCCGAGCCAGGAGCCGATGAAGGCCACGACGACGCCGACGCCGACGGTGATCCGGATGGGGGTGCCCGTCCGGGGGTTCGTCATGCCGAGCCCGGGCGGCATGAGCCAGTCGCGGCTCATGGCGAACAGCACCCGCGAGGCGCCGATGATGAGGGTCATGACGACGGTCGTCAGGCCGGCGACAGCGCCACAGGCGATGACCGTCGCGAACCCGGCCTTGCCGACGTCCTTGAAGGCGGTCGCGAGCGCGGCGTTCGGGTCGATCTTGCTGAACGGCACCATCCCGGTGATGACGAGCGCGACGCAGACGTAGAGGATCGTGCAGACGATGAGCGAGGCGATGATGCCGATCGGCAGGTCGCGCTGGGGGTTCTTGGCCTCCTCGGCTGTCGTCGCGACGACGTCGAACCCGATGTAGGCGAAGAAGACGATGCCGGCCCCGGCGAAGATGCCGCCGATGCCGTACGTGCTCGGGGTCCACCCGAGGATGGCCTGGATGAGCGGCTGGGTGATGCCCTCCCCGAGCGGGGTGGCCTTGGCGGGCGGGATGAACGGGCTCCAGTTCGCCGTGTTGATGAAGGTGATGCCCGCGACGATGACGAAGAGCACGATGAACAGCTTGATCCCGACGAGGACCATGTTGACGCGCAGCGACTCCTTGATGCCCCAGGCGACGAGTGCGGTGAGGATCGCGATGAGGAGGAAGGCGAGGATGTTGAACTGGCCGCCCGGGTTGCTGGTCCCCTTGGGAGCCAGTGCGTCGGGCAGGTGGATGCCCATGTCGTTGAGCAGCAGGTTGGCATACGCGGACCAGCCCTGGGACACGACGCCGGCGCCGAGGGCCAGCTCGAGGAGGAGGTCCCACCCGATGATCCAGGCGACGATCTCGCCGAGGCTCGCATACGAGAAGGTGTATGCCGATCCGCTCACCGGCACCGTCGAGGCGAACTCCGCGTAGCACAGGGCCGCGAGGCCGCAGACGATCGCGGCGACGATGAAGGAGATCGCGATGGCGGGGCCGGCATACGCCTGGGCCGCCACGCCGGTGAAGGTGAAGATGCCGGCGCCGATGATGACGCCGATGCCGAACACGGTGAGGTCGAGCCAGCCGAGGCTCTTCTTCAGCGCGTACTCCGCCTCTTCGGTCTCGGCGATCGACTCCTCGATCGTCTTGGTCCGCATCACGCTCATCGGCCATCAACCTCCCGCAGACGCACGGTCACTCGCTTCTTGTCACAGTAGACCCATCGGCACCAGACGTCAGGTGAGGCGGGGGCGGCGCTCGTCGAGGGGGATGGGGCCGGTGTCCTCGTCGCGGGGGCTGCGCCGGCGCCGGTCGGGGGACTGGTAGATGCTCTCGCCGTCGTCCTCGACGTCGGCCACCCGCTGCCAGCGCGGGCGGTATCCGGCGGGCGGCACGTCGGGCAGGGCGTCGCCGTCGGCGGGGCCCCAGCCGTCGTCCGGTCCCCAGCCGTCGTCCGGTCCCCAGCCGTCGTCCGAGCCCCAGCCGTCGTCCGTGTCCGGCGGGTCGAGCTCACGGCCCCAGGGCTGGTATGCGGGGGAGGTGCCGCGCAGGAACGGCCCGTCGTCGTCGCTCGAGGCGCCGTAGTCCTCGACGGGCGAGGGCAGGTCGGAGCCGGAGCCGGAGGCGTGGTGCTGGCCCTCGGGGCGTCGGCGCGGCCGGTCCGCCGAGCGCCCGCTGCCGCCCGCGCTCCTGCTGGCGCAGGTACTGCTTGATCCGCG
>JBDIAL010000276.1:0-4599 GCA_039812405.1 Nostocoides sp.
CTCGCGTGCCGCGAGGAGCTCGGCGGCCTTCGCCCGGGCGATCTCCGGCGCGGTGCCGGGGTCCGGGGCGTCGACGTCGACCGCGGCGTCGCCGTCCTCGGCGGCGCGCTGGCCGTCCGCGTCCGCGCTGTCGGTCTGCTCGAAGGTCTGGCTGCTCAACCGGATCGACGCGGCGTCGGCCTCGTGGGCGTCGCCGAGCACGGCACCGACGGCACCGGTGCCGAGGACGGCGAGCGCGAGGCTCCCGCTCACGACGGGACGGCGCAGCACCGTGACGGCGCGGGCGGAGCGGGATGGCTGGGGTGCGGCGTGGCGCGCGGAATGGCGCCCCTGGTAACGGCTCAAGGTGGCAGGACTCCTGGGCGGGTGTCGTGGCAGCGACACCGTCGGGGGACATGACCGGACGGGACAGGGGGATGGCCGGTCACCGGCAGGCCCGGGAGCCTGCGGAGGTCGATGCCGCGGGCGTCGTCGTCCGCGTTATCGTTTTGTGACCATAGCGGGCGCGCTCGACGGTCACCAAATCGCGGTGAGACGCCCCGTCCAGTATGCGGACACTCCCGGGCCCGTGGGACGCCCCCGGACGACCCGCCGACCGGGGGACTCCGGGCGTCCGGCTCAGACCTCGAGGCCCTCGAGGAGGTCGGTGACGAGGGCCGCGACGGGGCTGCGCTCGGAACGGTTCAGCGTGACGTGGGCGAACAGCGGGTGCCCCTTGAGCGTCTCGATGACCGCGGCGACGCCGTCGTGCCGACCCACCCGGAGGTTGTCGCGCTGGGCGACGTCGTGGGTGAGGACGACCTTGGAGTTCTGGCCGATCCGCGACAGGACGGTGAGCAGGACGTTGCGCTCGAGGCTCTGCGCCTCGTCGACGATGACGAACGCGTCGTGCAGCGAGCGCCCGCGGATGTGCGTGAGCGGGAGCACCTCGAGCATCCCGCGGTCGAGGACCTCGTCGACGACCTCCCGCGAGACCAGCGCCCCGAGCGTGTCGAAGACCGCCTCGCCCCAGGGGCTCATCTTCTCGTTCTCACTGCCGGGGAGGTAGCCGAGCTCCTGGCCGCCCACGGCATACAGCGGCCGGAAGACGATGACCCGCCGCTGCTGGCGACGCTCCATGACGTTCTCGAGGCCGGCGCAGAGGGCGAGGGCGGACTTCCCGGTGCCGGCGCGGCCCCCGAGGCTCACGATGCCGACGTCGGGGTCGAGGAGCAGGTCGAGGGCGATCCGCTGCTCGGCGCTGCGGCCGTGCAGCCCGAACGCGTCGCGGTCCCCCCGGACGAGGCGCACCTGCTTGTCCGGGCCGACCCGGCCCAGGCCGCTCCCGCGCGGCGAGAGGAGCTTCAGACCGGTGTGGCACGGCAGCTCGGCCGCGTCGGCCGCCTCGAGCCGGCCGTACTCGTAGAGGTGGTCCATCTCCGGGGCGGTGACCTCGAGCTCGGCCATCCCCGTCCAGCCGGAGTCGACGGACTGCTCGTGGCGGTACTCCTCCGCGTCGAGCCCGACCGCCGAGGCCTTGACCCGCAGCGGCAGGTCCTTGCTCACGACACAGACGTCGAAGCCCTCGGCGGACAGGTTCTTCGCGACGGACAGGATGCGCGTGTCGTTGTCGCCGAGCCGGAAGCCGGCGGGCAGCGCCATGGGGTCGGTGTGGTTGAGCTCGACCCGCAGCGTGCCGCCGTCCGCGCCGATCGGGACGGGCGCGTCGAGACGGCCGTGGAGGACGCGCAGGTCGTCGAGCATCCGCAGCGCCGTCCGGGCGAAGTAGCCGAGCTCGGGGTGGTGGCGCTTGCCCTCGAGCTCGGTGACGACGACGACGGGGAGGACGACCTCGTGCTCCTTGAAGCGGGTCATCGCCGTCGGGTCGGACAGCAGGACCGAGGTGTCGACGACGAAGGTCCGGCGTGGCTCCCCCGGCTCCTGGCCTTCGGCACGGGCGCGACCGGCACGGACCGGCGGCTCGGCGGGACGGGACGACTTCGACGGAGCGGCCACGATGGTCCTCTCGGGCGGGTGCAGCGCGGTGATCTCGACGCTACGGTCCGGCCCGCCCGGGCCGGGCAGCCGCCCCAGCGTGTCGCGAAGTTCCGGTGAACATCACGTTTCCGGGATGCACACCATCACCATGAGCCTCATGAACCCCATGGGTCCTGCACGTCACAGGATCCTCCTCGGCGAGGTCCCCGAGCCTCCTACGCGCCGTGGACGAGGCGGCCGGACACGAGGGTGTGGGTCACCGTCGCGTCGGCGGGCAGCACGCCCGGGTCGAAGACGTTCGTGTCGAGGACGGCGAGGTCGGCACGCCGGCCCACCGCGATCGTCCCGCCTCCGTCGTCGTGGTTGACGTGGGCCGACCCGGCCGTGAAGGCCGCGAGCGCCGCCGCGAGGGTGAGCCCCTCCTGCGGCAGGAACGGCTCGGCGTCCCGGGTGGTCGAGGCGACCCGGTGGACGGCCACCTCGAGCTGCTCGAGCGGGTCGGCCGTCGTGACGCCCCAGTCCGACCCCATGGCGAGGGTGGCCCCGGTCCGGGCGACGCTCGCGAAGGGGTACATCTGCGCCGACCGCTCCGGCCCGAGGACGGGGAAGTTGAGCTCGGCATTCTGCGGCTCGTTCTGCGCCCAGTAGGTCTGGCAGTTGACGACGACGCCGAGCGCGCGGAACCGCGGGATGTCGGCCGGGTTGACGACCTGGATGTGCGCGATGTGGTGGCGGTGGTCGTTGGTCCCGTTCGCCGCCCGCGCGGCGGCCACCGCGTCGAGCGCCGACCGCACGGCCCGGTCGCCGATGGCGTGCATGTGCACCTGGAACCCGAGCGCGTCGAGCCGGGTCACCGCCTCGCGCAGCGGCTCGGCGTCGACGTAGGCCAGCCCGCTCGCGTGGTCGCCGAGGTCGTGGCGGCAGTAGGGCTCGAGGAGGGCCGCCGTGCCGTTCTCGACGACGCCGTCGACCATGATCTTGACCGTCGTGCCGTGGAACCGGCCGGTCACCCGGCGCCGCGCGACGAGCGACTCGATCTGCTCGACGCCGCTGTGCCGGTCCCACCACAGGGCGCCGACGACGCGGGCGGTGAGCCGCCCGTCCCCCGCGAGCAGCTCGTAGGCCTCCTGCGTCTGCGGGGTGACCCAGGCGTCCTGCCAGCCGGTGATGCCGAGCGCGTGGAGGTGGGCCTGCGCGGCGAGGATGTGCCCGGCCCAGTCCGCCGGGGACGGCGGGGGGACGACGGTCGCGTCGAAGGTGTACGCCGTGCCCTCGTGGAGCGTCCCGCTCGGCTCCCCGGTCGCCGGGTCCCGCTCGAACCGTCCGTCGGAGGGGTCGGGCGTCGAGGCGTCGATCCCCCCGCGGCGCAGGGCCTCGGAGTTCGCCCAGGCCCCGTGGACGTCCTTGTTGAAGAGGAAGACGGGCCGGTCGGGGACGACCGCGTCGAGGTCCTCCTTGCGCGGGAGCCCGCCCGGGAAGTACTCCATCGCCCACCCCCCGCCGACGATCCACTCCCGCTCGGGGTGGGCGTCGGCATACGCCCGGATCGCCGCGAGGTAGGCGTCCCGGCCGGCGAGGAGCGACAGGTCGACGGTGTTGAGGTTGCGCCCGGCGAACGGCGGGTGGATGTGGGCGTCCTGGAACCCCGGCACGACGAGCCCCCCGTCGAGCCGCAGCTGGTCCGTATGCGGTCCGGTCAGCTCCGCGCACGCCTCCCGTCCGAGGGCCACGACGACGCCGTCGCGCACCGCGATCGCATCGGTCCAGGAGCGGGCCGGGTCGACGGTCCAGACGGGCGCGCCGGAGACGACGAGGTCGGCGGGCAGGACATCCTCGGACATGGGCGCTCCCGTGGGGGTGAGGGGACGGTGCCTCCGATCGGAGGAGACTAGCGGAGACCACCGGGCCAAATCGGTTTGCAGAGGGTCTCCATGCGGCGTCGGACCGGGACTTTCCGGGCGGCTACCCTTGCCGGCATGGATCGGCCGACGGGGACCTCGCGGGTGACGATCCGCGACGTCGCCCGGGCGGCGGGCGTCTCGCCGACGACCGTGTCCCACGTCATCAACGGCCGCGGCCGGGTCGGGGCGGCGACCCGGTCCCGCGTCGAGGAGCAGGCCCGGCTGCTCGGCTACCGGCCGAACCCGGTCGCGACGAACCTGCGCCGCAACACCTTCGGCTCCTTCGGCCTGGCCCTCCCCCCGCTCAGCCTCAACTACGCCTTCTACATCGACCTCATGACCGGCGCGTCCGAGGTGCTCTTCGAGGAGGGCGTGGCGCTCTCCCTCATCCCGCCGAGCGCGACCCCCGAGGAGGCCGCGCGGGTGGCCGTCGACGGCGTCATCGTCGCCGAGCCGCGGGCGGACGACCCGGTGCTGCGGGGCTTCTGGGGCAGCGGACGGCCGGTCGTCCTCTGCGAGGGGGCGGACGGGCCGCTCCCGGAGTCGTCGTGGACGGTCGACAGCGCGAGCGACGAGAGCATCGGGTCGGTCCTCGACCACCTGGTCGCCGGCGGCGCGTCCCGGGTGGCCGCCGTCGTCGTCGACGACGTGACGTGGTGGGGCCGGAACGTGTCGGCGGCGATCGACGGCTGGGAGCGCCGCGGCGGCCGGCCCGTCCGCC
>JBDIAL010000277.1:0-4579 GCA_039812405.1 Nostocoides sp.
GCGTCACGTCCCGCGAGGCGGCCGAGCAGCCCGCCGCCGACCCCGGCGAGCCGCTCCCCCGCCGCCATCCGCCCCGGGCTGGACAGCCCGAGCCCGGTCGCCCGCATCGCCACCGCCTCGACCTTGGGCACCCGGTCCTCGCGGTGGGCGTCGACGACCTGGGCGCGCAGGTCGACGAGGACCGTGGGGATGTCGATGCGCACCGGGCACGCCTCGAAGCACGCGCCGCACAGCGACGAGGCATACGGCAGCGAGTCGACCTGCGGGTCGTGGCCGACCCCCTTGAGCAGCGGGTTGAGGATCGCGCCGATCGGTCCGGGGTAGACCGAGCCGTAGGCGTGCCCGCCGGTCCGCTCGTAGACCGGGCAGACGTTGAGGCAGGCCGAGCAGCGGATGCAGCGCAGCGCCTGGCGGCCCACCTCGTCGGCGAGCGCGCGGGTGCGGCCGTTGTCGAGGAGGACGACGTGGACCTCCTGCGGCCCGTCGCCGGGGGTGACCCCCGACCACGTCGAGGTGTAGGGGTTCATCCGCTCGCCGGTGCTCGACCGCGGCAGGAGCTGGAGGTAGACGTCGAGGTCGGACCACGTCGGCACGACCTTCTCGATGCCGACGACGGAGACGAGCACCTCGGGGAGGGTGAGGCACATCCGCCCGTTGCCCTCGCTCTCGACGACGACGAGGGTGCCGGAGTCGGCGACCGCGAAGTTCGCGCCCGACACCCCGACCCTGGCGCGGAGGAACTTCTCCCGCAGGTGGAGCCGGGCCGCCTCGGCGAGCCGGGCGGGGTCGTCGGTGAGGTCGTCCGGCGCCGGGCGGCCGACCGCCCCCATCGCGCCGGCGAAGATCTCGCGCACCTCGGTCCGGTTGCGGTGGATGGCCGGCACGAGGATGTGGCTCGGCAGGTCGTCGCCGAGCTGGACGATGAGCTCGGCGAGGTCGGTCTCCCACGCCGAGATGCCCCGGGCCGCGAGGAACTCGTTGAGCCCGATCTCCTGCGTCACCATGGACTTGACCTTGACCACCTCGCGGGCCCCGTGGGCCTCGGCGACGGAGGCGACGACGCGGCAGGCCTCCTCGGCGTCGCGGGCCCAGTGGACCGTCGCCCCGGCCGCGGTGAGCGAGGCCTCGAGCCGCAGCAGGCTCTCCTCGAGGGTGAGGAGGGTGTTGTCCTTGATCGCCGCGCCCGCCTCGCGCAGCGTCTCCCACTCCGGCACCTCGGCGACGACGGCCGCCCGCTTGGCCCGGATCGAGGTCGTCGCGTGCCGCAGGTTCGCCCGCAGCTGGGAGTCGGCCAGGGCATGCCGCGCGGCGACGGGGAACGGCGGCATACCGACGAAGGTCCCGCTCACGCTCCCACCCCCACCGGCTCCGGCCCGGCGAGCACGTCGGCGAGGTGCATGACCCGCACCCCGCTCTCCTCCCGGGTGAGCAGGCCGCCGATGTGCATGAGGCACGAGCTGTCGCTGGCGACGAGCACCTCGGCCCCGGTCGCCCGGACCGCCGCCGCCTTGTCCGAGCCCATCGCGACGGAGGTGTCGGCGTTCTTCAGGGCGAAGGTCCCCCCGAAGCCGCAGCACTCGCGCTCCCCCGGCAGGTCGACGACCCGGATCCCCTGCACCGCCTCGAGGAGCCGCCGTGGCCGGTCGCCGACCCCGAGCATCCGCAGCGAGTGACACGTCGCGTGGTAGGTCACCGTGTGCGGGAAGGACGCGCCCACGTCGACCACGCCGAGGACGTCGACGAGGAACTCGGTGAGCTCGTATGCCCTCGGCGTGCTCTCCCGGACCGCCTCCTCGAGCGCCGGGTCACCCGAGCGGCGGGCGACCATGGCGTGTTGGTGCCGCACGCAGCCGGCGCACGACCCGCTCGGGATGACGACGTAGTCGTAGCCCGCGAACGCCTCGACGTAGCGCCGGACCACCGGCACCGCCTCGTCGAGGTACCCGGTGTTGACCAGGGGCTGGGAGCAGCAGGTCTGCCCGACGGGGAAGTCGACCTCGACCCCCAGGCGGCGCAGCAGCCGGACCACCGATCGCCCGACCCCGGGGAACATCGCGTCGTTGATGCAGGTGACCATCAGAGCGACTCGCATGGTGCGACTCTAGGCCCGCGGTGGACAACGTGATCGGCGTGGTCGGCGGGCACGTTCTATCGTCGCGGTGTACCCACCCCGCGACGATGGCAGGTTCCTCCCGCAAACCACCGGCGCGCCTGTCCTGCTGCTTTCGCCACGGAATACGGCGGAATCACGCGCGGCGGGTGAGTCGTCGGGACGCCCGGTCTGCCATCCTGGCGGGGTCGGACCGGCATACGGTGGTCCCGGTCCCACTCCTCTCATCGTCCCCCGTCCCCACCCACGCCCCGGGAGGCCGCTCGTGCAGGACATCGTCGTCGGGATCCTCGCGCTCGTCGTCGGCGCGGCGCTCGCGCTGCGCGGCTACGTCGCACTGCGCATCCTCATCGCGCTCTGGGGCAGCCTCTTCGGGTTCTTCCTCGGAGCCGGTCTCGTCGCGGGCCTGACCGGCGACGGGTTCCTCGCCGCGACGCTCGGCTGGCTCGTCGGCATCGTCCTCGCGATCGTCTTCGGCGCGATCGCCTATCTCTACTACGCCGTGTCCATCGTCCTCGGGATGGCCGGCATCGGCTTCGCGCTCGGCACCGGGCTGATGGCGGCCCTGCACGTCCGGTGGTCGTGGCTCGTCGTCCTCGTCGGCATCGTCGTCGGGGTCCTGCTCGCCGTCGTGACGATCGCCGCGAGCCTGCCCGCCGTCCTGCTCATGGTGCTCAGCGCCCTGGCGGGCGCGGTCGTCGCCGTCTTCGGCCTCATGGCGCTGTTCGGCATCGTCGACACCACGGACCTGACCCAGGGGGAGGTGACCGCGCGGCTCTCGACGAGCTGGTGGTGGTATGCGGTGTATCTCGTCATCGCGATCACCGGCATCGTCGCCCAGTCGCGACACCTCGCGGCGTTCCGCGGGACCGTGCGCGAGCAGTGGGCCACCCCGGCGGCCTGACGCTCAGCTCGCGTCGACCCCTCGGCCCGCGCCGACCCTCGCGTCGGGCCCCTCAGCTCGCGTCGCTCGCGTCGTCGGGGTGCAGCGCTGCGGCGAGCAGCTCGCCGAACACCTCGACGGGCTGGGCCCCGCTGACGGCCAGCTTGCGGCCCTCCGGCGGGCCGGCGATGGTGAACGGCACGCCGGTCACCCCGATCTGCCGGGCCAGGTCCTCGTCGGCACGCACGGCATCGGTGAACTCACCGGAGGCGAGGACCGAGGCGACGCGGCGCTCGTCGAGCCCGGCCTCGGCGGCCAGGCGCTGAAGGACCTGGTGGTCGTCGATGGCCAGGCCCTCGGCGAAATGGGCGCTGAACAGCCGCTCGACCATGGCCCCCTGGAGGGGCGGGCCACCCATCGCGAGGGCGAGGGCGACGAGCCGGTGGGCGTCGAAGGAGTTGGCCTGCACCTGGTGGTCCAGGTCGAGCCGGATGCCGTCGGGCCGGGCCGCCTCGACGACCCGCTCCTGCATCCGGGCGACGCCGGCGAGGTCGGTGCCGTACTTGGCCGCGAGCGCGACGGCCACGCTCTCGCCGGTGCCGACCGGGGCGTCGGGGTCGAGCTCGTAGGCGCGGTGGACGACGGTCACCTCGGCGGGCCGGTCGCTCGCGGCGATGGCGTCGTGGACCCGGTGCTTGCCGATGTAGCACCACGGGCACACGACGTCGACCCACATGTCGACGATGACGTGGTGGTCCGGTGCCGGCTCGCTGGGGCTCGTGCTCACGGGTCCATCCTCACACGCATACGCAACCCCTCCGCCCCGGCTCTGCC
This sequence comes from Nostocoides sp., assembly GCA_039812405.1. Classification (GTDB taxonomy): domain Bacteria; phylum Actinomycetota; class Actinomycetes; order Actinomycetales; family Dermatophilaceae; genus Nostocoides. Next base: position 3,828 of record JBDIAL010000277.1, read on the forward strand.
GCGACGTCGCCCGGCCCCACCTGCATCAGACTGTCCAAATGGGTCGGATTCATGCAGACCGACCCACCCACCGACCAACCTGGCCGACCGGCTCACCTGCATCAGCCCGACCGGCCCACCTGCATCAGACTGTCCGAATGGGTCGGATTCATGCAGGCGGGGGACATGACGGACGGGCCCACCACGGCAGGGGTGTGGTGGGCCCGGGCTCCTCCGTCACGGCAGGGGACCTACGGTGCCGCCATCGACGGCGACCGTCGGTCAGGGTGACCGTCGGTCAGGGACGGCCGTAGGTGACGTTGCTCGACCAGATCTCGTGCAGTCCGGTCGTCTTGCCGGTCCGCGGCGAGTCGTACATCATCCCGTGGCCTGCGTAGATGCCCACGTGGTAGGCCGGGGAGCCGAAGAAGACGAGGTCGCCCGGCTGGGGGTCGGACACCCGCGTCGTCGCCGCCTGCTGCTGGGCCGCGGTCCGGGGCAGGGAGATGCCGACCCGGCGGAAGACATAGGACGTGAAGCCCGAGCAGTCGAAACCGGCCGGGGTCGTCCCGCCGTAGACGTAGTAGATGCCCGACAGGCTCGCCGCGATCGACAGCACCCCGCCGGTCGGGGCGTCGCTCGACGTGAAGTGCCTCGCGTGCGAGGTCAGCGCGCCCCGGGCCGCCGAGCGGCTCGCCCGGGCGTGGCTCACCCGGATGGTGGTCGCGCCGCTCGTCGTGGCCGACGGTGCCGGCTTGGGCCGCGGCTTAGAT
>JBDIAL010000278.1:0-4506 GCA_039812405.1 Nostocoides sp.
CGCCGGCCGCGGCACCCGCTCCGCTAGCCGCGGGGCTGGCCGACGGCGCTCCGCCGGAGCCGGCGCCGGAGCCGGCGCCGGGCATACCGCCACCGCCTCCCGGCATACCGCCACCTCCTCCGGTGGGTGGCTGGGCGGGCGGGTCGACGTCCGGCGGGGTCGGCGGACGCGTCGCGGGTGTGTCCGCCGTCGCGTCGCTGGAGGAGGAACCGGAGGACCGCTGCTGCTGGCCGCGCCGGCTGGAGCCGGAGTCTTGGGTGGTGTCGTGGTCGATGCCCTCGCCGACGCCGACCGCGGCCAGGACGGGGGCGGCGGTCGACATGGTCCGCTGCGCCGCCGACCCCATGACGGCGTGCGCGGCGGAGACCTTCCCGACGGCCTGGTGCCAGCGGGACTCGACCTGCTCGCTGATGGCGTCCTCCTGGGCGGTCGCACCCGACGAGGCGGCCTGGCCGCCCATCACGGAGGTGGCGCCGGATCCGGTGTCGGCCAGGGACGTCCGCAGCCGCTGCCCGGAGGCGGTGCCGGGGTCGACGAACGCCAGCAGCTTGAACAGGGCCAGCGGGCAGAACACCGACACCAGCAGGATCCCGGCGCCGACGAACGCGGTGACGGCCGACTGGCCGGTGTCCGCCGTCGCGGCGGTGGCGGTGTGGCCGGCGGCGCCGGACGCCAGGTGCATGCCCAGGGACATGACGATGGCGACAACGGGGGTGAGCAGGACGAGGGCGATGAGCCAGCGCAGCGCGGTCCAGAACCAGCGGGCGGTGGCCTCGGCGACCAGGCCGGCGGCGACGATGGGGATGGTCGCGGCGATGACCAGGATCGCGGCCTCCCGCACCAGCACCGCCAGCAGGAGGCTGATCGCGGCCGGGACGACCCCGAGCAGCGCGATCAGGCCCAGGCCGGCGCCAGAGACGGCGTGGGCGGCGTTCGTCCAGGCCGTGTTGGACGCGGAGATGCCCGACCACGAAGTGACATGCAGGCCTGTGGACAGGATGCCGAGGGCGGCGGCGTTCGCGGCGGTCACCGCGGCGGTCAGGAGGCCGAGGCCGCCGGCGGTGACGAGGACGTACTGGGCGATGCCCTTGCCGAGGTGCACCAGACCGGCCCCACCGGTGAGGGCGGCCTTGCCGATCTGGACGAGGCTGAGCAGCACCAGCAGTACCCCACCGATCCACACCGTCGCCGGCAGGACCGAGGAGAGAGGCCCGGAGCGGGGGTCCAGGTCAGGGGTGGTCAGGTGGTCGATCACACTGAACACCCCGGACAGCAGGGTCAGGGAGAAGTCCCACAGGGACGCCATGGCGGCGTCGAAGGCGCTGCCGGCGACCGAGCCGATCGCGTCGCCGAGGGCGTCGCCGATGGCGCCGATCGGGTTGTTAGGCATGGGCGATCGCCACCCATCCGGCGCGGACGCAGTCGGCGCTGCCCGGCCACGTCGAGGGTGGGTATGCCGGTTGGGCGCCGGGCCCGATGCGCCATCGGCCGCCGGTCCACACCATGCGCTGACAGTCGGCGACCGCCACCCGGCCCGTCGCCTGGTAGGACGCGTCGAGCTCGCCGAGGACGCACGCGAGGACGAAGCTCCCGTGGTCCAGGACGCCCTTGACCTGGGCGTGGGTCGGGGTCCACGCCGCCGACACCTGCGGTGTGCCGGCCGGCTGCCCGGCCGCGTTCAGGATGGCAGTGACGGCGACCATCGGGGTCCAGTCCGCCACCGCGACCGCGCCTTTCGTCGTCACCGACCGGTAGACGGTCGCGGTGGTCGTGGGGTTGAGCCCGGCGAGGGCGGCGGCGTCGAGCGCGGCGAGCTGGGCGACCGCGCCGGCCGGGGTGCGGGGGTACCTGGTCGGTAGGGCCGCGTCCGGGTCGCTCGGGGCGGGGAGGGTGATCGTCGTGGTCGGGGTGGAGGCGGCGAGGACCTGCGGCTGCGCGGCCGACGCCGGCACCGAGAGCATCGGGGTGGCGGCGAGCCGGTCCTCCGCGGCCCGCAGCGCGTCCGCCGGCTGCGGGGCCGGTGGACCGGTGCGGGTCGACGTCGTCCTGGGGCGGGGGTGGGGTGTGCCGGTGTCGGGTCCGGTGTGGGTCGAGATCGACCAGAGGAACACCAGCAGCCCCCACAGCAGGGACACGGCCAGGACGCCGACGGCGGCCAGGGTCGCCCAGGCGCGGCCACGGACGGAGCCGAGCAGGACCGGGCGCATCACGCCGCTCCGAACCCGGACAGGAAGGCGTACAGCCCGACGTAGACCACCAGCGACCCGACGGCAGTCACCAGCATGGACACCCCGACCTTGGAGGCGCCGTGGTTGCCGAAGACCCGACCCCCGGCCAGTGCTCCCACGCCGGCCAGGGCCGATACGAAGATGACGATCAGGACGCCCCACTTGACGTAGCTGATGATGTCGGTGACCGGCTTGGCGACCCCGTCCGGGGCCTTGGCCGGAGGGTTGGGGATGACCCCGGCGACGACGGCACCGGCCTGGTGGACGGCGGCGAGGGTGTGGATGGCGTTCATGAGCGATCTCCTTGGAAGGCGGTGGTGGTGGCGTCGTCCCGGACAGGGCCGACGAGTTCGGTTGTGGCGTGCGTGTTCTCGCCAGCCGCGGCACGTTCGGCGGCGCGGCGATCGAGGATCTGGCAGGCCCGGGTCGCGACGGTGCTGCGGGTGCGGGGGATGCCTTCGGCCCGCAGCTGCTCCCGGGCCAGGCGCTGCACGAGAGGGCGGACGCCGCCGGGCTCGGCAAGCCGCCACTCCAGCGCGGCGAGGGTGTCGGGGTCGAGCTCGACCGGGGCCGGCTCGTCCCACCACGGCCAGCCGCGCCGGGGACCGCGACTCCGGGTCGCTCGCGACCGCAACCAGGGCGTCGACCACCCGGGCCGCGGGCCAGCCGCGCAGGATCACGGCGAGCTGGACCGCGGCCAGCAGGCAAGGACCCGACCAGCGGCCGACCGGCCGGCCGAGGCTGCGACGGATCGTGACGAGCCGGGTCGCCAGGGCGTCCAGGTCCTCGATGTCGCACGCCGTCAGCAGCGCCGTCTCGGTGGCGGCGTTCACCGGTGGGCGAGGGCCGGCGGTGGGGAGGGCGGGAGGAGGGGTTCCTCTCTCGGTGGAAACCTCTGGGTCGTGCCGCGCTTCTGCGGCCACCCCCGCCGCACAAATGCGGCCACCGGTAGCCGCACCTGTGCGGCCACGAGCCTGTTGCTCGCCCGTGGTGGCCGCAGAACTGCGGCCACCCCCGCCGGGGCGGGGCTTGGCGGCCGGCTCGGAGGTGCGCACGTGGTACCGGTTCGGCAGCGGCTGCAATCCCGACCGGCGATGCTCGACCCGCACGATGCCTGCCTCGGACAGGGCGCGCAGAGCCCGGTCGACCGCGTCGACCGACCGGCGCAGCCGGCGGGCCAGCGTCGCCCGGGACGGCATGCGCTGCCCCGACCCGTTGCCGTAGCGCAGCAGCAGGCTGTAAAGGCGGAAGCTGGAGTCGGGGATGTCGGCGTCGATCACCCACTCCGGCACGATCGAGAACCGCTGATCCTCCACCAGCAGCGCATCCCCGCCCGGCGGGGACTCGCGCACCGGCGACGGGGGAGGAATGGGCACCGAGTCGGGGGCAGACAGGGACTGAGGATCAGGCATGGCGATGGCCTCCCAAGGCCGAAATCAGGGCATGGTGGATGACGGCGCGACGGGCCATGAAGGCACCGCCCACCGACACGGAGTGCGTCAGGCTGGCGTCAGGAAATGCAGCGAAACTGCACGGAAAAGGCGGCCGAGACGTCTGACACGACACGGCAGTCGAGGACGTTTACGCACGAAATGGCCGGAGCGGCCTACGACGAACATCGAGAAACCTGTTTCGAATTGCCTTGTAAACAGGTGGTTAGGGGTTCGAGTCCCCTCGCCAGCTCCGCTCTGCCGTTGCTGTCTAGGCCTTCGACGTGCGAGGTCTGCCGTCGAACAGGCGACGACCCAGACACGTGACATCACGTCCCGAAGCGGTAGGCAGGATTTCCACCTCCTCTCCACAGCCCTCGCAGCGGCCTGTGCCACGGAAGCGGCGTGTCCCGGTGTGAGCTCTCTCGATGGCGCACCAACCGATGGTGTGCAAGTGACCGCGACCGCGCGCCGCAGTCAGGACGACGCGCCAGGCCGGCGTGGCGGCCGAGTGATCGAGGCGGCCTTTGAGTCACAGGGGCCGTCCATAGGCATCTCGGGCATCGGGAGGCGGAAGGGCTCCCGATGCCAGCCACCGTCGGATGGTCGACGGATCCACGCCGGGATCATGGGCGATCTCCTGCCGGCTCCCAGACACCGGTCCATATCCAGCTGCGTCACTTCGGCCCACTGTGTACCCGCCGCATCGTCGACGACCGACGGACACCCAGTGCCACACCGGCCCCGTGCTGGTCGTGCTCGCGCAGCCCCCACTTCTCGCATCAGCGGTGGCATTGGGGGTCCGTCGGCCCCACCGACAGGCAATCGGAAGAGGCCCCTGCCCCAGG
>JBDIAL010000279.1:0-4492 GCA_039812405.1 Nostocoides sp.
CGCCGCGGAGGTCGCGCCGGCACGTCCCGCTCCCGTGCCCCCCGCTCCCGCGCCGGCACGTGCGGCGGCGGCCGCGGGCACCCGTGGCGTCGTGGCGTCGGAGGTCGTCGGCGACCAGTCGCTGCTGCTCAGGATGGGCGCGTGGGTGTCGTAGGGGTAGGCGGGGTAGATCTCGGCGATCTGCTTCAGCGACATCTGGCCGGCGAGCTGGGCCCGGGCCAGCTCGTCGTCGTAGTCGCTGCGCAGGTCCCAGGCCATCGCCTTGAGCCAGGTGAGGGAGTCCAGCGGGGTCCAGTCCTCGACCTGGTAGTCGTCGACCTTGAGGCCGAGGATCGAGTACTCCAGCGACATCTGGGACGGCGAGCCCTTGCTGTGGATGTAGGCGTTGACCCCGTCGGCATACGCCTGGAGGTACTGCCGGGTCGACGGGGAGAGCATCGGCAGCTCCTCCTCCGCGACCCGTCGCCAGCCCAACGTCCGCACGACCTCGTCGGTCTCGACGCCGGCCGAGCCGACGAGCTCGGAGAGCCGACCCGCGGTGATGTGCCGACGCAGGTCCATCTCGAAGAACCGGTCCTGGGACTGGACGAACCCCTCGGCCCGGAAGAGGTCCTGCGGGGTGTCCGCCGTGATCGTCGGGATGCCCCGGGCGTCGCGCTGGACGGTGACCGGCCCGGTGAGCCCGGCGATCCGCAGCTCGCCGGACGTCTTGGGCAGCGGGCGGTGGACGAGCGACCACGCGACGGCGCCGACCGCGACGAGGGCGACGACGACGAGGGCGACGAGCCCGATGAGGACCCGGCGCAGCACCGTGGAGCGAGACACCCTGCGAGACTAGGACACCTCACGAACCGGGAAGGGAAGACGTGGCCGCACTGACCGACGCCTTCACGACGGACGACCTCACCAGCGTCCTGCTCATCGGCAGCCTGGTGCTCGTCGTGGCGGTGGCGGCTGTCCGGCTGTCGGCGCGCTCCGGCTTCCCCTCGCTGCTGCTCTACCTCCTCATCGGCGTGGTGCTCGGCGAGGACGGGTTCGGGATCACCTTCGACAGCGGCGAGCTGACCCAGGTCCTCGGCTACAGCGCCCTTGTCCTCATCCTCGCCGAGGGCGGGCTCACGACGTCGTGGAAGGAGATCCGCACCGCGGTCGTGCCGGCCGTCGTCCTCTCGACCCTCGGCGTCGTCGTGTCGGTGGCCGTCGTGGCCGTCGCGGCGCACTGGATCCTCGGCATCTCGTGGGAGCTGTCGATGCTCCTCGGCGCCATCCTGTCCTCCACGGACGCGGCCGCCGTCTTCTCGGTCCTGCGCCGGGTGCCGCTGCCGCCGCGGATCAGCGGCATCCTCGAGGCGGAGTCGGGGTTCAACGACGCCCCGGTCGTCATCCTCGTCGTCGCCCTGGCCCAGAACGCGACGCACACCGGCCACGAGGAGGCCTGGTGGCAGCTGCTCATCCACGCCGTCGTCGAGCTGGCCGGCGGTGCCGCGATCGGCCTGCTCGTCGGCTGGCTGGGGGCCCGGCTCATGAGGCTGCTCGCCGGCGGCTCGTCGGGCCTGTTCTCCATCGGCGTCGTCGCGGTCACGGTCCTCGCGTATGCCGCGGCGCGCGAAGCGCATACGAGCGGCTTCATCGCCGTCTACCTCGCGGGGCTGGTCATCGGGAACACCCGGATCCCGCACCGGCAGGCGGTCCACGGGTTCACGACGGCGCTCGGGTGGCTCGCCCAGATCGGGCTGTTCGTCATGCTCGGGCTGCTCGCGTCGCCGAGCGGCTTCAAGGACCAGTTCGTGCCGGCCCTCGTCATCGGCACCGTCCTGCTCCTCGTCGCCCGGCCGCTGTCGGTCCTCGTGTCGCTGTCGCCCTTCCGGTATCCGCTGCGCACCCAGGCCTTCCTCTCGTGGGCGGGGCTGCGCGGCGCGGTGCCCGTCGTCCTCGCGACGGTGCCGATGACGCTGGGCACGCCGAGCTTCGAGTGGATCTTCAACCTCGTCTTCGTGCTCGTCGTCGTCTTCACCTTCGTCCAGGCGCCGACCCTGCCCTGGGTGGCCCGATGGCTCGGGGTGGCCGAGCCCCACCTCGCGACGGACCTGCAGGTCGAGGCGACCCCCCTCGACGAGCTGGGCGCCGACCTCATCCAGGTGGACATCGGCCCCCGGTCGAAGCTCGGCGGGGTCCGGATCTTCGAGCTCCGGCTGCCCGTCGGCGCGAGCGTCACCCTCGTCGTGCGTGACGACGAGGGCTTCGTGCCCAAGCCCGACGCCACGCTCCGCCACGGCGACCAGCTCCTCGTCGTCACGACGGACCAGGTCCGCCAGCAGACCGAGGAGCGGATCCGGGCCGTGAGCGAGCGGGGTCGCCTCGCCGGCTGGGCCGACTGACGCCCGCCCCGCCCCCGTCCTGGCCTGTCCTGCCCCGCCCCGTCCCCGGCCGTGATCCGTCCGACCCCGTCCTGGCCTGCCCCGTCCTGGCCTGGCCCCGTCCCTTTGTCGTGGAACCCGATAAAGGGTCATCACACCCGACAACGCTTCCCCCGCACAGTGACCCTTTGTCGTGGAACCCGATAAAGGTCCGGCGACCGGCAGGGCGGCCGAGGCCTCACCGGGGGCGGAATGTCCGGGGCCTGCTCGGCCTTGTACCCTGTGGCCACGTGACACCACGTGTCCGACGCTGTGTGTGCGACGCGCAGCGTGTTCACCACGCAGCGACCGCCTCGTGACCACCATCTGTCTGCCCCGGAGCCGTTGACCATGCCGACGTATGCCTACGCCTGCACCTCGTGCGACCACACGTTCGAGATCGTCCAGTCCTTCAGCGACGACTCGCTGACCGTGTGCCCCGAGTGCGGCGGCCGGCTGCGCAAGGTCTTCAACGCCGTCGGCGTCGTCTTCAAGGGCAGCGGCTTCTACCGCACCGACTCCCGATCCGGCGGCGGCAAGGGCAAAGGCAAGGGCAGCACCGACGAGTCGTCCGAGTCGTCCGCCGCATCGAGCGCGAGCTCGGGCTCCAGCAGCGGGTCCGGCGACAAGGCGGCGACCGGGTCGTCCTCGGGCAGCGGGTCGTCGGCCTCCTCGGGCTCGGCGACTGCCGCATCCTCGTCCTCGAAGGCGTCGTCCTCCGCCTCCAGCTGACGGGCGGGCCGGACGGGTAGCGAGCCAACCGAAGGGACTCCGCAGGCGCTCCGCCATCACCGGGCGGACCGGACGGGCAGCGAGCCAACCGAAGGGACTCCGTGGCGCTCGGCCATCACCGGACGGGCCGCGAGCAGCCGGGCTGTCCACCGGACCATGACATCCGCCCGCGTCATCCACAGGGATGTCTCGCACGGATCGGAGCCGACCCTCGCTGCCTAGGCTTCCGGTCATGGGCAGAGACATCAGCACGACAGCACTGGGCGCGACCGAATCGAGCACGGCGGCACCGGGCGCGACGAGCGCGGGCCCGTCCGCGGATGTCGGCGTCATCGGCGGGTCCGGGTTCTACTCCTTCCTCGACGACGTCGAGCGGGTTCGGGTCGAGACGCCGTTCGGCGCACCGAGCGACGACGTACGGATCGGCGAGGTGGGCGGCCGGAGGATCGCCTTCCTCGCCCGCCACGGTCAGGGTCACCGGCTCGCCCCGCATCGGGTCAACTACCGCGCGAACCTCTGGGCCCTGCGCTCCGTCGGCGTCCGCCAGGTCCTCGCCCCCTGCGCGGTCGGCTCGCTCCTGCCCGCCCACGGACCCGGCACCCTCGTCGTGCCCGACCAGGTCATCGACCGCACCTGGGGCCGGGCCCACAGCGTGTATGCCGAGCCCGGCACCTCCGCCGACGGGTCCGACACCGGGCCGGTCGTCCACGTCTCGTTCGCCGACCCCTACTGCCCGCGCGGCCGCGCCGTCGTCCTCGACAGGGCGGCTGCTGCGGGCTGGGCCGCCGTCGACAGCGGGACCCTCGTCGTCATCAACGGCCCCCGCTTCTCCTCGCGGGCCGAGTCGATGTGGCACCGGCAGGCGGGGGGCACGATCGTCGGGATGACGACGATGCCCGAGGCGGGGATCGCCCGCGAGCTGGCCATGTGCTTCACGACCGTGGCCCTCGTCACCGACCACGACGCGGGCGTCGAGGGCCAGGATGCCGTGCGCCACCGCGACGTCCTGGCCGTCTTCGAGCAGAACATGGGACGTCTGAAGTCGCTGCTCCTCGACACCGTCGGCCGGCTGCCGGACGACGAGCCGGACCGGACCGCCACGTGCGCCTGCCGCCGGGCCCTCGACGGCATCCCCCTGCCCTTCACCCTGCCCAGTTCAGGCGCGCCAGGCGAGGAGGAGCGGGCCGCGCCGAGGTCGTCCGGGACGACCCGGTGACGACGGCGGAGCCGAGACACACCATGCGAGGACGCCGGAGCCACGGTCCACGCGACGAGGCGTGGGGCGAGGTGTGGGACGCCGGTCCCCACGGGAGCCGTGCCCCGGCGGATCGCACGGATGGCTCCGGCGCCGAGCCGCGACGCCG
>JBDIAL010000280.1:0-4445 GCA_039812405.1 Nostocoides sp.
CGCCCGCGGAGCCCGGGTGGCCCGGGCGCTCGGGATCCCCGTCCTGCCGGCCGGCACCGGGCTCGGGACGGAGCTGGGCCGGCTCGGCACCCGCACTGTCGTGTCCTGCGGCGCCTCCGGCCTCCCGGCCGGCCTCGACGTCGTCCGGGCCGAGGGGGACCGGACTCCCGACGTCCACGGCCTGCCCCGCACCCCCCAGACGGACGCCGCCGTCGCGCTCGTCCGCCGGGGGACCACCCCGCCGCCCGACGTCGACGCCACCCTGAGGGCCGCCGGCGCGCGTGTCGTCACCGTCGACGGCGAGGACGTCCGCGCCTCCGCGCCGGCCGGGTCCGCCGTCCGGTCGGCCCCGCATGCGCCCGTCGTGGCGCTCGGGTTCGACGTCGACACCGACCACCTCGCGACGCGGGTGGGGATGATGCGCACGGCGGCCGCGCAGCCGGGCGGCGGACTCCTCCTCTTCCCGACCCACCACATGGTCGCGCTCTACGGCCACCCCGGCACCCCGTCCCTCGGCCTCCTCGGCGAGCAGTCCCTCGCGGCGTCGGTCACCCGGGTCAGGGGCCTCGCGAGCCAGTACGCCACCCTTCTCCACGGCCCGGTCATCCCGGCCTTCGAGATCATCGCCACCGTCGCCTCGGGGAGCCGCCTCGACGGGAGCTACTCCTCCAAGACCCCGGTGGCGACGCTCGAGCCCTGGGTCGACGCCGCCGAGCAGGCAGGCGTCTACGTCGTCCTCGACCTCCAGCCCGGGCGCGACAGCTTCCCCGAGCAGGCCGAGCGCTATGCCGACCTCCTCGCCCGCCCTGGCGTGGGGCTCGCCCTCGACCCCGAGTGGCGGCTCGGCCCGACCCAGCAGCCGCTCCGGCAGATCGGGTCGGTCGACGTCTCGGAGGTCAACGCGACGGCGCGGTGGCTCGCCGGCCTCGTCGACGCCCACCACCTGCCGCCGAAGCTGCTGACGCTCCACGAGTTCCGCACCGCGATGATCCGCAACCGGCAGGACCTCGTGACCGACCTCGACCAGCTCCAGATCGTCGTCCACGTCGACGGTCAGGGCACCCAGCCCGACAAGCAGGGCACCTGGGCCGCCATCCGGCAGGGGCTGCCGCCGGGCGTCTTCCTCGGCTGGAAGAACTTCGTCGACGAGGACCACCCGATGCTCACCCCGGCCCAGACGGTCGCCGTCTCGCCGCTGCCCGACCTCGTGACCTATCAGTGACCCGCCCACCGGGCGGGACAGCCCGGCCAGGGCGCGTCGGCCGGGCGGAGCGTCGACCAGCCGCGCTGCCGGCTGGCATACGCCGCGAGGGCGCCGATGCACAGCGTGGGGTTCTGGACGGCGCCCGCGAGGACGGCGTCGACGAGCTCCTCGAGCGGAACCCACCGGGTCGGCATGTCGATCTCCTCGTCCTCGCGCTGGAAGCGCTCGGCCGCGGGGACCTCGCCGATCCCCCGGGCGAGGTAGGTGCGCAGCGCCTCGTCGGTGAACCCCGGTGACGAGCGGTGGTCGACGAGGACGTGCCACTCGTCCGCGACGAGGTCGGCCTCCTCGGCCAGCTCGCGCCGGGCCGCCTCGAGAGGCGGCTCGCCGGCCACGTCGAGCAGCCCGGCGGGAACCTCCCACTCGCTCACCCCGACCGGGTGGCGGTACTGCCGGATGAGCAGGACCCGGTCCTCGTCGTCGAGCGCGAAGACCGCGACGGCGCCGGCGTGGACGACGAACTCGCGGGTCACCGGCCCGGAGGGGAGGGTGAAGGTCTCGGCCCGCACGTCGAAGATCCGCCCGGTGAACAGGTCCTCGCCGGCGGTCACCGGGGCGGACCCCGGGACGTCGGCGAGCGGGAGCGACCGGGCGTCCGGGCGACCCGGCGCCCCGGTCTCCCCGCTCATCCGACCTCGACCCGCTCGTCCCGCCCGGATCCTGCGGGCTCGGCCTCCTCGGCCCCCTCGATCGGCTCGACCGGCCGGGGCCGCTCCACCTCGATGAGCCGGTTCGCCCGCTGCCGCTCCAGGGCGGCGCCGACGAGGCCGGCGAAGAGCGGGTGGGCCCGGTTGGGCCGGGACTTGAACTCCGGGTGCGCCTGGGTCGCCACGTAGTAGGGGTGCACCTCCTCGGGGAGCTCGACGTACTCGACGAGCGTCCCGTCCGGCGAGGTGCCGGAGAAGACGAGGCCGGCCTCCGACAGCTCCTCGCGGTAGGCGTTGTTCACCTCGTAGCGGTGCCGGTGCCGCTCGTCCGCGGAGGCGGCGCCGTAGGCCCGGGCGACGAGCGAGCCCTCGAGGAGCTTCGCGGCATACGAGCCGAGCCGCATCGTCCCGCCGAGGTCGCCGGCGCCCTCGACGTAGGCCCGCTGCTCGGCCATCGTCGCGATGACCGGCGCCGGGGTGTCCGGGTCGAACTCCGTCGAGGAGGCGCCCTCGATGCCGGCGACAGCGCGGGCGTACTCGATGACCATGCACTGCAGGCCGAGGCAGATGCCGAGGGTGGGGACCTCGTGCTCGCGGGCCCAGCGCAGCGCGCCGAGCTTGCCCTCGATCCCCCGGACCCCGAAGCCGCCGGGCACGAGCACCGCGTCGACGCCGCCGAGCGCCCGCTGGGCACCGGCCTCGGTCTCGCAGCTGTCGCTCGCGACCCACCGGATGCGGGCCTTCGCGTCGTGGTGGAACCCGCCGGCCCGCAGCGCCTCGGTCACCGACAGGTAGGCGTCGGGCAGGTCGATGTACTTGCCGACGAGGGCGACCTCGACCTCGTGCTCCGGCCGGTGGACCCGCTGGAGGAGGCCGTCCCACTCGGTCCAGTCGACGTCGCGGAAGTTGAGGCCGAGGCGGCGGATGACGTAGGCGTCGAGCCCCTCGCCGTGGATGACCCGCGGGATGTCGTAGATGCTCGGCGCGTCGACCGCGGCGGCGCACGCGTCGGTGTCGACGTCGCACATGAGCGAGATCTTGCGCTTGATGGGCTCGGGGATCTCCCGGTCGGCGCGCAGGACGAGCCCGTCGGGCTGGATGCCGACCTGGCGCAGCGCGGCGACCGAGTGCTGCGTCGGCTTCGTCTTCAGCTCGCCGCTCGGGGCGATGTAGGGCACGAGCGAGACGTGGAGGAAGAAGACGTTGTCCCGCCCGACGTCCTGACGGACCTGGCGGGCGGCCTCGAGGAAGGGCAGCGACTCGATGTCGCCGACGGTCCCGCCGATCTCGGTGATGATGATGTCCGGGGCGGTGCCGGGGTCGACGCCCGGCGCTCCGAGGGCCTCGGCCCGCATCCGCGCCTTGATCTCGTTCGTGATGTGCGGGATGACCTGGACGGTGTCGCCGAGGTAGGCGCCGCGGCGCTCGGCCGCGATGACCTCGCTGTAGACCTGGCCCGTCGTGACGTTGGCGCGGCCCGACAGGTTGACGTCGAGGAACCGCTCGTAGTGCCCGATGTCGAGGTCGGTCTCCGCGCCGTCCTCGGTCACGAAGACCTCGCCGTGCTGGAACGGGTTCATCGTGCCCGGGTCGACGTTGATGTAGGGGTCGAGCTTCTGCATGGTGACCCGCAGGCCCCGCGCGCGGAGCAGGTGGCCGAGGCTCGAGGCGGTCAGTCCCTTGCCGAGGGAGGAGGCGACGCCGCCGGTGACGAAGATGTGTTTCGTTCGGTCGACCATGGACTTCAAGACTACGTCATGGGCGGTCGGGATCCGCCACCGGCCGATCGCGACGCGCGCGGGCCCGTCCGGCGTCTTGGTAGGTGGACAGCGCCGCCGTGACGGCGTCCTCCTCCGAGGGCAGCCGGGTCGCGGCGTCCCGGGAGAGCCGCTCGAGCCGCGCCCGCTCCCCGGCATCGGTGAGGACGGCGCGTATGCCGTCGGCGAGGGCCGGCGGGTCGCCCACCGGGACGAGCCGGCCCGCCCCGAGCAGCGTGTCGCGGGTGCCGCCCGCGTCGGTCGCGACGACGGCCCGGCCGGCCTGGAGCGCCTCCTGGAGGGCCAGCGGCTGGCCCTCCCACCGGGAGCTGGAGACGACCAGGTCGGCCGCGGCGAGCAGGTCGGGGACGTCGGTCCGGGGTCCGAGGAGCCAGACCGGCAGCGCGTCCCGGTCGATGCGGTCCTCGAGCGCCTCGTGCTCGGGCCCCTCGCCGGCCACGGCGAGCAGGACGGGCAGGTCGCCGATCCGGTCCGCCGCGTCGAGCAGGGTCGTGAGGTCCTTCTGCGGCGCGAGCCGGGCCACGCAGAGGGCGAGCGCGGTGTCCTCGCCGAGGCCGAGCGCCGCCCGCACCTGCCCGGACGAGCGGCCCGGGGGACGACGCGCGGGCGCCGGGACGACGGCGAGGCCGGTCCGGGCCGCGCCGAGCGCCGCCATCCGCGCGACGAGGTCGCGGGACACCCCGAGCACGACGTCGGCCCGGCGGGCGACGACTCGCTCGAGGGCGGCATACACCGACCGGGTCGAGCGGGCGGCCA
>JBDIAL010000281.1:0-4403 GCA_039812405.1 Nostocoides sp.
CCGAACGCCTTGCTCGTGTTGAGGATCCCGAGGCCGACGTTGCTCGTGCCGTCGCCGACGCCGAAGATCCAGCCGTAGCCGGGCAGGAGCACCTTGCGGCCCGACTCGTCGGTCGACCACAGCTCGAGCCACGACTCGAGGTAGTCGTCGTCGTGGCGGGGGCTCGTGTAGTAGGTGCGCACCGCGACCCCCATCGGGCGGTCCTCGCGCTTCTCCCGGCCCATCGCGAGGGACAGCCGGGAGGAGTTGCCGTCGGCCGCGACGACGAGCGGTGCGGCATACCGCAGCTCGGGACCGCTCGAGCGGCCGTTCTCGTCGACCGCCCGGGCCGTCACGCCGACGATGGCGCCGGTCTCGTCGTCGCGGACCGCTCCGGTGACGTTGGTCGCCTCGTGGAGGCGGGCCCCGTGCTTGACGGCGTGCCGGGCGAGGATGTCGTCGAAGTCCTGCCGGGTGCGCACCAGGCCGTAGGGCGGGAAGCTCGCGAGGTCGGGCCAGGGCAGCTGCAGCCGCATCCCGCCGCCGATGATCCGCAGGCCGTGGTTGCGGATCCAGCCCTCGGACTCCGGCGTCGGGATGCCGAGGGTGATGAGCTCGCGGACCGCGCGAGGGGTGAGCCCGTCGCCGCACACCTTCTCCCGGGGGAAGGTCGTCTTCTCCAGGAGGAGGACGTCGAGACCGCCCATCGCGAGGTATGCCGCCGTCGCGGATCCGGCGGGTCCGGCGCCGACGACGATGACGTCGGCGGTCTCGGTGGCGGTGCTCGTCAGGGGGGTCACGGTCAGCTCTCGCTTGTGAACGTCTTCACGATCAATCGCCGAGTCTATGGCGCTCATCACTCCAGCCTGTACTAAGGAGAACCTAACCCCTGTCCCCGGCGGCCGGCTTGGTCGCCCGGTGGAGGGCGACGATGCCACCGGTGAGGTTGCGCCAGGCGACGTGCTCCCAGCCGGCGTCGCGGACCCGCTCGGCGAGGGCGCGCTGGTCCGGCCAGGCCATGATCGACTCGGCGAGGTAGACGTAGGACTCGGGGTCGGAGCTGACCCGGCGCGCGACGGGCGGCAGCGAGCGCATGAGGTACTCGGTGTAGGCGGTCCGCAGCGCCTTGCGCGTCGGCTGGCTGAACTCGCAGACGACGAGCCGCCCTCCGGGCCGGGTGACGCGCAGGAACTCCCGCAGCGCGAGGTCGACGTCGGAGACGTTGCGCAGCCCGAACGACATCGTCACCGCGTCGAAGGAGTCGTCGGCGAACGGCAGGCGCATCGCGTCGGCGGCGGTGAACGCGAGGTCGGGGCGGCGCCGGCGGCCCACCCGCAGCATGCCGAGGGAGAAGTCCGCCGGCACGACGTCGACCCCGTGGTCGGCGAACGGCTCGCTCGAGGTCCCGGTCCCCGCCGCGATGTCGAGGACCCGCTCCCCCGCGCGGGCGTCGACCGCCGCGTGGACGGCCCGCCGCCACAGCCGGTCCTGGCCGAGGGAGAGGACGTCGTTGGTCACGTCGTAGCGGCCGGCGACGTCGTCGAACATCGCCGCGACGTCCTTGGGGTCCTTGGCGAGCGATGCGCGACTCATGCGGCCCATCATCCCCGACGCGTCCGCCGTTCCCGCAGGGCCCGTGCCCCCGTCCCCGGCGCCACGTATCCTGACCGGCGATGAGCATCGTGCCCTCCCCGGTCGACCCGGCCGGCAGCGGCGGCGTCCCCGACGTCGCGCCGCTCGTCGTCCGCACCGTCCAGATCCCCGCGACGGTCGCCGGCTCGCTCGTCGACCTGCTCCCCGCCCTCGGGCACCGCGACGTCGCCTCGTGGGTGCGCCGCGGCGACGGCCTCGTCGGCTGGGGGCGCGCCGCGACCTTCTCCGGCGCGGGTGGCTCCCGCTTCGCCGACGCCTCCGCCTGGTGGTCGGGCGTCTCCGGGTCCGCCGTCGTCCGCGACGAGGTGCGGCTGCCGGGCAGCGGCGTCGTCGCCTTCGGGTCCTTCGCGTATGCCGCGAGCTCGCCCGCGGGGGCGACACTCGTCGTCCCGGAGGTCGTCGTCGGGCGACGCGGCTCGACGGCCTGGCTGACGACCGTGGCCAGCGGCCCCCAGCTCCCCCCGACGCCGGTCCTCTCCGTGGCCGCCGCGCCGGAGGCTCCCGAGGACGTGCGCTTCGCCGACGGGTCCCTGTCCGCCGCCCAGTGGGAGGGCGTCGTCGCCCGGGCCGTCTCGCGGATCACGTCCGGCGAGCTCGACAAGGTCGTCCTCGCCCGCGACCTCGAGGTGGACGCCGATGCGCCCGTCGACCCCCGCTGGCTGCTGCGGCGGCTCGCCGAGCGCTACGCCTCGACGTGGGTGTTCGCCGTCGACGGTCTCGTCGGGGCGACGCCCGAGCTGCTCGTGCGCCGCGAGCGCGGCCTCGTCACCTCGCGGGTGCTGGCGGGCACGATCCGGCGGACCGGCGACGACACCCACGACCTCGCGCTCGCCGGGTCCCTCGCCCGGTCCTCCAAGGACCTCGAGGAGCACGAGTACGCCGTCCGGTCGGTCGCCGACGCCCTCGCGCCGCACTGCTCCTCGATGAACGTGCCCGACTCCCCCTTCGTCCTCCACCTCGCCAACGTCATGCACCTCGCGACCGACGTGACGGGGGTGCTGCGCGACGACACGTCCTCGCTCGGCCTCGCGGCGTCGCTCCACCCGTCGGCCGCGGTGTGCGGCACGCCGACGGCGTCCGCCGACGCGCTCATCGCCGAGCTGGAGGCGATGGACCGGGGGCGGTATGCCGGCCCCGTCGGCTGGCTCGACGCCTCCGGCGACGGCGAGTGGGGCATCGCGCTGCGGTGCGCTGCCTACGACCCCGCCGACGCCGCCCGGATGCGGCTGTTCGCCGGCTGCGGCATCGTGGCCGGCTCCGACCCCGAGTCCGAGGTCGCGGAGTCCGACGCGAAGCTGCTCCCGATGCGGGACGCCCTCATCGCCCCCTGAGCATCGCCTCCCGGATCATCGCCTCCTGAGCATCACGTCTGGGGCATCGCCCCCTGAGCATCGCCTCCCGGAGACGACGACCGGTCCCCGACGGCCGGGACGCCGGGACGTGCTCGCGGGCCGGGACTGCTCGCGGCCAGATGAGTCATTCCCGGTGATGTGGCCGGTGTCCCGGCGAGGGCTCGGCTGGGTCGAGGTATCCGATGTCCCTGCCGTGGTCCCCGCATACCTCGACCGGCAGGGGGCTCGGCTGGGTCGAGGTATCCGATGTCCCTGCCGTGGTCCCCGCATACCTCGACCGGCAGGGGACTCGGCTGGGTCGAGGTATCCGATGTCCCTGCGGCGGTCCCCGCATACCTCGACCGGTTGCGGCTCGGCTCCGATCGGCGGCCTACGACCTCGGACACCGTCTCTCTCCGGCACCGCCGCATCAACTCCTCCAGGCCGCCCTGGTCCCCGTCCACGACACACCTTCCACCCCTGCCCTCTCCGCCTCCACCCCTCCCGATCGGTATGGGCCCCTTCCACGACACACCTTCCACCCCTGCCCTCTCCGCCTCCACACCTCCCGGTCGATATGGGCCCCTTCCACCCCTGCCCTCTCCTCCCGGTTGGTATGGGCCCCTTCCACGACACACCTTCCACCCCTGCCCTCTCCGCCTCCACCCCTCCCGGTCGATATGGGCCCCTTCCTCGTGGGGACGAAGACCCGAGTCAGAGCGGTGGTCAGCTTCCCCACCAGGGTTCGGCGCTCCCCAACCGCCTCCGGCACCACTCTCCCACCGGGAACAGCTCATCCAGGCGCGTGCGGTCGGCGGACCGGTCGGCTGCCGTCGGACCGGCCGGTGGTGGTCAGGAACGGCCGGCGGCCAGGACCGCCTCGTGCTCCGCGCGAGTCCCGGCCCGGTCGACCCGCACCTCGACGACGGCCAGGCCCTCGGGGCGAGCCCCGACGAGCCGGCGGAGGTCCGCGGCGGTGGCGGCCCTCGCATACCGCACGCCGTAGGCCGCACAGAGCGCCCCGAGCCCGGCGCCCGTCGGGGTGCCGAAGAGCCGCTCGAAGTCGCGCGCCCCGGGACCGGTCGGGTCGCCGGGCTCGAGCGTCGCGAAGATCCCGCCGCCGTCGTCGTTGACGACGACGACGGTGAGGTCGGGCCGCGGCTCGTCCGGGCCGACGAGCAGGCCGTTCGCGTCGTGGAGCAGGGTGAGGTCACCGACAAGCGCATAGGCCGCGCGGCCGGGGCTCGCGAGCGCGATCCCTGCCGCGGTGGAGACGCAGCCGTCGATCCCGGCGAGGCCCCGGTTGCCGACGACGGTGAGCGGTCCGGCCGACGGGCCGAGGGCCAGGTCGAGGTCGCGGGGAGCCTGTGACGGGCCGACGAACAGGAGCGCTTCGTCGGGCAGCGCCGCCGCGACCTCGGCCGCGACGCGCAGGCCGGA
>JBDIAL010000282.1:0-4380 GCA_039812405.1 Nostocoides sp.
CTCGAGGCGAGGCCCTGCAGCTCGGCGAGCTTGAGCGCCGAGAGCGAGCCGGAGCGGCGCGGCGCGGGAGCGCTGGCGGCCTCGAGAGTGGTGGTGTCTGTCACGAAGGATCCTTCCCCCTCGTTGGTGGCCCGCACGCAGAGGCGGGTCCATGGTGGGACGGTCACAGGACGTGGCCGTTGGTCGCGCGAGGTCCGCCAGCCGCGGCCAGATCGTCGTGGGCAGGTGACCACGACGCGCTGGAGCGCTGGTCTCGCGTGAAGGGTGAGACCGCGGTCTGGCTTCGGGAACCGGTCCCGGTATGCCGCGGTGTCCCGATCAATGTAGCACCCCCTCGGGGTGCTCGCGTGTCAACGCCGCACGGCGGACGCGGGCACGGTGCGCGACACCCGCGGGGAGACCGCGGGGCACCCGGCGGTCACGCCACGACGTGCGCTCCCCGCTCGGGGATGCCGGGCCGCAGGACCCGCCACCCCTGCGGCGCGTGGGCCGTCGCCGCCGCCGCGGACTGCTGGGTGCCGAGGACGAGGACGGAGGGTCCGGCACCGGAGATGACCGCCGCGTGACCCGCCGCCCGGAGGGCGTCGACGAGGGCCATCGACGCGGCATACGACGGTCGCCGGGCGTCCTGATGGAGCCACTCGCGGGTCGCCGGGAGCAGCAGCGTGGGGTCGGCCGTCATGGCGTGGACGAGGAGCGCGGCCCGGGCCGAGTTCGCCGCCGCGTCGCCGAGGCGGACCTGGACCGGAAGGACCGAGCGGGCGCGGGCCGTCGACAGCTGGACCTCGGGGACGAAGACCACGGCCTCGACCCGCGGGTCGGGACGGAGCCGGACGGTCCGCGTCGAGCCGGGGACTCCCGGGTCGTCGGACCAGGACAGGGTGAACCCGCCGTGGACGCTCGCCGAGGCGTTGTCGGGGTGCCCCTCGAGCCGGTTCGCGAGGTCGCCGGCCCAGTCGAGGTCGAGGGCGTCCCCCGACCCGTCCTCGACGCCCGAGAGCGCCTGCGCGACAACGACACCGGTGACGATGGCGGTTGCGGACGAGCCCATCCCCCGGCCGTGCGGGACGGCGTTGACGCAGTCCAGCCGCAGGCCCCGCGGCGGCTCGACGCCCAGCTCGCGCCAGGCGGTGACCATCGTCCGGTGCACGAGGTGGGACGCGTCGAGCGGGACGGTGCCGGCGCCCTCTCCCGTCACCGCGATGACCACTCCCGGGTCCTCGACGACGGTGGCGCGGCACTCGTCCCAGACCCCGAGGGCGAGACCGACCGAGTCGAAGCCGGGCCCGAGGTTGGCGCTGCTCGCCGGCACCCTGACGGTGACCGACGAGCCGATCGGCGGGGTGGGCGGCACGAGAGGCTCAGCCGTCGAGGCCGAGCGCGTGGGCGACCGACATCACGTCGACCGGCACCCGGACCGGCTGCACCTCCGAGCCGTCCGCCTCACGCAGGGCCCACTGGGGGTCCTTGAGCCCGTGCCCGGTCACCGTGCACACGATGGTCGCGCCGCTCGGGACGAGTCCCGCCTCGTGGGCCTTGAGGAGGCCGGCGACCGACGCCGCGGAGCCCGGCTCGACGAAGACGCCCTCGGTCGCGGACAGCAGGCGGTGGGCGGCGAGGATCTGCGCGTCGGTCACGGAGTCGATGAGCCCCCCGGACTCGTCGCGGGCGGCCTCGGCCTGCCGCCAGCTCGCCGGGTTGCCGATCCGGATCGCCGTCGCGATCGTCTCGGGGTGGTCGACCGGGTGGCCGAGGACGATGGGGGCGGCTCCGGCCGCCTGGAAGCCCCACATCCGCGGACGGTGGCTCGCCGGGCCGGGTTCCGCGGAGCCCTGGTGATACTCGCCGTAGCCCTTCCAGTAGGCCGTGATGTTGCCCGCGTTGCCGACCGGCAGGACGTGGATGTCGGGGGCGTCCCCGAGGGCGTCGACGACCTCGAAGGCCGCGGTCTTCTGCCCCTCGATGCGGGCCGGGTTGACCGAGTTGACGAGCTCGACAGGATAGACCTCGTCGAGCTTGCGCGCGATGGTCAGGCAGTCGTCGAAGTTTCCGTCGACCTGCAGCAACGTCGCCCCGTGGGCGATCGCCTGGCTCAGCTTGCCCATGGCGATCTTGCCGTCGGGGACGAGGACGGCACAGCGCATGCCGGCCTTCGTCGCGTAGGCCGCGGCGCTCGCGCTCGTGTTGCCCGTCGAGGCGCAGACGACGACCTTCGCGCCCCGGCCCGCGGCATACGAGACCGCCGTCGTCATCCCCCGGTCCTTGAAGGAGCCGGTGGGGTTGAGCCCTTCGTACTTCAGCCAGACCTGAGCCCCGACGCGCCGCGAGAGCCGCTCGGCGGGGATGAGCGGCGTGCCGCCCTCGAGGAGGGTGACGACGGGCGAGTCGGCGAGCATGGGCAGCCGTGCGGCGTACTCGCGGATCACTCCGCGCCACTGGTGGGCCATCGTCACTCCCCCTCGACGCGCATGACGGAGGTCACGGCGTCGACGATCGGCAGGTCGGCGAGGGCCTCGACAGTGGCCGCGAGGGCGGCGTCGGGCGCGGAGTGCGTGACGACGATGAGGTTGGCCCTGCCACCGGCCGTGACCTGCTGGCGGACCGTCTCGATGGAGACCTCGTGGGCCGCGAAGACCGTTGCCACCTGGGCCAGCACGCCCGGCAGATCGGCGACGTCGATGCTGATGTGGTAGCGGGTGAGGCTCTGGCCCATGTCCCGCACCGGGAGGTCCGCGTATGCCGACTCCCCCGGGCCGCGCGCCCCCCCGACCTTGTGGCGGGCGACGGCGACGACGTCGCCGAGGACGGCCGAGGCGGTCGGGTCCCCGCCCGCGCCCTTGCCGTAGAACATGAGCCGACCGGCGGCGGAGGCCTCGACGAAGACCGCGTTGTAGGCGTCGCGGACGCTCGCCAGCGGGTGCGAGCGCGGGATCATCGCGGGGTGGACGCGGACGCTGATCCCCTCGTCCGCACCGGACCCGGACCGCTCGCAGATGGCGAGCAGCTTGACGACACAGCCCATGTCCTTGGCGGCCTGGATGTCGGAGGCCGTGACCTCGGCGATGCCCTCGCGGTGGACCTGGGCGCCGGAGACCCGGGTGTGGAAGGCGAGGCTCGCGAGGATCGCCGCCTTCGCCGCCGCGTCGAAGCCCTCGACGTCGGCGGTCGGGTCGGCCTCGGCGTAGCCGAGCGCCTGGGCCTGCTCGACGACCTCCTGGAGACCGGCCCCGGTCGTGTCCATCTGGTCGAGGACGAAGTTCGTCGTGCCGTTGACGATCCCGAGGACCCGGCGCACGTCGTCGCCGGCAAGGCTCTCCCGGATCGGCCGGAGGATGGGGATGGCACCCGCGACCGCCGCCTCGTAGTAGAGGTCGACACCGGCCGCGTCGGCCGCGGCGTAGAGGGTCGGGCCGTCCTCGGCGAGGAGCGCCTTGTTGGCCGTCACGACGGAGGCGCCGTGCTTCATCGCCGAGAGGATGAGCTCGCGCGCCGGGTCGATGCCGCCGATGACCTCGATGACGACGTCGGCCCGGGTGACCAGGTCGGCGGCGTCGGTCGTGAAGAGCGCGGGGTCGACGGGCAGGTCGGATCGGTCCTTGCCCAGACGCCGGACCGCGACGCCGACGAGCTCGAGGGGTGCGCCGACCCGGGCCGCGAGGTCCTCGGCGTGCGTCGTCAGCATCGTCGCCACGGACGACCCGACCACACCGCACCCGAGGAGGGCGACCCGGAGGGGGGCGCCCGTGACCTGCTTGCCGCTCATCTCACCTGACCTGTTCGTCGTGCCCGTCGTCGTGCCCCCAGCGAGAGGGCAGCGCCCATCCTCGCCGATGGGGACGGGGCGAGGGCCCATTGTCCCGCATGCGGACCACCGGGCGGCACCCGGCTCGGGGTCCGGTGCGGCCGCGGCATACCGTGCGCCTATGGAGACGATGACGATCGACACCGGCAGCGGTCTCGCCGAGGCGTGGCTCGCCCTCCCCGGCGGGGACGCGCCGGCCCCGGGGGTGATCCTCCTCATGGACGCCTTCGGGCTGCGGCCCCAGATCGCGGACATGATGGAGCGCATCGCCGGCTGGGGCTACGCCGTCCTCGCGCCCAACCTCTTCCACCGTTCCGGCACCGTCGCCGAGGTCGCGCCGCGGGCCGACCTGCGGGAGCCGGGGGCGCGGGAGGCCGCGTTCGGGCCGATCCGGCCCCGGATCGCCGCGCTCACGCCGGAGGCGGCCCGGGCCGACTACACGGCCTACCTCGAGGCGGCCCGCTCGCGCCCGGAGATCTCCGACGGCGGGCTCGGCGTGACGGGCTACTGCATGGGGGCCCGGCACGCGCTCGGCCTGCTCGGCCTGCACCCCGACGACGTGGCCGCCGTCGGCGGGT
>JBDIAL010000283.1:0-4365 GCA_039812405.1 Nostocoides sp.
CCTCCGCGCGCGGTGACGGCGGGGGAGGGGCGAGCGGACGGCATACGGCATGGTAGGCATGGATGAGGTATTTCTGAGGTGTTGGGGGTGCCCCGGACAGGGTCCGGGGGAGGCACGCTGGAAGGCGACGACCCGACCACCGGAGGACCCGACGATGACCAGCCCCGCCACCCCGCTGTCCCGCAGCACGACCCTGACCGGCTGGCTGCGCCGCGAGGACTGCCACCTGCCCGACCTGCTCGCGGTGCTCGCCGAGGAGACCGACCTCGCCGACTACCCGCACGCCGAGCGGGTCGAGCAGGGCGTGCTCGTCTACGACGCGCAGGCGCTCGCGCCGCTCGTCGCCGGGCGTGAGGGCCGTCGCGAGGTGCAGGCCGAGATCGCCCGGGCGCTGCTCGACGGCCCCGGGATCACGGTGTTCACGAACGCCTTCGCGCCCGAGGTCGTCGACCGGGTGACGACCTCATTCCAGTCGATCATCGCCGCCCAGCGCGCGGCGGGCGTCGAGGCGGGCGACCACTTCGCCAAGCCCGGGGCCAACGACCGCATCTGGAACGCCCTGGAGAAGCTCGCGGTCGAGGACCCCGAGGGGTTCGTCGACTACTACGCGACCGACATCGTCGACCTCGTCGCGACGGCGTGGCTCGGCCCGGGCTACCAGGTCACCTCGCAGGTCAACGTCGTCAATCCCGGGGGCGCGGGCCAGACGGTGCACCGCGACTACCACCTCGGCTTCATGGACCCGGACGTGTCGGCGTCCTACCCCGCGCAGGTCCACGCGCTCTCCGCGCTGCTCACCCTCCAGGGCGCGGTCGCCCACGTCGACATGCCCGTCGAGTCCGGGCCGACGCTGTACCTCCCGCACTCCCAGAAGTACTCGCACGGCTACCTCGCCTACTGGCTCCCGGAGTTCCAGGACTACTTCGTCGAGCACCACATCCAGCTGCCGCTCCGCAAGGGCGACGCCGTCTTCTTCAACCCCGCCCTGTTCCACGCCGCCGGCACCAACGTCTCGACGGATATCTCCCGCATGGCCAACCTGCTCCAGGTGTCCTCCGCCTTCGGCCGGGCCATGGAGACGGTCGACCGGACGCGCGTCGTGGAGTCGGTCTACCCGGTCCTGCTGGAGCGCAAGGCATCCGGTATGCCGCTCGGTGACCTCGCCAACGCCCGCGCGGCCTCGGCGGAGGGCTACCCCTTCCCGTCGAACCTCGACCGCGACCAGCCGATCGACGGCATGGCACCGCTCACCCAGTCCCAGGTCGTCCGCGAGGCGCTCGCCGAGGGACTCGCTGCGGACGAGCTGGCCCACCGGCTCGCGGTCCAGGCCGAGCACAAGCTCAGCCACTGACCGCCTCAGGCCACAGCCTCGGGCCTTCCTGGGAGCTGGCCCCGCAGGCCCCGCCCTGCGTGGCCCCGGGGTCAGCCCCTCGGGGAGTCGAGGTAATGGGGCCCCTTCTCCCGTGCTCTTCTTACCTCGACCGGCCAGACACCCCGGGGAGTCGAGGTAAGAACGCACCGGGTCGCGGGTCGGGCATACCTCGACTCGTGGCGGTGAGCCCGGACCTGCTGTCCTCGCTGATGCATGACCGCAGATCACAGCGAGCTGTCCCTGCAGACGCATAACCGCAGGTCACAGCGGTACGACCCGAGGAGCTTCGAGGCTCACGCACCTGATCGTCACTCTCGCTCATGCCGTCTGCTCGGCGGCGTGAGCGAGAGGTCGCTGCGGTCGACGAGCCAGGCGACCTCGACCTCCAGGGCGTCGGCGAGCCGGTAGATGGTGTCGAGCCGCGCGTTGCCCGGGCCCGGTCGGCCGGTCCGCGGGTCGGTCGAGTTGTTCCGGCTCCGCTCAATGTTCTGGATCTGGTTGCGACTGATCCCGCTCAGCTCGGCGAGCCGCTCCTGGGTCAGGCCCCGCTGCTCGCGCCGGGCCGCCACCTTCCGGCCCAGCAGCGCGGCCGCCTCCGCCAGAGTCCGCGATCGGTCTCGTGACGGCACCCGTCCACTCTCAGGACCGCCCCGTCCGGAGTCCACCCAACCTGTCTGGGGTAATGGCCGACCTCCCCGGCCTCGACGACGCGGGCGGGGCCGGGGAGCCGGGGCCCGGGTCGTTCGCCGATCCTGCGACCGCTCAGCCGCCAGGGCACCATCGGGGGCCGCGACGGCTGAGCTGTCCCTCACACCTCGTCGGCGACCGCGGAGCGCTTCGTCGCCTCGGCGTCGCGCTGTGCGAGGACCGCCTCCTGCCCGCCCGTCGCCTCGAGCTCCGCCCTCGCGATCTCCGCGGCCTGGCGGACCTCGGCGAGGTCGGCGGGCTCGACGACGCTGCGGCGGGCGAACTCCTCCACGAGGTCGAGCTCGTGGAGCAGCGCCGCGCGCCGGCCGGGGTCCTCGGTCGCCTGGGCGAGGGTGCCGAGCATCCGCGTGAGCTCGAGCAGGACGCGAGGATGCCGCTCCAGGCCGCCGTGGCGGATGTGGGAGCACACCACCTTGAGGTGGGTCGGGTAGCTCACGACCGGCACGACGACCCGCACCTCGCCGGCGGCGTCGGCGAGCGTGGTCGTCGCGAACTGTCGGCGGGCGGCGTCCGCCAGCACACCGGTCAGGTGATGCAGCGCGACGACGGCCGTGTAGGAGTCGTTCTGGGTCGTGCCCATCGCCCGGCAGCCGATGTCGACGAGCTGTCGGATCCCGGAGCCGAGGTCGAGCTCGACCTTGCGCTCGGGCTCGATGCGCACCGCCTCCCGCACACCGGCCGCGACGTCGGAGGCGACCACCGCGCCGGTGTCGGGCCAGACGACGGCGAGCCGGGCTCCGGCGATCACGTGGTAGCCGAGCAGCTGCAGCAGCTGGACGTGCAGCCGGTCGCGTGTCGCGAGCCGCAGCAGCGCCTCGACGTCGATCGCCGCGACGTACCCGTCCTCCGCGGACGTCACGACGACGGCGTCGGCCGGCACCGGGAGCGAGACCTCGAGATCGGGGTCCCGGCCGTCCCCGACGACCGGATGCTCACGGTGCAGCACCTCCCGGGTGCTCCCCTCGGCCATCCGCATGATGGTGTCGATCCGGATCGAGTTCGTCATGTGGCCGATGTAGTAGACGAGCATGCCGATCGACAGCAGGGCCAGGGCGAGCGCTCCGGTGACCGCGAGCCTCGGGACGAAGGGGACACCGTGGCGAAGGCTCCCCACCGTCTCCAGTCCGGCCATGCTGTAGGCCACCGTCGCGACGAAGGTGGAGAGCACGACCTGGGTCCCCCGGTCCCGCAGGAAGGATCGCAGCAGCCTCGGGGAGTAGGTCGTCGCGGCGACCTGCAGCAGCACGACGGTGAGGCCGAACACGAGGCTCGTCACCGTGATCATCGTGCCCGTGACCACGGTGAGCAGCTGGCGTGCGTCGCTCGCGGTGCCCTTGAACGTGAAGGGCGCGAGGACCGAGTCCGGCCCCACGTCGACGTTGGAGAGCACCACTCCCAGGACGAGGGCCGCGACGACCGCAACGGCCGGCTTGAAGCCCAGGCTGTGAGTCAGCTCCCGTCGGTTGTTCGTCCGCATTGGCCCACCGCCCTGGTGCCGCTTGGTGCTCTCACCGACTCCCCAGCCTACGCGCCGGGACGAGGGGTCGGCGGGTGCGGTGTCGGTGTCCGTGGTGGTGTCGAGCGGCGATGTCGCAGCACCTCACCCGACAAACGGTCACTGTGCGGGGGGTGCGTTGTCGGGTGAGGTGTCCGGTTGTGGTGGAACCCGATAAAGGTCCGGTGGCCGGGCGGCGGGCAAGGGCGTGGAAGTGGGCGCGGGCGTAGGGGTGGGCGCGGGAGTGGGGTTGGGGGTGGGGGGCGGCGCGGTCGAGGAGCGCACGACGAGGCGCGGCTCGACGACGGCGTCGGCGGCCTCCTCGCCGTCCAGCAGCGTCTCGACGATGCGGACGCTCTCCCGGGCGATGGCGTCCGGGTCCTGGCTCACGCTCGTGAGGTCGATGGTCGCGAGCCGGGCGAGCGGACTGTCGTCGTAGCCCACGATCGACACCTCGCCCGGCACGCCGACTCCCGCGCGGAGCAGCGCATCCCGGGCCCCGACGGCGCACCGGTCGTTGAACGCCACGAGGGCGGTGGGCCGGGAGCGCTCGGGCTCGGCGACGACCCGGGCCCCGGCCGCCAGCCCCGCCGCCTCGGTGCTCCCGCCGATGACGACGGTCTCGTATGCCGTGAGCCCCCGCTCGCGCAGGGCGGCCCGGTACCCACGGCGCCGGGCCGTCGCGATCGTCCCGGCGCCTCCGTCGACGAAGGCGATCCGCTCGTGGCCGAGGTCGGCGAGGTGGTCGACGGCGAGCCGCAGACCGGCCGCGTCGTCCGCCCACACCCCA
>JBDIAL010000284.1:0-4360 GCA_039812405.1 Nostocoides sp.
ACGCTCGGCAATGCACCCATCAACTGGAAACCGACGACTCGCACAGCGACCGGACCGAATGAAGGGGGCGGCCCACCGTCGTGGTGGGCGCGGATGTTCCGGCGGCGCGGAAACGACGAAGGACCCGGCGACCGGGGTCGCGCGGGTCCTTCGTGACGTGGGGTGCTCAGCCGATGTAGTCGGCGAGGTCCTGCTCGAGGGCGAACTTCGGCTTGGCGCCGATGATCGTCTTCTCGACCTGGCCCTTGTTGAAGACCTTCATTGCCGGGATCGACGTGATCTGGTACTCCATGGCGAGCTGCGGGTTCTCGTCGACGTTGAGCTTCAGAACCGTGATCTTCTCGGGGTTCTCGGTCTGGATCTCGTCGAGGATGGGGCCGACCATGCGACAGGGTCCGCACCACGCCGCCCAGAAGTCCACCAGGACGGGGCCTTCGGCGTCGATGACGTCCTGCTGCCAGGTGCTCTCACTCGTGGCCTTGGCGGTCATATGTCTGTCTCCTTAGGAATCGACACGTGGGTGTCAGAGGGGAAAACGCAGCGGATGCCGCAATTGTTCCGCGCTCAGGCGGGGGTCGGCAGCCCGTCGATCAGTGCGGCGTCCTGCGCGGGGGCACCCGCGTCGCCGCGCGCGGCGAGGTAGTGCTCGAGGTCGAGGGCGGCGACCGTGCCGCTGCCGGCCGCGGTGACGGCCTGGCGGTAGGTCGGGTCGATGACGTCGCCCGCGGCGAAGACACCGGGGACGGAGGTCTTCGAGGTGCGGCCGTCGACCCACACGGTGCCGTGCTCGGTGATGTCGAGGACGTTGTGCACGAGGTGCGTGCGGGGGTCGTAGCCGATCGCGACGAACACGCCGTCGAGGGCGAGGTCGCGCTCGGACCCGTCGACGGTGTCGCGCAGACGCACGCCGGTCACGGCATCCTCACCCAGGACGTCGATGACCTCGGCGTTCCAGACGAACTCGATCTTCTCGTTGGCCTTGGCGCGGTCCTGCATGATCTTCGAGGCACGCAGCTCGTCGCGACGGTGGATCACGTAGACCTTCGAGGCGAACTTCGTGAGGAACGTCGCCTCTTCCATCGCGGAGTCGCCGCCGCCGACGACGGCGATGACCTTCTCGCGGAAGAAGAAGCCGTCGCACGTGGCGCAGTACGAGACGCCACGGCCCGACAGGCGGGTCTCGCCCTCGATGCCGATCTTGCGGGGCGCGGAACCGGTGGCGAACACGATCGCCTCGGCCTCGTGCGTCTCGCCGCGGCCGAGCGTGACGGTCTTGATGTCGCCCGAGACGTCGAGCGACACGACGTCGTCGTACACGACCTCGGCGCCGAACTTCTCGGCCTGCTCCTGCATCTTGGTCATGAGGTCGGGGCCCATGATGCCCTCGGGGAACCCGGGGAAGTTCTCGACCTCGGTCGTGTTCATCAGCTCTCCGCCGGCCTCGACCGAGCTGGCGACGACGAGGGGCGACAGGTTCGCGCGCGCCGCGTAGATCGCCGCGGTGTAGCCCGCCGGACCCGAGCCGATGATGATGACCTTGCGCACGATGATTCCTCTCTTCGTCTGGGCGATGTTCGCGCCCGGACAGTTCAACCCATGGTAGCCGCGTGGCATTCCACGGACCGGGGGCTCACCGGCCCGGCAGGAAGCGGCGGACGGCACGGAACGCCACGCCCAACTCGGGGGTGCGAAACAGGGCCAGGATGCCGCCGTAGACCAGCAGTGTCACACCGCCGATGAGCGCGGCGCCGAGGAGTCCGGGGAGACGCTCGGAGACGGCCCACCCCTCGACCCCGCCGAGAAGGAGGAAGACGGCCCACCCCGCGGCCGCTGCAGGGACGGCCGCGAGCAGGAAGCGCAGGACTCCGCGGAACGCCGCACCGAGACCGAGCGGACCGATCTTCCGCCGCAGGAGGGTGATCGCGAGTGCGAACTGCAGGATGTTCGCCACGGACTGTCCGAGGGCGATCGCGAAGGCGAGCCAGGTCAGGGGCAGGATGCCGGCGTGGACGAGCGCCGACGCGGCCAGAGCCGTCGCGATGACGAGCGCCGCCTGCACGAGCGTGTACACGAAGGGAGTGCGGGTGTCCTTGAGGGCGTAGAAGGTGCGCTGGATGCCGAACTGGAACGACAGCGGCAGGAGCGCGAGCAGGTACGCGCCTAGGACCCAGGCGAAGGCGACGGCGTTGTCCGGCGTTGTCGTGAACAGGCGCGCCAGCGGCACGGAGGCCACGGCCATCGCGGCGAGGATGCCGACCATGAAGATGCCGACGGTCCGGGTGAGCGAGGACAGGTCGGCGGTGACCGCATCCGTCCGTCCCTCCGCGACGTGCTCGCTGAGCTTCGTGTAATACGGGGTCCCGAGGGAGAGGACGATGACGGAGAACGGGAGCATGAACAGGAGCCACGCGTTCTGCAGCGTCGCCCCGGCCGCCGCGGGACCCGAGGCGGCACCCACGATGTTGATCTGGAAGGCGCCGGCGATCTGCCCGACGACGACCATGAGGAACGTCCAGCCGGCGAGGCGGCCGATCTGGCGGAGGCCGATGCCCCGCCAGCCGAAGTCGGGCCGCACGTGCAATCCCGCTCGCCGCCAGAACAGGAACAGGATGCCGGCCTGCACGACGATCCCGAGGGTCGCGGTGCCGCCCATCAGCGCGATCATGCCCGCCGTCCAGCCCGAGGCCGACTCGTAGGTGCCGAACAGCACGATGAAGACGCCGAAGCCCGCGATCGAGATCAGGTTGTTCACGATCGGCGACCAGGCGAACGGCCCGAAGATGCGGTTCGCGTTGAGGATCTCGCCCACGAGCGCGTACAGCCCGTAGAAGAGCAGCTGCGGCAGACACCAGTAGGCGAGGGCGAGGGTGAGCGTCTTCGCCGCCGGGTCGGTGAACCTCCCCGCGTAGATCTCCACGAGCACGGGCGCCGCCACGACGGCGACGATCGTGACGACCAGCAGGGCGAGGACGCCCAGGGTCAGCAGTTTCGACACGAAGGCGCTGCCGCGGTCGTCGTGCGTCTTCACGGCCTTGACGATCTGCGGGACGATCACCCCGGCGAGGAGCCCCGAGGAGATGAGCGCGAACACCGAGTTCGGCAACTGGTTCGCGATCGCGAACGAGTCCGCAGCCTTCGCGCCGACGGTGCCGACGGCGACCGTGAGCACGATGTTGCGGATGAGTCCCGTGATGCGGGACGCCATAGTGCCGGCGGCGACGGTGGCGCTCGCGCGTCCGAGGCCGGCCATCAGGGGGCCACCGGCATCCGCTTGCGCCGTCGGACCGTCCGGATGACGCCGAGGACGAGGAGGGCGGACACGAGGACGGTGAGGATGACGAGGGCCACCGACTCCCATTCGGCGCGCACCGACACCTCGACGGTCTCGCTCCGCCCGATATCGACGCCGGACGGGGTGCGCAGCTGCAGGTCGACGGAGGATTCGCCGCTGCCCACGAGGGCGGAGACGGGGATCGCGACGCGGCTGGTCTGCTGGGCGCCGATCTCGACCTCGGTCGTCGACTCGATCACCAGACGCGCGTCACCGGGCGAGGCGAGCAGGTCGACACGGGCCGGCCACGGCAGGTCGTTGCGGACGGTGAAGACGAGGGGCGCGGAGGTCCCGGCGAGGGTGATGGGGCCGCCGAGGACGAGGGCGACGCCGTCGGTCCAGGTGGCGATGCGCTCGCGCTGCGCCTGGATCGCGGCATCCCATCCCTCGCGGTCGTCGAGCCACGCGTTTCCGAGCAGCTGCAGCTCGGTCGCCCGCTCCGACGAGGTGAGCAGCGTCGGGTCGCCGAGCACACCCGAGATGCGCTGCAGACCGCCCTGCGCGGCGCGGAACCCGTCGATCACCGCGACGCGGTCCTGGTCGGCGGGGACGGAGTCGACGTCGACCGCAGTGGCGGGAGCCGCGAGGAGGCCGTCGAGATCGGTCGCCGTCCAGCCGGGGAGCCCGGTCGCCGCGTCGATCGCGCCGCGCAGGGCAGCCTGGGACCGACCGTTCGCGCGGTCGACCGTGACGAGCAGGGGGTCGGCGAGGTCGCCTACGGCCGCCCGCGCCGTGAACTCCGCCAGGAGCGCTCCGCGGGCGGTGTCGGCATCGGTCGCGGAGGCGTCCTCGAGCAGGCGCGAGAGGCCGGCGTCGTAGACGAGCAGGTCCGTGTCGGCCGAGACCGCGTGCGCCCCGGCATCCGATCGCACCACCGAGCTCGGCAGGAGCGTGACGGGCGCGTCATCGCCGCCCGTCACGGCGCCCAGGGCGGCGACGGTCTCGGCGCCGGCAGCGGCTCTGGCGCGAGGAAGGCCTCCGTGTCCCCCAGCGGCGGCGGCGCAAACGCGTCGGATCCTCGACCGTCGA
>JBDIAL010000285.1:0-4320 GCA_039812405.1 Nostocoides sp.
GGTCCGGGAGGCCCGCCCGAGCCGGTATGCCGTGAGCTGGCCCCCCTCCCCGGCGCCGGTCCCGCGGCCCGGGACGGGGTCGGTCCGCGCCGGGTCTGGGTGCTGCCCGATGCCGACCCCTCCGCCCCGCTGCTGCTCGTGCTCGACGGCGAGCAGTGGGCGGGGCAGGGGCTCCCCGCGACGGTGGCCCGGTGGAGACACCGGACCGGGCACCCGCTCCACCTCGTCCTCATCGGCACCCGGCCGACGCCGCTGCGCACCGCCGAGCTGCCAGACCCGGCCCGGGTGCGCCGGATCGTCCGCGAGCAGGTGCTGCCCGGCATCGACGACCTCGTGGGGGGCCACGGCCGGCTCGTCCTCGCCGGCCAGAGCTTCGGCGGGCTCGCGACGGCCGGCGCGGTGGCCGGGTCGGACCCGCTGACCGACGTGGGCATCGTCCAGTCCGGATCGTTCTGGCAGGACCCCGACCGGCCCCGACGCCCGGGGTTCGGCACGGGGACCGACCCGGGGGTGCTGCTGCGGTCCCTCGTCGGCGTGCGCCGCGGCGGGCGGCTCGTCGTCCAGGTCGGCGTCGAGGAGGGCGACATGGTGCCCCTCGCCGAGGAGTTCCTCCGCCGGGCGACGGCGGCGGGCGTGGACGCGACGCTCGCCTACTACCCCGGGGGCCACGACTTCCTCTGGTGGGAGACCGGGCTGCTCGACGGGCTCGACCAGCTGGCCGCCGAGGGCCGCTGCTGACCGGTCAGGCGCCGACCAGCTCGTCGAACATCCGGTCGGTGGCCCCCACCCCGATGGACAGGTGGCCCTCTCCCTGCTCGAGGTGGGCGACGACGGCGGGGAGGTGCGCCGCCAGCCAGCGGCCGTGGGCGAAGGGCACCATCAGGTCGTCCGAGCCCTGCCAGAGATACGTCGGCACCCTCAGCTCGGCCAGCTCGAAGCCCCAGGGCCGGACGAAGGCCAGGTCGTCGTCGAGCCATCCGTCCACGCTGGTGGCGAGTCCCTGCCGCGACTGCGCGGCCAGCCACTCGGCGAGCTCACCGGTCAGGGACGCCACGTCCACGGGAGGCACGAGGCCGCCGAGCGCTGCCGCGATGTCCTCGGGCGCAACAGCCGCCAGCTCCGGCCGGAGCTGCTCGAGGTAGGCGCGGAGGCTGGGCTCGCCCTCCCGCGCAGCCGCGAACTCCTCGAGGTTCTCCGGGCCCATGCCGGCCAGGAAGTCCAGACCCTCGGCGTCGTAGGGCGCGACTCCGGCGATGACCAGCACGCCCCGGACCCGGTCGGGCAGGAGCGCCCCGCAGCCCAGGGCGTGCGGACCCCCGCCGGACCAGCCCATGGTCAGACAGGTCTCCACGCCGAGCCGGTCGAGGACCTCAGCGGTGTCCGCGGCGATGTCGGCGACCGACCGGCCCGGATGACGGGTCGAGGCGCCGTAGCCCGGCCGAGAGAACGTCACCAGGCGGAACCCGCGCTCCGCCGCGGCCCGCGCATGGGCGCCCAGCTGGGTGGAGGCACCCGGCGTGCCGTGATGGGACACGATGACCGGGCCGTCGTCCGGCCCGGTGACCTCGAGCTCCAGCTCGCGCCCGTCTCCCAGGCGGATCGTGGTCAGCACGGCCGGGCCTATCGGGCGGGAGTCGCCCGGCCGAGCCGGCGACGTCGCCGGTCGGGGCGCCGCTGACGCAACGCCCGATCACGGCCTGCGGGGGCTCGTCGGACGGGGTCGCAGTCCTCGGTCATACCGACAGCGTAGACAGGGTTGCCGGTCGGCGGGACTCCTAGGCTGGGCGGATGGACGAGGACGCCGACCGGGCCCTGACCGACCGGGAGCAGCAGCTCGAGGCCCAGCTGGCCGAGCTCACCAAGCCGCCCGGCGAGCTGGGCACGATCTCGTTCGGCAAACGGGTCGGCGAGGGCACCTCGATGGCCGTCGACCGGCTCGCGGCGGTGTCGACCCAGGAGCACCTGCTCGCGATGCTCGACGAGGTCCGGCGGGCCCGGCGGCGGATCGCCGAGGGCGGCTATGGGGTGTGCGAGGTATGCGGCGAGCCGATCCCGCCCGGCCGGCTCGAGGCACGCCCGTGGGCGACCCGCTGCGTCGCCCACTCCTGACCGTCGCCGCCGAGGGCCGCTGTCGACCGGTCAGCCGCCGGCCTTCGGGACGAGGGACGCCTCGTCCGGCTCCGACAGGGACAGGACGACGGCCGCGACGGCCGGGTGCTCTCGCAGCCTCGCCTCCACCCGGGCCAGGGCGTGCGCGACCTCGACCTCCCGGGCGTCACCGGTGAGGTCGACCGCCCCGACGACGAACACCGTCCCGGCGCCGACGATCTCGAGCCGGAGGTAGGTCACGCGCTCCACCTCCGGCTGCTCGAGCAGCCAGCGGAGCACGAGCTCGCGGGCATGCGGGTCGGCCATCTCCCCGACGAGGAAGTCGTGGTTGCGGGCGATGAGGAGGACGGCGACGACCCCGAGGAGGACGCCGACGAGGATCGAGCCGACCGCGTCGGGGACGCTGGAGCCGGTCGCCTCGTGCAGGCCGATGCCGAGCGCGGCGATGACGAGGCCGACGAGGGCGGCGGAGTCCTCGAAGAAGACGGCCCGCACCGTCGGGTCCGAGGTCGCGATGAGGTGGTCGAGCAGGTCCATCCGCCGCCGGTCGGCCGCCGCCCGGGCCTGCCGCCAGGCCTGGGTGAGGGAGGTCCCCTCGAGGACGAAGGAGATCGCGAGGACGACGTAGGCGACGACGAAGCTCGACGCGGGCTCGGGGTCGAGCAGCTCCTGGATGCCGTGCGTCACCGACACCCCGGCACCGACGGCGAAGAGGCCGAGGGCCGCGAAGAGCGACCAGAAGTACACCTCGCGGCCGTGGCCCAGCGGGTGCCGAGGGTCCGCCGGCCGGGCGGCGCGGCGGTTGGCGAGGAGGAGGAACACCTCGTTGCCCGAGTCCGCCCACGAGTGCGCCGACTCGGCGACCATCGACGCGGAGCCGGTGACCACGGCGGCGACGGTCTTGGCGATAGCGATGGCGACGTTCGTCGCGAAGGCGACGATCACGGTGACGAGCGACTCGTTCTCCCCGCCCCCCGCGCCGGCTCGGTCGGTGAGCTCCTGCCACGCGTCGGTGGCGCCCTGCTCCGGGGTCGGATCGTCGCTCATGACACCGGCATACCAGACCCTCGGGGCTCGCGGGCGGCCCCGCGCGGGCCGGTCCGGTCAGCTGACCTCGTGCAGCACCAGACCGGCGAGACGGCCGTCGGCCACCCGCAGCCGCATCATCGTCCCGTGCGGCTGCCGCCGCCGGTCGGTGGGCGAGCCCGGGTTGACCTGCTGCTGGCCCTCGACGGTCTCGTCCCAGGGGATGTGGGAGTGGCCGAAGACGACGAGGTCCGCCTCGGGGAAGCGCGCCCGCAGCCGGGGTCCGCGTCCGCGCGCCGGCCCGCTGTCGTGGACCATCGTGACGCGGAGCCCGTCCAGGGTCGACTCGACGACCTCGGTGGCGCCCCAGGCGGCGACGTCCGGCCCGTCGTTGTTGCCGAGGGCGACGAGGACGGGCGCGTATGCCGCGAGCTCGTCGAGCGTCTCGGCGCGGCACACGTCCCCGGCGTGGAGGATGAGGTCGGCCCCGGAGAGCAGCGCGGCGACCCGCGGCGGGCAGCGCTTCCAGAACCGGGGCGCGTGGGTGTCGGAGATTACGGCGACGTCCATGCCCCCATCGTCCCCGGTCGCGTGAACCCCGCAACCCCCGTGGCCCGGTCGGCGCCCCGTCGGGCTGCTCGTCGCCGGAGTCGCCGCCCGCGACCCTCGCGGCCCGGTCGGTGATCCGCTACTCGTCGACGCCTACTGGTCGACGCCGGCGCGGGCTCGCGACTCGACGGTGATCGTCACGCTCCCGCCGAGTGATCGGACCAGGCCGCCGACGAGCGGCAGGTCGGCGGAGGCCCGCATCCGGACGACGGCGGTCCGGCCGTCCGGGGATCCGGTGCCCGGCTCGAGCGACCACGAGGAGATGCCGTGGGGCAGCGGGAGGGATCCGACGTAGGCGGCCGCGTCCTCGCGCACCGAGGCCGAGGCCAGGGGGACGACGTCGTCGACGCCCGTGGTGTAGGCGCTCTCGGCGATGGAGTCCGCCGCGTCGAGCGCGGCGGCGTCGGCGACGTCGTAGAGCGTCATCCGGGCGAGCTGCGCGCTCGTCACCGCGATGCCCCCGACGACGAGCGACAGGAGGATGACGGCGAACCCGAGGATGAGCAGCGAGATCTGGCCCTCCTCGCCATCGCCGGCGCGACCGCGGCCCGCCCAGCCGCTGCTCCGCCCGCCGGC
>JBDIAL010000286.1:0-4306 GCA_039812405.1 Nostocoides sp.
CCGGCGGTCGCCCGGCCACGCCCGGCGGTCGCCCGGCCACGCCCGGCGGTCGCACGACCGGACCCGGTGCTCGGTCCCGGCACGAACCGGATGCCAGCCTCGACGGCCCGCGCCAGCCAGGGCCACGCCTGCGCTCCGAGCCCGGCGAGGTCGACGGTCTGCGGGCGGTGGCTATAGGAGAAGTGCGCCATCGCCTGGTCGATGCGGCACAGCTCGAGCCCGAGGGCGAGGTGGTCGGGCTCCATGGTCCGCGCCGACAGCTGGCCGAGCGCCTGGTCCCAGCCCCACGACGCCGTCCACGTGCCGGTCCGGCTCTCCCTCGTGGGCCGCAGGGCGAGGCCGAAGGACCGCTCACCGGGCCCGCGCGTGCCCCGGCTCACCGGGCTGACCATGACGGTCAGCGGGGTCCGCGGCCCGTCCTCGACGCCCAGGGGGTCGGTGACGAGCGGGTCGAGGACCCGCGCCCAGTCCGGCTCGGCCGCGGCAGGGCCGCCCTGCGGCTCGAGCACCTGCTGGTCCTCGGCCCACAGCGCCCGCAGGACGCTGTCGCCGACGGCCGGCGGGGCATAGCCGGAGAGGGACCTCCGGTAGGACTCGCGGGCCGTGAGGAGCACGGCGACACAGTGCTTGCAGCGCAGTCCGACAGGGCAGCTGCACCGCCCCGTCCAGCTCGGGGAGGCGGTGTCCCCGGTCCGGGAGACGAGCGTCTGGTAGGTCGCGTCGCGCCCCCCGGACACCTCGGCGACGAGCACCCGTCCGCGGTCGGCCGTCGCGAGGCTGGTCACCATGGCACGCTCGAAGTAGTCCCGCCCCCGCTGGAACGTCCCCGAGTCGACGACGCGGCGGATCGTCTGGTCGGACACGTGGTCCACCCAGTCCGCGGCGCGCACGTCGAAGGCCATCCCCCGACCCTAACCAGCCACGCCGACAGCACGATCCGGCAGCCCGACCCCCACCGGCCGCGCCGGCCGACCGTCACGGGCCCACCGGACCTCGAGCCCCACCGTCACAGCTCGATCTGCGACCCGAGCACGACGACCCGCTCGACGGGCAGGCCGAACGTCACCGGCGAGGAGTTGTGGACGAGGCCGATGAACAGGCGCCGCTGCCACCTCGGCAGGTCGGTCCGCCGGCCGTCGGTCACGACCATGTGGGAGAGGAAGTACGTCGCCCCGACGAGCTCCTCCGGCTCCAGCTCGATCTCCGCGGCGACCCGCTCGAGCAGCTCCGGCACCCGGATCCGGTCCATGAACCCCTGCCGGACGACGGCGAGGACGATCCCCGCGTCGGCATACCGGTCGTCGATGTCCACGAGCCGCTCGGGCGCGGCGAACGGGACCCCGACCGAGGTGAGCGTCACGACGACGGTCCGCTCGTGGAGCACGTGGTTGAACAGGACGTTGTCGCGCAGGGCGAGCGGGACGGTCGTGGGCGTCGCGTGGAGGTAGACCGCCGTCCCCGGGACCCGGTGGACGTCGGAGCCGGACAGCCCGGACAGGAAGTCCTCCATCGGCCCCTCGACGGAGGTCCGGCGTGCCGTGACGGCGTCGCGGCCCCGCTGCCAGGTCACCATGACGACGACGAGGACGGCGGCGATGGTGAGGGGGATGTAGCCCCCGCGCAGGAGCTTGGTGAGGTTCGCCGTCCAGTAGAGGATCTCGACCCCGCCGAGCAGCACGCCCACGACGGCCACGCGGAGCCGCGACCAGCGCCACCGGGTCCGGGCGACGGTGAGCAGGAGGGCGGTCGTGAGGACGAAGGTCCCCGTCACCGCGAGCCCGTATGCCGCGGACAGCCGGCTCGAGCTGCGGAAGAGGAGGACGAGGAGCAGGACGCCGGCGAGGAGCAGCCAGTTGACGGCCGGGATGTAGATCTGCCCGCTGCTCTCCGCCGAGGTGTGCCGGACCGTGAGGCGGGGCAGGAGGCCGAACCGCATGGCCTGGCGGGTCATCGAGAAGGCGCCGCTGATGACGGCCTGCGAGGCGATGACCGTGGCCGCCGTCGCGAGGACGACGAGGGGGATGACGGCGGCGCCCGGCGCAAGGTGGAAGAACGGGTTGCCGATCGCCGAGGGTCGCTCGACGATGAGGGCACCCTGCCCGAGGTAGTTGACGATGAGGGCGGGGAAGACGACGACGAACCAGGCGCGCCGGATGGCGGACCGGCCGAAATGGCCGAGGTCGGCATAGAGCGCCTCGGCGCCGGTGACAGACAGGACGACGGCGCCCATCGCGACGAAGGCCACTCCGGGGTGGTGCGCGGCGAACGCGACGAGGTAGGTCGGCGACAGGGCGAGCAGGATGGACGGGTGGGCGACGATGCCCGGTATGCCGAGTGCGGCCAGGGCGACGAACCACCCGACCATGACGGGGCCGAAGACCGCGCCGATGCGCTCGGTCCCTCGCCGCTGGACGGCGAAGAGGACGAGGACGATGACGACGGTGATCGGCACCGTCCAGCGGCTCACGTCCGGCGTCGCGACGTCGAGTCCCTCGGTCGCCGAGAGGACCGAGATGGCCGGGGTGATGACGCTGTCGCCGTAGAAGAGCGCCGCCCCGACGATGCCCGCGAGGACGACATAGCCCCGGACCCGGGTCCCTCGGGAGAGACGCTGCCGGGCGAGGGCGGCGAGCGCGACGATGCCGCCCTCGCCGTCGTTGTCGGCCCGCATGACGAGGGCGACGTACTTGACGCCCACGATGATCAGGACCGTCCAGAAGACCATGGAGATGATCCCGAAGACGTTGGCCCGCGTCGGCTCGACGGCCGCGTGGTCGATGGAGAAGGCGGCCTGCAGGGCATACAGCGGACTCGTCCCGATGTCGCCGAAGACGACACCGAGCGCCGCGAGGACGAGAGCGGGAGGAGCCGACCGATGGGCCGATCCGGCCGGACCCGCCAGCCGGTCGCCCCGGACCTCGGTGATCACCGGTCCAGTCTCGCCCCTGGGCCGGCGTGTCGTCGCACGGAACTACGCTCGAGACATGGCCGACCACGCTATCCAGGACTCCACGACCCTCTCCGACTTCTCCGCGACGACCCTCGCCGGGGGCGAGCAGGACCTCTCGGCCTACGCCGGTGACGTCGTCCTCGTCGTCAACACGGCGAGCCGGTGCGGCCTCACGCCGCAGTACGAGAGCCTCGAGCGGCTCCAGGAGGAGCTGGGGGGCGACGGGTTCGTCGTCCTCGGCTTCCCGTGCAACCAGTTCGGCGGGCAGGAGCCGGGGACGGCCGAGGAGATCGGGGAGTTCTGCCGGACCACCTACGGGGTGAGCTTCCCCCTCTTCGCCAAGATCGAGGTGAACGGACCGGGGACGCACCCGCTCTATCGCTGGCTCAAGGGCACCCCCGAGGACCCCATCGCGTGGAACTTCACGAAGTTCCTCCTCGGCCGGGACGGGAGGGTCGTCGGTCGGTATGCCCCGCAGACCCCTCCCGAGGACGTCCGGCCGGACATCGAGACGGCCCTGGCCCAGGCCCGGCCGTAGCGACGCGGGCGCCGGCGCGGCGGGTCAGGACCGCGGGGCGGCCGCCTGCTGCGCGGCGACCTGCTGCTTCACGTCGTCCATGTCGAGGCCCTTGACGCCCTCGATGACCTGCTCGAGGCCGGCCGCCGGCAGGGCGCCCGCCTGGGAGAAGACGAGGATGCCCTCGCGGAAGGCCATCAGCGTGGGGATCGAGGTGATCTGGAGGGCACCGGCGAGCGCCTGCTCGGCCTCGGTGTCGACCTTGCCGAAGAGGATGTCGTCGTGCTGCTCCGAGGCCGCCTCGTAGACGGGGGCGAACATCCGGCACGGTCCGCACCAGGACGCCCAGAAGTCGACGAGCACGATGTCGTTGTCGAGGACGGTCTGCTGGAACTCGGCGGTCGCGAGGTCGCGCGTGGCCATGGTGGCGGCTCCTTGGGTGAGGTATGGGGAGGTCTCGACCCGTCCAACACGGTATGCCGGGTGCTTGTTCCGCACGACCCGGCGGCGCCATCGGGTGGGTGAGGCGTCACGATGGCGGGGTGCGACAGGCCCGCCTCCTGCTCCT
Source organism: Nostocoides sp. (assembly GCA_039812405.1). Taxonomy (GTDB): domain Bacteria; phylum Actinomycetota; class Actinomycetes; order Actinomycetales; family Dermatophilaceae; genus Nostocoides. The sequence continues at coordinate 4,036 of JBDIAL010000286.1, forward strand.
CGCCGCCCTCACCGGCGCGGTGGCGGGCGTGGGCGGGGGGCTGCTCACCCTCCTCCTTCACCTCGTGCAGCACGTGGCCTTCGGGTATGCCGGACGCGAGGCGTTCCTCGTCGGGGTCGAGCACGCGCCGGCGTGGCGCCGGGTCGCCGGCACGACGGCCGTGGGTCTGGTCGTCGGCCTCGGCTGGTGGCGGCTGCGCTCCCACGGAGCGGTGACAGGGGTACGCGCGGCTCTCGCCGACCCGGGCCGGCGGCTGCCGGTGCGGCGCACG
>JBDIAL010000287.1:0-4292 GCA_039812405.1 Nostocoides sp.
GCGATGACCTACGCGCTTTCCGCCCAGATGGATATCTACGTCTGCCTTTTCTACGCGGGCGCGTGGTGGGCGGGCCGGCGGGAGGGGGGCGCGGGCGCCGATAAACTCGCCGGGTGAGTCTTCGCCTGTTCGACACCGCCGCGCGTGAGCTGCGCGACTTCGTGCCCCTCGAGCCCGGACGGGTGGGGATCTACATCTGCGGGCTCACGACGCAGGCGCCGCCGCACCTCGGACACGTCCGCTTCGCCGTCGCCTTCGACGTGCTCCGGCGGTGGCTCACGGTGGGGCACGGCCTCGAGGTGACCCTCGTGCGCAACGTCACCGACATCGACGACAAGATCCTCGCCAAGTCGGCCCAGGCGGACCAGCCGTGGTTCGCCCTCTCCTACCGCAACGAGCTGGAGACGCGGGACGCCCTCGACGTCCTCGGCGTCCTGCCGCCCACCTACGAGCCGCGGGCCACCGGTCACGTCCCGGAGATGGTCGAGCTCATGGAGACGCTCGTCGCGAAGGGCCACGCGTATGCCGCGCCGGACGGGAGCGGCGACGTCTACTTCGACGTCCGGTCCTGGCCCGCCTACGGCGAGGTGACCCACCAGCGCCTCGACGACATGGCGGCGGCCGAGGATGCCGACCCGCGCGGCAAGCGCGACCCCCGCGACTTCGCCCTGTGGAAGGGCAGCAAGCCGTCCGAGCCGTCGACGGCCTCGTGGCCGACGCCGTTCGGCCGGGGGCGTCCCGGGTGGCACCTCGAGTGCTCGGCGATGGCCCGCAAGTACCTCGGCGACAGCTTCGACATCCACGGTGGCGGCGTCGACCTGCGCTTCCCCCACCACGAGAACGAGCAGGCCCAGTCACGCGCCGCCGGGCTCGGGTTCGCGCAGTACTGGCTCCACAACGCATGGGTCACCATGGGCGGGGAGAAGATGAGCAAGTCCCTCGGCAACTCCCTCCGGGTGCGCGAGGTGATCAAGGAGCACCGTCCGCTCGCCGTCCGCTACTACCTCACCGCGGCCCACTACCGCTCGACGATCGAGTTCCACGAGACCTCGCTCGCGGAGGCCGAGTCGGCCGTCGAGCGCATCGAGGGCTTCCTGCGACGGGCGCTGCCCGGGGTCGACACCCTCGTGCCGACGGGTGAGGAGACGCTGCCCGAGGAGTTCCGCGAGGCGATGGACGACGACCTCGGGGTGTCCGGCGCGCTCGCCGTCGTCCACGACACCGTCCGGGCCGGCAACACGGCCCTCGACGAGGACGACGACGAGGTCGCGACCGACCTCGCGCGCACCGTCGTGGCGATGACCCACGTCCTCGGGGTCAACCCGCTCGATCCCGGCTGGCACGGCGGGTCCGGGGAGCAGGACGAGGCCATGGCCGCCCTCGACGCCCTCGTCGCCGCCCAGATCGAGGCCCGCTCCGCGGCCCGGGCCGCCCGCGACTACGCGACGGCCGACGCCATCCGCGACGCGCTCACCGGAGCCGGGATCCTCGTCGAGGACACCGCGTCCGGGGCACGCTGGTCGCTCGCCCGGGCCGGGAGGGAGTCCTGATGGCCGGCAACTCCCAGCGCAAGGGCGCGGTCCGCAAGTCCAAGAAGGGACCGACGGTCGGCTCGGGCGGTCAGCGGCGCCAGGGGCTCGAGGGGCGCGGGCCGACGCCCAAGGCGACCGACCGGCCGGGCCACGCGGCATACCGGTCGGCTCGGGCGGCCGAGCGGCGCTCCGGGTCCTCGGGGTCCACCGGATCCAAGGGGTCCGCGGGAGCGTCCGGGGGCCGCGGCGGCTCCCGCTCGGGGTCGCGCAAGGGGCGGCCGAGCAGCGAGGTCGTCGCGGGCCGCAACGCCGTCGTCGAGGCGCTGCGGGCGCAGGTGCCGGTCACGACGATGTACGTCGCCGGTCGGATCGACGCCGACGACCGGGTCCGGGAGGCGCTCACGACCGCGGCCGAGCACGGCATACCGGTCCTGGAGACGCCTCGGGGAGAGCTGGACCGGCTGACCGACGGAGCCGTCCACCAGGGCCTGGCGATCCAGGTGCCGCCGTACGAGTACGCCCATCCCCAGGAGCTCGTCGACCCGCAGACCCCCGGCATCCCGCTCGTCGTCGCCCTCGACGGCATCACCGACCCCCGCAACCTCGGGGCGATCATCCGCTCGGTCGCGGCGTTCGGGGGGCACGGGGTCGTCGTGCCCTCGCGGCGGTCGGTCGGCATGACGGCCAGCGCGTGGAAGTCCAGCGCGGGTGCCGCGGCCCGCGTCCCGGTCGCCCGGGCGACGAACCTCACCCGGGCCCTCGAGGACTTCCGGGCCGACGGCTACTTCGTCATCGGGCTCGACATGGAGGGTGACGTCGAGCTGCCCGACCTGGACCTCGCCGACCAGCCGCTCGTCGTCGTCGTCGGGTCGGAGGGCAAGGGCCTGTCCCGGCTGGTCCGGGAGACGTGCGACCAGATCGTCTCGGTGCCCATGTCCTCGGCCGTCGAGTCCCTCAACGCCGGGATCGCGACGGGCGTCACCCTCTACGAGATCGCCCGCCGGCGGCGTCGCTGAGCCCGGCCCGGGCGGGCCCGTGGCGGGTCCTCCCGGGCGCGGCTGGGCGTTGCCTGTGAGACGGGGTGTCTAGGATCGGGAGGAAGCCCTGTGGGCACACCCGCCCGGGGCTCCACCCGAGGGAGGGAGACGTCATGTCCACCAGCTACCCGCCGCCGCCCGGCGAGGGAGAGCCGCAGCGGCCGGGGGAGCCGCCCCAGGACTACGGCGGGTATGCCGTGCCTCCGGGGGGCTCGGCGCCGCCTCCGCCCCCGCCGCCTCCCGACGGGGGATACGGCCAGGCGCCGGCCTACGGTCCCGGGCCGGCGGGCGGGCCGTCCGGTCCGCCGGCGGCCCGGCCTCCGGCGATGGACCAGGCCGTCCGGCTCATGCAGGTGGGCGGGATCATCGCGCTCATCGGCGTCGTCGTCGGGCTGTTCAGTCGCGGGACGATCCGCGACGCCATCGCCAAGGCCAACGAGACGGCGACCGGCAGCAAGCTCAGCGAGAGCCAGATCGACGCGGCGGCGACGGCGTCCTTCGCCTTCGCCATCGTCGTCGGCCTCGTGGGCGCCGGCCTGTGGTTCTGGATGGCCCGGGCCAACGGCAACGGCCGCAAGTGGGCCCGGACCGTCGCGACCGTGTTCTTCGTCCTGTCGCTGCTGAGCCTCTTCGGGAGTCTCGTGCAGACCGAGCCGATCATCACCCGGCTGCTCGGCGTCGTGCAGTTCCTCGTGGGCGCCGCTGCGATCTACTTCCTCTACCGCAAGGAGTCGACCGCGTTCTACGCGGCGAGGTCGGCGCCGCGGTACTGAGCCGCGGTACGGACCGGTCCGGTATGCGGGGGTGACGGGCTCGACGGCACCGTCACCCCCGCATACCGAGCCCGTCGCATCCGAGCCCCGTCGTATCCGGGCAGGTCACCTCGGCCCCCGCGCCGGCACCTCGCCCGGCGGCCGTCGCATACCGGTCAGCCGTCCGTGCCCACGACGGGCATCTCGACGGTGTCGATGCCGAGGATGGAGCGCTCGTCCGGCTTGGTCGGGAGCACCCGGGCGAGGTAGTCGCGCAGGGCCTCCTCGATGGGGATGTCGTGCCGGGCCCGCTCGGCGAGATACCACCGGTGCTCGAGGATCTCGTGGAAGAGCTCGGCCGGCTCCAGCTTGCCCGCGAGGCTCCGCGGCACGCTGCGGGTCACCGGCTCGTAGACGTGGGTGAGCCAGTCGTGGGCGACGAGCTCCTCGTCGTCGGCCTGCCGGTCGGCCGCCGCGCGGTAGCTGTCGAGGTCGTTGAGCAGACGGCGCGCCTGGTTCTCCTCGACGTCGAGCCCGGTGAGCCGCAGCAGCCGGCGGGAGTGGTGACCCGCGTCGACGACCTTCGGCTGGATCTGGATGTGCGTGCCGTCGAAGTCCGTCGTGATGTCGAGCTCGTCGACGTCGAAGCCGAGCCGGTTGAGCCGGCGGATCCGGTCGTCGACGCGCCACCGCTCGCCGGTGTCGAACCGCTCGGTGTCGGTCAGCGCGTTCCACAGCTCGGTGTACCGGCTCACGATGATGTCGGAGATGACGATGGGGTCGACCTCGTCGGGGAGCATGCCGCCGGCCTGGAGGTCCATGAGCTCCCCGGCGATGTTGACCCGGGCGATGTCGATGTCGTGCTCGCGCTGCCCGTTGCTCAGGCTGCGCTGCAGCTCGCCGGTCTCGGCGTCGACGAGGTAGGCGGCGTACGACCCCGCGTCGCGGCGGAAGAGGGTGTTGGACAGGGA
>JBDIAL010000288.1:0-4276 GCA_039812405.1 Nostocoides sp.
CGCCGGCTCTGCGGGCCGCGCCCGACGTGGTGGGAATCGCGGGAAGTTGGCGGACTCATGTAGCGTTGGACCCACGACAGAGACGATTCCCGGAGACCGCTACGCGGAGTCGACGACGCTTCCTGCTTCGTTGACCGAGTGGTGCCGTCCCGGCAGACATCACGAGGGGGTCACGCCATGGGGCGCGGCCGAGCCAAAGCCAAGCAGACCAAGGTCGCCCGGGCGCTGAAGTACTACAGCCCGGAGACGAACCTCAGTGCTCTCGAGCAGGAGCTCCACGGGTCGTCGTCCAACCGGGGCGGCTCCCGGGTGGACGACACCGACGGGGACTTCCGCTACGACGAGGACGACGACTACCGCTCGTGGGGGTCCGGGCGCGGCTGACGTCGCGCCCACCGTCTCTCCACCCGTCGGCCCCCGGCGCCAGCAGGCCGGGTGCTCCACCGGCCGCCGCACACGGCAGGAGTCGCCATGCCCACACCCACGATCGTCCCGACCCTGGCGACCCCCGTCCGCATCCGGAACGTCACCGTCCGCAACCGGATCGTCTCCTCCGGGCATGACACCGTCCTCGTCCACGACGGGCGGGTGACCGACGACCTCGTCGCCTACCAGGAGGCCCGCGCCGCCGGCGGGGTCGGTCTCATCGTCGTCCAGGTGGCCGGGGTCCACGAGACCGCCAGGTACACCTCGCACGTCCTCATGGCGACCGACGACGAGGTCATCCCCGGTTACGCCCGGCTCGTGGACGCGGTCCACGCCCACGGGGCGACCGTCTTCGGGCAGCTGTTCCACCCCGGCCGGGAGATCAGCGAGTCGAGCGACGGGACGGCTCCGGTCGCTCTCGCGCCGTCTGCCGTCCCCACCGAGCGGTTCCGGGTCATGCCGCGGGCCATGACCGCCACGGACATCGAGGAGGTCCTCGACGGGTATGCCGCGGCCGCCGTCCGGCTCCAGCGTGCGGGTGTCGACGGGGTCGAGGTCGTCGCGAGCCACGGCTACCTGCCCGCCCAGTTCCTGGGCCCCACGACGAACCTGCGGGAGGACGACTTCGGCGGGTCGTTCGAGGGCCGGCTGCGGTTCCTCGCCGAGGCGCTCCGCCGGGTCCGGGCGGCGGTGGGGCCGGACCTCGTCGTCGGCATCCGGATCTCCGGGGACGAGGAGACCCATGACGGGATGGGGCTCGACCTCGTCACCGCCGTATGCCGCTCGCTCGACGCCGAAGGCCTCGTCGACTACGTCAGCGTGTGCGCGGGCAGCTCCTCGAGCCTCATGGGCGCCCTGCACATCGCGGCCCCCATGAGCGAGCCGGCGGCCTACGTCGCGCCGCTCGCGGCGGCCGTCAAGGAGGCCGTCACCGTGCCCGTCATGGTCGCCGGGCGGGTCAACCAGCCCCAGGAGGCCGAGCACATCCTCACGGCCGGCCAGGCCGACCTCGTCGCCATGACACGGGCTCTCATCTGCGACCCGGAGCTGCCCGCCAAGGCGCTGAGCGGTCGCCACGAGGACATCCGGGCCTGCATCGGCTGCAACCAGGCCTGCATGGGCCACTTCCAGCTGGGCTATCCGATCTCGTGCATCCAGCGACCCGAGACCGGCCGGGAGCGGCGCTTCGGCACCCTGGCGGTCACCCGGAGGCCCCGACGCGTCATGGTGGTCGGGGCCGGACCGGGAGGCCTCAAGGCGGCTGCCGTCGCGGCCGGCCGGGGCCACGCGGTGACCGTCCACGAGGCGGCCCGGCGACCCGGCGGTCAGGTCCTGCTCGCCGAGCGACTCCCGGGTCGGGCCGAGTTCGGCGGCGCCATCACCAACCTGCTCGCCGAGACGGGCCGGCTCGGGATCCGGATCGAGACGGGCACCGCCGTCGACCCCGACCTCGTCCGGGCCGTGGCACCCGACGTCGTCATCCTCGCGACCGGCTCGACGCCCTACGCGCCCGTCTTGGAGCTCGCCGACGACCCCGTCATCGTCCAGGCTGCGACCGTCGCCGGGGGGACGCGGCTGCCCGCCGGCCACGTCCTCGTCGCCGATGCCCGGGGCGACTGGGCCGGCATCGGCGTGGCGACCGAGCTGGCCCGCCGGGGACACCGGGTGACCCTCGCGACGACCGGCCACGCGGCCGGGGAACGGCTCCAGCAGTACGTCCGGACCGCCATGATCCGCGACGCCCTCGCCGCCAAGGTGACCATCCTGCCCATGGTGCGGCTCGTCGGCGTCGACGAGGACACGGCATACCTCCAGCACACGCTCACCGGCGAGCCGGTCATCCTCGAGGACGTCACCGCGACGGTCCTGTCCCACGGCGGCGTCCCGGACCGCCGGCTGGTGCTCGACGACCTGCACGGACCGGAGGTCTTCGAGATCGGCGACCGGGTGGCGGCCCGGACGGTCGAGGAGGCGGTCCTCGACGGCCTCGTGGTCGCCGCGGGCCTCTGACCCGTCCGGCCGGACGGGTCGCCCGACGGGCCGCTACCGGGCCTGGTGCACCTCGCGGCCGACGTGGCCGACGAGCTCGGTGCCCCGGTGGACGACGACGACACGCTGGACGCCGAGGGTGACGGCCAGGTAGAGGACGAGGCTCGCCGAGCCGAGCCCCACCGCGGCGCTGCCCAGGGTGTGGAGGACGAGGTCGGCACCGAGGTGCACGGCGATGCTGACGGCCCAGAGCACGAGGGTCACCGCCGTCCCCTGCTGGAGGAGCGCACCGTTCGCGTCGCGCCACACGCGCACCGTCCGGCCCCGGAGCACCCCGAGGAGGAGGGAGCCGACGAGGCTCGCCCCGACCAGCGCCCACGCGGCGGACGACACCGTGTGGCGGTCGGCGAACTGCGCGACCTCGTAGAGCCCGATGACCCCGAGGATGACGAGCAGCCGCATGGCTCGCTCCTCGTTGACGGTCCGCACCCGCAGCTGCCGGCTGATCACCCAGGCGAGGACGACGAGGCCGATGACGATGTTGGCGTAGCTCGCGGTCATGACTCCAGCCTCGCCCACGATCCTGCCGGATGCCTCGGCCGACTGTCACGACCTGCCCATGACATCGGTCATCCCCGGGACGGCGCCCGCGTCCCGGGACCGGCGCCCGCGTCCCGGGACGAGGGCGCCGGGCTCAGGCCGGGTGGACGCCGACGAGCTGGACCGAGCCGCCGTCGACGCCCTTGGCCCGGGCGACGACCTCGGCGGAGGGATCGGGGCGGGCCTGCGCGGCCGAGGCGACCTCGCCGCATACCCACGTCCGGATACCCCGCTCGGACAGGTGCCCGACGGCCGCGTCGACGCTGTCCGGCGGGACGACGGCGAAGAAGCCGATGCCCTGGTTGAGGGTGCGCTCGAGATCGCCGCGCGGGACCCGGCCCAGGGCACCGACGAGGGCGAAGACCAGCGGCGGGGTCCACGTGGCGCGATCGACCGTCGCGAAGGCGGTGGGGGGCAGGACGCGGGCGAGGTTCGCCGCGAGGCCGCCACCGGTCACGTGGGAGAGCGCGTGGACGTCGACGCCGTCGGCGCGCAGGAGGGAGAGGAGGTCGGCGGCATACACCCGGGTCGGGGTGAGCAGCTCCTCGCCGAGCGAACCGCCCAGCTCGGGGACCTCGCGGTCCAGGCCCCAGCCGGCGTCGCGGACGACCTTGCGGACGAGGGAGTAGCCGTTGGAGTGCAGCCCGCTGCTGGCGAGCGCGAGGACGACGTCGCCCGGCCGGACCCGCTCCGGCGTGAGGATCTCCGAGCGCTCGACGACGCCGGTGGCAGCCCCGGCGATGTCGTACTCGTCGGGGCCGAGCAGCCCCGGGTGCTCGGCCGTCTCGCCGCCGACGAGGGCGACGTTCGCGGCGGCGCAGGCGTCCGCGATGCCGGAGACGATGGCGGCGACCCGCTCGGGGACCACCCTGCCCGTCGCGAGGTAGTCGGTCATGAACAGCGGCTCCGCACCGCACACGACGATGTCGTCGACGACCATCCCGACGAGGTCCCAGCCGATCGTGTCGTGCCGGTCGAGGGCCTGGGCGATGGCCACCTTCGTGCCGACGCCGTCGGTGCTCGTCGCGAGGACCGGGTGCCTCATCCGCGCGATCGCGGCCGCGTCGAACAGCCCCGCGAACCCCCCGAGCCCGCCGAGGACCTCGGGGCGCCGGGCGCGTCGCACCGACTCCTTCATCAGCTCGACGGCCTTGTCACCCGCCTCGACGTCGACCCCGGCAGCGGCATACGTGGTGGGCGTCGAGGGCTCGGTCACGGCGCCCAGTGTAGGAGCCGGCCCGCCGCCGGACCTTTATCGGGT
>JBDIAL010000289.1:0-4238 GCA_039812405.1 Nostocoides sp.
CCAACTGGGCCAGGGTCGTGCCGCACAGGGGAGTAGCCACGAAGCTGGACACCTCGACTACGCGCAGTCCAGACAGTGGGCCGGGCTGCATGGCAGTCATCGATGCACTTCCTCTCGGGGGGATGTGCTCAGCCTGCCGTCGGACCCCCACGAAACTCCAATACTTCTTCCTCCGTGGATTGTTGCGCAGATGACATCAATTGCATCCCGCAGTTGGTGCCGAAGCCCTCTGTCATCTCACCGGACGACCGGAGTGGGCAACGCCTCCTCCGAGAGGCGCAGCACGGCGTGAAGCGCCGGGTTGCGGTCACCGTGCCGCCACACGAGGCGGGAGTGGACAGCGCGTTGGCCTTCTCTGAGAGCGACCACCTCGATGCCCTCCTGCGGCACGTTGGCGACGGCGGCGTCGACGGAGAAGGTGATGCCGACGCCTGCGGCGACGAGTGCCATGACGGTCCACGAGTCGGGGGCGGTCTGGACGATGTCGGGCGCGTAGCCCGCATCATAGGCTGCGCGGACGAACGCGTCCCGCACCGATGAACCGGGGTTTCCCGGGAGGGCGATGAACGCCTCGTCTCGGCAGTCCTTCATCGACACCCGTGTGCGTCGTGCCAGACGGTGTCCCTCAGGGACGACGAGCACATAGTGCTCCTCGGCGACGATGCGGCTGGCAATTCCAGGGGTCTCGAGGTCGGAGCGGACAATGGCGAGGTCGAGGTCGCCGTCGATGACCGCCCGCATCGCCGCCGGGCCGTAGGTGGCGCTCCGCAGGTTCAAGGTGATCCCGGGGTGGGCGTCCCGGACTCGGCGACCCAGCTGACTGATGAGCAGGTGGGAAGCCGGCCCGGCGAAGCCGACGCGAACGGTGCCTGTCTCTCCAAGGCCCGCGGTGGTGACCGCACGACGCGCCGCGCGCAGCGATTCGAGCACTCGCTCGGCCGCGGGCACGAGAGCCTCGCCGGCGCTTGTGAGGCGCACCCTGCGGGTGGTGCGGTCGAACAGGGGCTGCCCGAGGTCGCGTTCGAGATGTTTGATGGTGCGGCTGAGGTGCGGCTGCGCGATGTGCTGGCGCTGGGCCGCGCGGCCGAAGTGCAACTCGTCGGCGACGGCGAGGAAGGCTTCGAGGTCGTGGGCGTCCACCGATCAACTGTTGCATTCTACGTATCAATATGGCAAGAAACGCGTATTGGACGCGTGAATGAAGTGGGGCCATGCTCGTCGTCATGACCGACGACCTGCTGCCACTGCACGGAATCACCGTGGTCGCCCTCGAACAGGCCGTCGCCGCTCCCCTGGCAACACGCCACCTGGCGGACCTCGGCGCCCGGGTCATCAAGCTTGAACGGGTGGGGGAGGGCGACTTCGCGAGGCATTACGACGATGCCGTGAACGGTCTCGCGTCGCATTTCGTGTGGCTCAACCGGGGCAAGGAGTCAGTGGCGCTCGATCTGAAGACGGCTGAGGGCGGCGCCCTTGCGCGGCGGCTCGTGGAGAACGCCGACGTCTTCGTGCAGAACGCGGCTCCCGGAGCCGCTGACCGGCTCGGCCTCGGCGCGCAGGAGCTGTCAGCCCGCGCGCCGCGCCTCGTCGTCGGGAGCATCTCCGGCTACGGAGTGGGTGGACCGCTCGGGGAGCGCAAGGCATACGACATGCTCGTTCAGGCCGAGTCGGGACTCGTCTCGGTGACCGGCACGCCTGACACGGCGACGAAGACCGGCATTCCCACGGCGGACATCGCCGCAGGCATGTACCTCGCCCAAGCGATCCTCGCCGTGCTCCTGCGCCGGGAGCGCACGGGACACGGTGGCATCATCGATGTGTCGATGTTCGACGCCACGATCGAATGGCTGGGGCATCCCATGTACATGCAGCTGTATGCGGGACGGCAGATCCCGAGGATGGGACTCAGCCATGCGTCGATCGCTCCCTATGACGGGTACCCCACGACGGATGGCCAGATCCTCATCGGGGTGCAGAACGATCGCGGGTGGCAGGCCCTCACGCGGGACGTGTTCGGTCGCCCCGACCTTGCGGACAGCGCGGAGTTCGCCACCAACCAGCTGCGGGTCCGGAACCGCAGTGCATGCGACGCGGCCGTTGCCGAGCAGACGGCCCGGTTCTCCACGGCAGAGCTCGAGGCGCGGCTCGCCGAGGCTGGAGTACCCGCTGCCCAGGTCAACGACATGGCTGGCCTCGTCGGGCATCCGCAGCTCATCGCGCGAGACCGGTGGCGCGACGTCCAGGCACCGTCAGGTCCGATCAGGGCGATCCTCCCGCCGATGGCCTTCGATGACGTGGAGCTTCCCATGGGCCCGATACCCGAGCTGGGGGAGCACACCGAGTCCGCACTGACCGCTCTCGGCGTCGACGCCCAGACCCTCGACCGGCTTGCCGACGACAGGATCATCGGCCGAGTTCCACCCCTGACAGGAGACTGCCCACATGGAATCTGACGAGTTCGCCGCGATCCTCGACGCTGTCCGGACCTTCGTCCGCAAGGAGGTCGTCGCCGCTGAGGACGAGATCGAGGAGACCGACCGGATCCCTGATCGCATCCGGGAGCAGGCCAAGGCGATGGGCCTGTTCGGCTACATGATCCCCGAGGAGTACGGCGGCCTGGGGATGTCGGAGTATGAGGACGCCCGGATGGCGATGGAGTTCGGCTGGACCACGCCGGCGTTCCGCTCCATGTTCGGCACGAACAACGGCATCGCAGGTCAGGTGCTGGTGAATGCCGGCACGGAGCGGCAGAAGGATCGCTGGCTCCCTGGGCTGGCGAGCGGGGACCTTGTCGCATCGTTCGCGCTGACCGAGCCCGAGGCGGGGTCCGACCCCAGCGGACTGCGCACCCGCGCGGTCCGGGACGGCGACGAGTACGTCCTCAACGGCCAGAAGCGCTTCATCACGAACGCCGTCTACGCCGACCTGCTCATGGTGTTCGCCCGGCTCGGCGACGTGTCCGACGGCTCCAAGGGGATCTGTGTCTTCGTCGTTCCCACCGACACCCCCGGCGTCACCGTCGGCCCAAAGGACGCGAAGATGGGTCAGCGAGGAACCGCGTCATCGGAGGTCTTCTTCGACGACGCCCGGATCCCCTTGGATCATCTCGTCGGCGAGGTCGAGGGTGAGGGCTTCTCGACCGCGATGCGCTCGCTCGTCAAGGGACGGATCCACATCGCGGCGATGTCGGTCGGGATGGCCAAGCGGCTGCTGCACGAGAGCCTCCTGCACGCTACGACCAACAAGCAGGGAGGCCGCAAACTCGCCGACTTCCAGCTCGTCCAGGCCATGCTCGCCGAAAGCCAGACGGAGATCTTCGCTGGGGAGTCGATGCTGCTGGAGGCCGCGCGCCGGTATGACGACGAGTCGGACCGTTACATCGCTCCCTCGAGTGCCAAGCTGTTCTGCACCGAGATGGTTGGCCGGGTCGCCGATCGGGCGGTGCAGATCCATGGCGGCATGGGCTACATGCGTGAGGTTCCGGTCGAGCGGTTCTACCGCGACTGCCGACTCTTCCGCCTCTACGAGGGCACGAGCGAGATCCAGAAGCTCATTATTGCGCGCAACCTCGTCAAGGGGTTCTCCGCATGACCCGGCTGTGCCGGACGGACGGGCTCAACGAGGACCAGATTGAGATCCTCGCTCTCGTGCGTGAGTTCGTCGATGAGAAGCTCATCCCGGTCGCCCAGGAGCTCGAACACTCCGACACCTACCCGCAGGAGATCGTCGACGGACTCAAGGAGCTCGGGGTGTTCGGGCTGACCATTCCCGAGGAGTATGGCGGTCTCGGGCAGTCGCTGCTCACCTACGCGCTTGTCGTCGAGGAGATTGCCCGCGGCTGGATGAGCGTCTCCGGCGTCATCAACACCCACTTCATCGTCGCCTACCTGCTCATGCAGCACGGCACCCAGGAGCAGAAGGAGAAGTACCTCCCGCGGATGGCCACCGACGAGGTGCGCGGCGCCTTCTCCATGTCCGAGCCCGCCCTCGGCTCAGACGTGGCCTCCATCACGACCAAGGCGGTCCGCCAGGACGACGGGACCTACTCGATCACCGGCCAGAAGATGTGGCTGACCAACGGTGCCACCTCCACCCTCGTCGCCCTGCTCGTCAAGACCGACGAGGGCGCTGCGTCGGTCTACAAGAACATGACGACCTTCCTCGTCGAGAAGGCGGCAGGCTTCGGCGAGACCGCGGAGGGCGTGACGGTACCCGGAAAGCTGGAGAAGATGGGCTAC
>JBDIAL010000290.1:0-4144 GCA_039812405.1 Nostocoides sp.
CCGCCGTCAGCCCGACGGCGACCCTGCCCGTGACGCGCGCCGGCGATCCGGCCAACGCGACGGCCCTGCTGCCCGTCGGTGCCGGCGGGCCCGGCGGCGGCGACGTGGACGACGCCGGGACCGACGCGACCCCGGGTGACGGCGCGACGAGGAAGCGCCGCACCGGTCTCTGGGTCACCGCCCTCCTCGTCGTCCTCGCCGCGGTGGCGGGGTGGTACTTCCTCCTCGGGCCCGGCGTGCGGGTCACCGTGCCGTCGGTCGCGACGCAGAAGGCCGCCGCCGCCCAGCGGACCCTCGAGCACGCGGAGCTGGCGGTCCAGCGGGTGCCCACCTTCAGCGAGACGGTCACCAAGGGCGTCGCCATCGGCACCGACCCGCGCACCGGCTCCTCGGTCCGGCGCCACAGCACCGTCCAGCTCCTCGTCTCCAAGGGTCCCGAGCGCTACGACGTGCCCGACGTCGTCGGCCAGTCCCAGGACGCCGCGACCTCGGCCCTCCAGGGCCAGAACCTCGCGATCGGAGCGGTGAGCCAGGAGTGGAGCGAGACGGTCGCCGCCGGCCTCGTCCTCTCCACCGACCCGGAGGCCGGCACCTCGGTCCGGCGCGACACCCCCGTCGACCTCGTCGTGAGCAAGGGCCGCCAGCCCATCGAGGTCACCGACTTCACCGGCCAACAGGCCGACACGGCGACGGCCGCCCTGAAGAAGGCCGGCCTCGACGTCACGACGAAGGGGCAGTACGACGAGACGGTCCCCAAGGGGCAGGTCATCTCCCAGTCGCCGAGCTCGGGCACCCTCTACAAGGGCGACACGGTGACCCTCGTCGTCTCCAAGGGCCCGCCGCTCGTCGAGGTGCCCGACGTCGTCGGCAAGCAGCTCGACGACGCCAAGCAGATCCTCCAGGCGGCCGGCTTCACGGTGAAGGTCGACAAGGCGTTCGGCGGCTTCTTCGGCACGGTGCGCAGCTCCGACCCGGCGGGCGGCGACAAGGTCGCCAAGGGCTCGACGATCACCCTCCTCGTCGTCTGACGTCCGCTCCCCGATGCCCTCCGCCCGGGGGTCGCGCCTCGCGACCGTCCTCCTCGTCCTCGTCACGGCCGTCTGGGGCTCGACGTTCTTCCTTATCCACGACCTCGTCCAGACCGTCCCGCCCCTCGACTTCCTCGCCGTCCGGTTCGTCGTCGCGGCCCTCGTCATGCTCGCCGTGTTCCACCGCCAGGTCCGGGCCCTGACCCGCCGCGAGCTCGCGGTGGGCCTCGTCCTCGGCGGTCTCTACGGCCTGGCGCAGATCCTCCAGACGATCGGGCTGCGGACGACGGGCGCCTCCGTCTCGGGGTTCATCACGGGGATGTACGTCGTCCTCACCCCGATCCTCGCCGCGCTCCTGCTGCGCGACCGGGTCGGCCGGTCCGCCTGGCTCGCCGTCGCCCTCGCGACGGCCGGCCTGGCCCTCCTCTCCCTCCGCGGCGGCCTCGCGCTCGACTCCGGTGAGCTCGTCACCCTCCTCGCCGCCGTCGTCTACGCCCTCCACATCGTGGGGCTCGGGCGGTGGTCCACCGCCGACAGTGCGGTGGGTCTCGCGACGGTCCAGGCCGCGACGATCGGGGTCGTATGCCTCGTCGGCGCCGCGCCCGGCGGCATCACCCTCCCCCACGACGGCGGGCAGTGGGCGGCGACCCTCTACATGGCCGTCGTCGCCGGCGCCGGGGCACTGTGGGCCCAGACCTGGTCCCAGGCCCATCTCACGGCGACGCGGGCCGCCATCGTCATGACGCTCGAGCCGGTGTTCGCGGCCTTCTTCGCCGTCCTCCTCGGGGGCGAGTCGCTCACCGTCCGGATGCTCCTCGGCGGCGGGCTCGTCGTCGCCGCGATGTACCTCGTCGAGCTCGGCGGTCCCCGGGCACCCGCCGCGACGGCCCGTGACGACCCGCCGGCCGAGGCGCTCCACCACGAGGCCTAACCAAGCTGTTCCCGGTGGAGGTGGTGCCGGAGGCGATCGGGTGGCGCCGAACCCGCACCAGGCGCCGTCTCGGCATACCGACGCGACAGCCCCATTGAGGTTAGGCTAACCTAATCTCATGGCACGACCCCGCGAGATGCTCGAGGACGTCGCGGCGCAGGCCCGCAGCATCCTGTCCTGCCCCGCCGACCTCACGATGACCATCGACGGCCGACCGACCCGGTTCGCCCCGGGTGCCCAGGTCGCCGCCCACGAGGACGGGCGGCCGAGCTTCGCCTGCCACCCGGACGACGCGATGTCCACGGCCGCCCGCCGAGGGGCCACCGCGGTGCTCACCCTCGACAGCGGGGTGACCGGCAGCGTGGGCCACGCCTCGCTCGTCGTCACCGGCCGGCTCGTTGCGCGCGGCGGCTTCGACTGCGACTGCTGCGGCGACGTGCGCGAGCGTGTCGACCTCGAGCCCGTCTCCGTCCTCCTGGTGCTCCGGCCGGGGACGGGGCCCGAGGAGCAGATCGCCGTCCCCCTCGAGGAGTTCCGCGACCGGGCCCACAGCCTCAACCGGGGTCACCTGCAGCGGTCGACGGAGCACGCCAACACCTGTCACCAGCCGGAGCTGCGGCTCGCCGTCGCCGCGCTGGCCCAGCTGCACGTGGCGGACATCGCCGGCGTCACCCTGAGCGACCTCAGCCCGCGCGGTGTCGTCATCGCGTGGGTGACC
The DNA here is from genome assembly GCA_039812405.1 of Nostocoides sp. GTDB lineage: Bacteria > Actinomycetota > Actinomycetes > Actinomycetales > Dermatophilaceae > Nostocoides. The sequence goes on from JBDIAL010000290.1 coordinate 2,678, forward strand.
CTCGACGGGGCACACCAGCGTGCCTTGCGGTTCTCCCGCCCGGCCCGGTCGGTCCACGACCTCGGGAGCCTGCTGCGCTTCCACCTGCACCACGGCCTGTGCTGACCCCGCCCGCCGGGTGGGGAGGATGACCCGAGTCCCAGGTCGGGTCATCCTCCCCACGGGCGGGCCTGTGGATGACGTCTGCGGCCCGGGCGGTGCTCCTGCCAGGCTGCGGCGGCATGGCACGCGACTGGTCGACGCTGCGCCGGCAGGCGGATGACCAGTGCGGCCTGCTCACCCGCCGGCAGTGCCTGAGCTCCGGGCTGACCGACGGGTTCATCGCCCATCGGCTCGGGACCGGCCGGTGGGCCCAGGCGCACCCCGGGGTCTACCTCACCCTCCCCGGCCGTGCCGACTGGATGGTCCGGGCCATGGCCGCCTTCCTGTATGCCGGTTCGTATGCCGGTGCGCGGGTCGCGTTCGTCGGCCCGAGCGCGCAGTACCTGTGGGCACAGCTCCCGGACCCACCGCGCACCATCGACCTCGCGGTGCCGCATACCCGCCGGGTCGCACCGATCCCGGGCGCTGCCCTCGTGCGTCGCCGCGACTTCGACAGCGTCGTCGACGACCTGGCCTATCCGTGGCGGACGCGCACCGCGGTGACAGTCGTGGACGTCGCGGTCGCGGGGTCGGAGGATGCGGCGCTGGCGACGGTGGCCAGGGCGGTGCAACAGTGCCACGTGACGGCCGGCCAGCTGCGCAGCGAGCTGGACCGCCGCGGTCCATGCCGGCACGGCGGGCTGTTGCGCGAGGTGCTGGCCGATGTGGAGGAGGGGGCCGAGAGCACGGCAGAGCTGCGCTACATCCGCGACGTGGAGCGGGCTCATGCGCTACCGGCCGGTCAGCGGCAGGCGGCCTCCCGGACGGGGGCTGCGCGACGGCACGACAACCGCTATCCCGCATACCGGGTGGTGGTGGAGGTCGACGGACGGCTGGGGCACGAGTCGTGGCAGGACCGGGTCCGAGACGGTCAGCGGGACCGGCAGGTGCTGCCCAGCCAAGGGGTGACATTGCGGGTGTACTGGCCCGACGTCACCCTCACCCCGTGCGCGACGGCGGTGGAGATCGGTGCCGCGCTGAGCGCCGGGGGCTGGATGGACCGGCCTCGCCGGTGCCGGCGTCCGGGCTGCACCGTCCCAGTCCCTGATCGGGAGCGCTCCTGGGGAGGATGACCCGAGTCCCAGGTCGGGTCATCCTCCCCAGGGGCGGAGGCGGTCAGGCCCGGGGTCCGGGTCCGTCCCGGAGCAGCCCTGCCACGACCTCGACGGCGTGGTCGGTCGCCGCGTCGTCGACGTCGAGGTGCCAGACGAGACGGACCGCCCGCGCCCCCACGGCATACAGCCGGACGCCCTCGCCGAGGGCCGCGGCGACGAAGTCGGCCGCCGACCAGCCGGCGGCCCCGACGTCGAGGATGACGATGTTCGT
>JBDIAL010000291.1:0-4127 GCA_039812405.1 Nostocoides sp.
AGCGACGCGGGCCGCCCGCTCGGAGGCCGACCGCACCGAGAAGGCCATCGGCGAGGCGCGCACCGCGCTCGCGGCGGACACCGAGGAGCTGACCGGGCTGCAGGCCCGGCTCGAGCAGGCCCAGGCCGACCCGGCCGACGTCGCCGAGCCGTCGACCGACGAGCGCGACCGGCTCGAGGTGGCGGCCAGCCGGGCGCGGACCGTCGAGACCGAGCACCGGCTCACCCTGCGGACCAAGGAGGAGCGGGCCGCCGCTCTGACCGGCCGGGCCGACTCCCTCGAGGGCGCCGCCCGCAACGAGCTCGCCGCGCGGGAGCGGCTGCGCCTGCGGCAGGAGCGACGCCGCCGGGAGACCGAGGTGGCCCGTGCGGTGGGGCTGGCCGCGGCATACGCCATCGACCGGGCCCGGGAGGGACTGGCCGGCGCGCAGTCCGTCCGCGACGCGGCCGAACGGGCCCGCCTCGAGCGGGAGGAGGCCCTCGGCACGCTGCGCCGCGACCTCGCCGGCGCCGAGGCCGAGCTGCGCGAGCTGACCGACTCGGTCCACCGCGACGAGGTTGCCCGGGCCGCCCAGGTCGCCCGCGTCGAGCAGCTGCGCGCCAAGGCCGTCGACGAGCTCGGCATGGACCCCGACGTGCTCGTCGAGGAGTTCGGGCCGCACCGGCCGGTGCCCCACGTGCCCGGCCCCGACGACGACCCGGACGCGCAGCCCGAGCCCACGGCATACGTCCGCGAGGAGCAGGAGAAGCGGCTGCGCAGGGCCGAGCGCGGGCTCGCCGCCCTCGGCCGGGTCAACCCCCTCGCCCTGGAGGAGTTCGCCGCCCTCGAGGAGCGGCACACCTTCCTCACGACCCAGCTCGAGGACCTGAGGACCTCCAAGCGCGACCTGCTCGACATCGTCAAGGAGGTCGACGAGCGGGTCGAGCAGGTCTTCACCGAGGCCTTCCACGACACCGCCGCCCACTTCGAGCGGGTCTTCGCGCGGCTGTTCCCCGGCGGTGAGGGCCGCATCACCCTCACCGATCCCGGCGACATGCTGACGACGGGCATCGAGGTCGAGGCCCGTCCGCCGGGCAAGAAGGTCAAGCGGCTGTCCCTGCTGTCCGGTGGGGAGCGCTCGCTCGTGGCCGTCGCCCTCCTCGTCGCCATCTTCAAGGCCCGGCCGAGCCCCTTCTACATCATGGACGAGGTCGAGGCCGCCCTCGACGACACGAACCTCGGGCGGCTCATCACCCTCTTCGAGGAGCTGCGCGACTCCAGCCAGCTCATCGTCATCACCCACCAGAAGCGGACGATGGAGATCGCCGACGCGCTCTACGGCGTGAGCATGCGCGGCGACGGGGTGACGACGGTCGTGAGCCAGCGGGTCAAGGACCTCGCCGCCGCGTCGGCCTGAGCCGCCCGCTCGGTGCCCGCCCGCGGGTGGGTATGCCGGCCGGGGTGCGTCCGCGGACCGTCGGCGCGCCGCGCGTCGATTTGGGTGGGGGTCGCCGGATCGGCGACGATGGAGCAGTGGTCGCACTCATCATCGGGCTGCTCGTCTGCGTGGGCGTCGCCGTCCTCGTCGTCGGGCTCGTCGCCATCCCCGCGCGCCGCGAGGGCCGTGACGTCCTGACGACCCGCGGGGAGGACCTCGTCGCCAGCCTTCGCGACCGCGACAAGGACGCCGCACCCGCCGCCGGCCCGGAGGACGCGTCCACCACGCCGGAGCCGTCGACCCCGTCCGAGGGCCCCGCGAGGCCGGAGTCCTCCTGACCCGCGCGGGGGCGTCACGTCGCTCCGGCACCCCGCCTGTGGTCGAATGGCGGACATGACGTCCGGCATCCATCCCGAGGACCAGGACCCGACGGTCCGTCCGCAGGACAACCTGTTCCTCCACGCCAACGGCACCTGGCTGAAGGAGAACGACATCCCCGACGACCGGGGACGCTACGGCGCCTTCGACATGCTCCGCGAGCGCGCCGAGGCCGACACGCACGCGATCGTCGAGGACCTCGCGGCCCGGCGGGACGCGCTCGACGACACCGAGCGCAAGGTGGCCGACCTCTACGCCGGCTTCATGAACGTCGACGCCGTCGAGGCGGCCGGGGCCGCGCCGCTGCGGCCCTTCCTCGCCGAGGTGGACGCGCTGACCGACACCGCCGAGGTCATGCCCCTCCTCGGCCGCTGGCTGCGGGACGGCGTGCTGGGCGCCGTGGTGCCCTTCGTCAACACCGACGACCGCGACAGCGAGCGCTACGTCGTCTACCTCGAGCAGGCGGGCCTCGGCCTGCCCGACGAGTCCTACTACCGCGAGGAGGCCTTCGCCGCGGTCCGAGCGGCATACCTCCCGCATGTCGAGCGGATGCTCGCGCTGGCCGGTGTCGCCGACGCGGGGCCGGCGGCCGCCCGGGTCGTCGCCCTCGAGACGGCGCTCGCGGCCCACCACTGGGACCGGGTCGCCTGCCGTGACGCCGTGCGGACCTACACCAAGCTCACCCTCGACGAGCTCGCCGAGCGCGCCCCGGCCATCGACTGGCAGGCGTGGGTCGGCGGCCTCGGCGGCACCCCGGAGGGCTTCGCCGAGGTCGTCGTCCGGCAGCCGTCCTACGTCGAGGCCCTCTCCGCCGCCCTGGCGAGCCGGCCCCTCGCGGAGTGGCAGGACTGGCTGCGCTGGCACGCCGTCCACGAGCTGGCGCCCTACCTGTCGGCGGCGTTCGTCGACGAGAACTTCGACTTCTACGGCCGGACCCTGTCCGGTATGCCGCGTCTGCGGGAGCGCTGGAAGCGTGGCGTCGCGCTCGTCGAGGCCGCGCTCGGCGAGGCGCTGGGCAAGGTCTACGTCGAGCGGCACTTCCCGCCCGCGGCCCGGGAGCGGATGGAGGTGCTCGTCGCCAACCTCGTCGAGGCGTTCCGTCGCGACTTCGAGACCCTCGACTGGATGGGGCCGGCGACCCGCCGGGAGGCGCTGGCCAAGCTGGAGCGCTTCGTCCCCAAGATCGGGCACCCGCAGACCTGGCGCGACTACTCCGCGCTCGTCGTCGTGCCGGGGGACCTCGTCGGCAACGTCCGGCGCGCCAGCGCCTTCGAGGTGGACCGCAACCTCGCCAAGCTGGGCGGCCCGGTCGACCGGAGCGAGTGGTTCATGACCCCGCAGACCGTCAACGCCTACTACAACCCCGGCCTCAACGAGATCGTCTTCCCCGCGGCGATCCTCCAGCCGCCGTTCTTCGACGTCGAGGCCGACGACGCGGTGAACTACGGCGGCATCGGCGCGGTCATCGGGCACGAGATCGGGCACGGGTTCGACGACCAGGGGTCGCGCTACGACGGCGAGGGCAACCTGCGCGACTGGTGGACCGCCGAGGACCGGGAGCGGTTCGAGGCCCGCTCGGAGGCCCTCGTCGCCCAGTTCGACCGCGAGGAGCCGCTCGACGCGCCCGGGCACACCGTCAACGGCGCGCTGACGGTCGGGGAGAACATCGGGGACCTGGGGGGTCTGACCATCGGGCACGCGGCATACCTCATCTCGACCGAGGGCGACGGGGAGCCGCCGGTCCTCGACGGGCTGACGGGGACGCAGCGCTTCTTCATCGGCTGGGCCCAGGTGTGGAAGGGCAAGGCCCGGCTCGAGGAGGCGGTGCGCCTGCTGGCCATCGACCCGCACGCGCCGCAGGACTGCCGCAGCAACGTGGCCCGCAACCTCGACGCCTTCCACGCGGCGTTCGGGACGGTCGAGGGCGACGGGATGTGGCTCGCGGAGCAGGACCGGGTCCGCATCTTCTGACCCGCTCGGCCCCGGCCCGGTCCGCCGGTTCGAGCCCAGCACCCACCGGTCGAGGTATGCGGAGACCACCGCACGGACATGGCATACCTCCACCCGGCCCAGGCTCCAGCCGGTCGCTCGGACACCTCGACCGGCTCGAGGTGAGGGCAATGCGAGGATGACCCGGTGAGTTCACTGTGGGATTACCTGCTCATCGGCGTCGCCCTCCTCGTCGTCATCGTCGGGGCGGGCGTCGTGCTGCTCCACAGCCGCGGCGGCCGGACCAAGGAGCTGCCCGGCGGCGGCGCCCCGACCGCGACGATCCCCCGGCCGCCCGGGGGACCGGCGGGCTCCGCCGCCGACGACGACGGCGGTGTCGGGA
>JBDIAL010000292.1:0-4113 GCA_039812405.1 Nostocoides sp.
TGACGACGCCGGCCCCGGCGAGGAGGGGCAGGAGGGTCCGCGGCCGGGGGGCGCTCCCCCGCCGGCCGTCGACGACCGCAGCCGTCACGAGCCCGGTCAGCCCGATGCCCAGGACCTTGACCGCCCCGGTCGTCACCTCGCCGCGGGCGAGCGCTCCGAGGTGCCCGGCGAGGCCCTTGCTCGAGGCGTCGCCGCGCAGGTCGTCGAGGGCGCCGAACGCTCCGCTCCCGAGGGCGGCGACGACCGGGCCCGGGCCGGCGAGGGTGCTCGCGAGCGCACCGCCGACGACGTATGCCGGGCCCTCCAGCAGCGTGACGGTGCGGCCCGCGTGGTTGGTCCGGTCGAGGGTTGGGGCGAACGGCATCCGGCGCAGGGCGGCCAGCGCAGCCCGGGAGGCGACCGCGCCGACGACGAGTGCCGCCAGCCGGCCCGGACGCCGCGAGCCCACGGTCAGGACCCCGTGATGGGCGGGAAGAGGTCGGACGCGTCGCTGCCGACGCCGAACTGGCCCGACGTGCCGGTGGCCTCGCCCCGCATCGCGAGGACGACGGACGCCTGCCCCATGGGCAGCCCGGCATCGTCGACGGTCGACAGGTTGCGCGTCACGCTGCCCATCGAGCGAGCGGTCGACACGACGGAGACGCCGGTGCCCGGGTCGACGCCCGTGTTGGAGGCCAGGACGCCGACCGTCATCTTCGCGTCGAGGGCCACGGCGAGGTTGACCAGGTCCTTGGCCTGGGCCTCGGCGACGCTCGCCGGGGTGGTGCTGACCGTGTCGGAGACGACGACGACGGAGGTCGCGGGGGTGACGACGTCGCGGTCGACGGACACCAGCTTGGCGTCGCCGAGGGCCTTGAGGACCGTCTTGGAGGTCTGGGCCGAGCCCGTCTGCAGGGCGGCCGCGAGCGCGCGGTCGAGGTCGGACTGCTCGTCGGCCGTGGACAGGCCGAGCTGGTCGGCCAGCTTGGTGCCGAGGTCGGTGCGGACCTGCTTGGCCGAGTCCTCGACCCAGGCGGACTTGATCTCCACGGTGGCGCCGATCTTGGCGCCGGCCTGGGCCACCGTCGCCGTCGTGTCCTTGACGAGCGAGCCGTCGGCACCCGGGAGGACGATGATGTCGACGGTCTCGGTGGCCAGCCGCCCCGCGAGGAGCTGCTTGTTCGAGGCGGCGATGAAGGCGTCGCGCTGGTCGTTGCCCTTGTTCGCCGCGTTGAGCTGCTCGTTGAGCTTGGCCTTGTCGGTGCGCAGGCTCGCGATCTCGTTGTTGATCGTGTCGCTCAGCGTGCCCTTGAGCGGGCCCGCGCCGAGGGCGATGCCGACGGCGAGGGCGAGGAAGATGGAGACGATGGAGACCAGGTGATACCTGAAGTCGATCACGTGAACACCCCTGTGACGAAGGACCACACATCGTCCCATCGGGCGCCGACGACCTGGAGCAGCCCCCGGCCGCCGGGGGTCGACCAGAGGGCGACGAAGAGCGCGAAGAGGGCGGAGAGCAGCAGCGCCGCGAGCCAGGCGTTGGTGATCCGGGTGCGGTAGAGCTGGCTGACTCCCTTAGCGTCGACGAGCTTGCCGCCGACCCGGAGCCGGGTGAGGAAGGTGCTCGCCATCCCTGACCGGCCCTTGTCGAGGAACTCGATGAGGGTCGCGTGGGTGCCGACGGCGACGATGATCGTGGCGCCCTTGTCGTCGGCGAGGAGCATGGCGACGTCCTCGCTCGTGCCCGTCGCCGGGAAGACGACGGGGTCGACGCCGAGCGCGGTGACCCGCTCCAGGCCGGGCGCCCGGCCGTCGCGGTAGGCGTGGACGACGATCTCGGCGCCGCACTGGAGGGTGGCGTCGGCCACCGAGTCCATGTCACCGACGATCATGTCGGGCCGGTGGCCCGCCTCGATGATGGCGTCGGCTCCCCCGTCGACGCCGATGAGGACCGGCCGGAACTCGCGGATGTAGGGCCGCAGGATCTGCAGGTCCTCCTTGTAGTGGTAGCCGCGCACGACGATGAGGGCGTGCCGGCCGTCGAGGTCGGTCCGCACGTCGGGCACGCCGACCCGGTCGAGGAGCAGCTCGCGCTCCTTGCGGAGATACTCCATCGTGTTGTCGGCGAACGCCTCGAGCTGGACGGCCAGACCGGCCCGGGCCTCGGTCATCGAGGCCTGGACGCTGTCGGGGGTCTGGAGGGCCCCGGTCGCGACGAGCCGCTGCCCGAGGTAGAGGGCACCGCCGTCGAGGCGGACCTCGACCCCCTCCTTGAGAGCCGTCATGATCTCGGGTCCGATGTCGTCGACGAGCGGGATGCCCGCCTCGATGAGGATCTCCGGCCCGAGGTTGGGGTAGCGGCCCGAGATCGACGGCACCGCGTTGACGACGGCGGCCGGCTGGCAGGCGACGAGGGCCTCCGCGCTGACCCGGTCGAGGTCGGCATGGTTGATGATCGCGACGTCGCCCGGCTTGAGGCGCTTGGTGAGGTTCTTGGTCCGCCGGTCGATGCGGGCAGGCCCGGACACGTCGTCGGCGTCGGAGCGGGCGGCGTGGTGGGGCAGGCGGAGGACCATCGTCCGCCATCGTGCCACGGAGGGCCGTCAGTCCTTGCGCGACGCGGCCCGAGCGACCAGCTCGCGGGCGTGCCGGCGGGCCGAGTCGGTCTCGACGCCCGCCATCATCCGGGCCAGCTCGCGCTCGCGGTCGGCTCCGGTCACCTCGACGACCCCGGACGCCGTCACCCGGCCGTCGCCCGACTTGGTGACGACGAGGTGCCGGTCGGCGTATGCGGCGACCTGGGCCAGGTGGGTCACGGCGACGACCTGGGTGTGCCGGGCCAGGCGGGCCAGCCGGGAGCCGACGTCGAGGGCGGCCCGCCCGCCGATGCCGGCGTCCACCTCGTCGAAGACGTAGGTGGGCACGAGCCCCGCCCGGTCGGCGGTGACCACCTCGATGGCGAGCATGACGCGGGACAGCTCGCCGCCGGAGGCGGCTCGCGTGACGGGACGGGCGACCGCCCCGGGGTTGGCGGCGAGCCGGATCTCGACGTCGTCGGCACCGTGCCGGGCAGCCGCCGCCCGCGGCTCGACCGCCACCTCGACGCTGGCCGTGGCCATCGCGAGGTGGCCCAGCTCCACGGTGACCCGCTCACCGAGCTCGGCCGCCGCCATCCGGCGGGCGCGGGTGAGCTCGGCGCCCACCCGCCCCAGCTCCCCGTCGAGGTCGGCCACCCGGGCCGCGAGAGCCTCGACCCGGTCCTCGGCCCCGGAGAGCGCCGCGACCCGCTCCCCCGCCTCCTCGGCCCAGGCGATGACGTCGTCGACGGTCGGGCCGTACTTGCGGGTCAGGGCCCCGAGGACGGCCCGGCGCTCCTCCACGGCCTCGGCACGCGCCGGGTCGACCTCGACCCCCACGGCGTAGGAGACGACGTCGGAGGCCAGCGCGCCGACGAGGTGGCCGAGCTCGGTGGCCCGGTCCGCGAGGTCGCCGAGCACGGGGTCCTGGGCGGCGGCGTGGGTGAGGACGCTGCGCGCCCGCCCGATGAGGTCGACGGCGGCGGTGACGTCGTCGGCATACGCCTCGTCGCCGCCGGTGAGCAGGGCGGCGGCCTCCTCGGCCGCCGCGCGCAGGTCGGTCGCGTGGGTGAGCCGCATGGACTCGGCCCGCAGCTCCTCGTCCTCGCCGGGTCGCGGCTCGGCGGCGCCCACCTGGGCGAGCCCGAGCTCGAGGACCTCGAGCTCGCGGGCCCGCTCCCGGGCGCGCTCCCGCAGGTCGGTGAGCTCGCGGGCGGCCGCGGGCCGCGCGGCGTGGAGGGGCTCGTGGCGCGCCCGGAGGGTCAGCAGCGCGCCGCCCCCGTAGGCGTCGAGCAGCTCGCGGTGCTCCTCCCCGCTGCGCAGCCGCCACTGGTCGGCCTGGCCGTGGACGGCGACGAGGTGCTCGGCGAGGTCGGTGAGCACGCCGACCGGCGCGGCACGTCCTCCGACGTGGGCCCGGGACCGTCCGGTCGCCGCGAGGGTGCGGACGAGGACGAGCCCGTCCTCGACGTCGGCCCCGGCCTCCGCGGCGCGGCGCAGCGCGGGGTGGCCGGCCGGCAGGTCGACGAGCCCCTCGACGACGGCGCGCTGCGCGCCG
>JBDIAL010000293.1:0-4104 GCA_039812405.1 Nostocoides sp.
CACGGCCAGCAGCGGCAGGGCCTCGGCCAGGGCGTCACGCCACGGCCGCGGCGGCTCGAGGCCGGCGGCGGTCCAGCGCCCGGTGCCGAGGACGCTGAAGGCGGGCCGGGGGGCCGGCAGGACGTACTCCGCCGACGTCGTCGGCAGCACGCGCTCCGGGTCGAGCCCGGCCTCCTCGAAGACGGCCCGGGCGAACCCGAACCACGTCGTCTCGCCCCCGCCCGTCGCGTGCCAGGGCCCCGGCTCGGCCTCGGCGACGACGAGCCGGTGGATGGCCTCGGCGAGGTCGACGGTCCACGTCGGCGAGCCGCGCTGGTCGTCGACGACGCGCACGGTCTCCCGCTCCCCGGCGAGCCGCAGCATCGTCGCGGCGAAGCTCCGGCCCCGTGCCCCGTAGAGCCAGGCCGTCCGCACGACGAGCGCGGCCGGGTCCTCGGCGCGGACGGCCCACTCCCCCGCGGCCTTGGTCCGGCCGTATGCCGAGCGCGGGGCAGGTGGGGCGTCCTCGGCATACGGGCTGGTCGCCTGCCCGTCGAAGACGTAGTCGGTGGAGACATGGACGGTCCGCGCCCCCGCGGCCGCCGCCGCCCGGGCGACGTTGGCCGCACCGACGGCGTTGACGGCGAAGGCCGCCGCCTCCTCGGTCTCGGCCGCGTCGACGGCGGTCCACGCCGCGCAGTTGACGACGACGTCGAAGCCGTCGACCCCGGCCGCGCAGGACACGGGCGAGAGGACGTCGACGACCGACCGGTCGGCGCCGGCGACCGTCTCACCGTGCGCCGCGAGGACGTCGACGAGGTCCCGGCCGAGCATCCCCCCGGCGCCGACGACGAGCCAGCGTCGCCCGCTCACCGGGCGACCACCGTCCGGGTGGCGGTCACGCCGGAGGATCGGGCCGTCGAGGACGCCACCGCCTCGACGCCGGTGACCGCGGCGTCAGGCCGCGAGGGGGTGGTGAGCGAGGTTCGAGCCGGCACGGACAGCCCTCCCGTGAGGAGCACACGCATGCTGGCAAGAGTACCGATCGTCCGCTTCGCCGCCGTCTGATCGCTAGGCTGGCGCGTCATGAAGGGTATCGTCCTGGCGGGGGGCACGGGGACGCGGCTTCACCCCATCACCCGCGCCATCAGCAAGCAGCTCATGCCGGTCTACGACAAGCCGATGATCTACTACCCGCTCTCGACGCTCATGCTCGCCGGGTGCCGGGAGGTGCTCGTCATCACCACGCCCCACGACAGCGAGCAGTTCCAGCGGCTGCTCGGCGACGGGTCGGACTGGGGGATGGACATCTCGTATGCGGTGCAGCCCCATCCCGACGGCCTCGCCCAGGCGTTCCTCATCGGGGCCGACTTCATCGGCGACGACACGGTCGCCCTCGTCCTCGGCGACAACATCTTCTACGGCTCGGGGCTCGGCACCGCCCTCGGCCGGCGGGGCGAGGTGCGCGGCGGCCACGTCTTCGCCTACCGGGTGAGCGACCCCACGGCATACGGCGTCGTCGAGTTCGCCCCCGACGGCCGCGTCCTGTCGATCGAGGAGAAGCCGGCCGCCCCGAAGTCCGACTACGCCGTGCCCGGCCTCTACTTCTACGACAACGACGTCATCGGCATCGCCCGGAGCCTGCGGCCGTCGGCGCGAGGCGAGCTGGAGATCACCGACGTCAGCGCGGCCTACCTGGAGCGTGGCGACCTCACGGTGACCGTGCTCCCCCGCGGCACCGCCTGGCTCGACACGGGCACCTTCGAGGGGCTCATGGAGGCCAGCTCCTTCGTCCACGTCGTCGAGCAGCGGCAGGGGCTGAAGATCGGCTGCGTCGAGGAGGTCGCCTGGCGCCACGGGTGGATCGACGACGAGCGCCTCGCCCTCCTCGGCGAGGCCCAGGCCAAGAGCGGCTACGGCACCTACCTCACCGGGCTCCTCGCGTCGCGGGGCACCGAGCCCCTCCTCACCGGTCAGGGGGCGTTCTGATGGAGGTCCGGCCGCTGCGCATCGAGGGCGCCTGGGAGGCCACGCCGGTCGTCCACGGCGACCACCGTGGGGCGTTCCTCGAGTCGTTCCGCGCCGACGTGCTCGCCGAGCACGTCGGGCACCGCCTCGAGGTGGTGCAGACCAACGTGTCGGTGAGCAGCCGGGGCACGGTGCGCGGCATCCACTTCGCCGACGTGCCGCCGAGCCAGGCCAAGTACGTCACCTGCCTCGCCGGCGCCTTCCTCGACTACGTCGTCGACCTCCGGGTCGGCTCGCCCACCTTCGGGCAGTGGGACAGCGTGCTGCTCGACACCGTCGACCGGCGGGCCGTCTACCTCTCCGAGGGGCTCGGCCACGCCATCGTCGCCCTCGAGGACGCCTCGACGGTCATGTACCTCGTCAGCGCCCCCTACGACCCGGGTCGCGAGCACGGCATCCACCCGCTCGACCCGGAGGTGGGTCTCCACCTCCCCGAGGGCATGACCCCGATCCTGTCCGCCAAGGACACCGAGGCACCCACCCTCCGCGAGGCGGCCGCGAGCGGACTCCTCCCGAGGTATGCCGACGTGACGGCCTACCTCGCCGCGCTCGGCTCTCCCGGCTGAGCCCCTCGCGTCCCGCCCACCCACCCACCCGGGTCCCCTCACCCGAGTCCCCTCACCCGGGTCGAGGTAATCCGTGGCCCTCCGACGGCATCGGGGCACCTCCACCCGACGAGGCTCCACCCGGGTCGAGGTAATCCTGACCCGCCGACGGGGCATCTGGACATCTCCACCCGACAGGGCGAGCGGACGTCAGTCCACCCGGACACGGCTGGTGAGGAACCCCCAGCCCCACGGCAGGTGCATCGCCGGGAGGATGACCGGCAGGTAGGCGCGCTCCCGAGCCGTGAGACCACGCCCGATCGCGAGGCCGCCCACCGTCGTCGCGGCGAGATAGCCGATCGGGACGACCCAGGCGGGCCGCCACACCGTGCCGACGACGGTCCCGGCCGCGATGGCGAGCAGTGCGGCGGGCGGCGCGAGGTAGCGGGCGTTGATCGTCCCCTCGTGCGCCCGGCCGACGGCACGGCGCCACCGCCCGTAGTCCCGGTACTGACGGGCCAGGGCCCGCAGGGTGGGGCGAGGGCGGTATGCCACGCGCAGGGTCGGCGAGAACCACACGACGCCCCCGGCCTGCCGGATCCGGTGGTTGAGCTCCCAGTCCTGGGCGCGGGTGAACCGGGGGTCGTAGCCGCCGAGCCGGTCGAGCCACTCCCTGCGGAAGACGCCGAGGAAGACGGTGTCGGCGGGTCCCGCGTCCCCACCGGTGTGGAAGGCGCTGTTGCCGACGCCGAGCCGCGAGGTCATGGCGGCCGCGACGGCCCGCTCGAACGGGGTGACCCCCTCGGCGTCCATGAGCCCCCCGACGTTGGCGGCACCCGTCTCGCGGAGCAGCCGGACAGCCGTCGCGACGTAGTCCCGGTCGAGGACGCCGTGCCCGTCCACCCGGACGACGACCTCGACGGTGTCGTCGAGATCGGCGATCGCGGCGTTGAGGGACTCGGGGGTGCGGCCCGTCGGGCTCGGCACCGTGCGCACCCGCGGGTCGCGCGCGGCGAGCCCGGCCGCGATCTCGTCGGTCCGGTCGCGGCTGGGACCCAAGGCGAGGACGACCTGGATCGGCCCGCCGTAGTCCTGGGCGAGGATCGCCGCGACGGCCTCCTCGAGGTGTCGCTCCTCGTCGAGGATCGGCATGACGACGCCCACGTACGGCAGATCGGGCATCTCGGGCAGGGGACGCGGCGGGGTCTGCGGGCTCTCCTGGGCTGTCATGGCGTCCCCCAGTATCCCGGCTCGGCTCCGGGAAAGGCTGCGGGAAACACCGGCGACCTGAACGGCAGATCCAGAGAAGACTGGTAGACAAAGACGTCCCGCCCCCGTGATCGCGATGGAGTCTGTCGAGCATGAGCCCCTCCGACGACGAGGTGCGCCCCATCCCCCAGCGCCGGCCGGCCGGCACCCAGCCTCCGGCGGCACGGGACGACGACGTCTACGTGGTGGACACCCGCAAGAAGTTCCGGACCCGTCCGCAGCCGTCCCCCCGGGCCGCCGCCGCGACGCCTGCCTCGGCGCGACCGGGCTCCACTGGCGCCCC
>JBDIAL010000294.1:0-4087 GCA_039812405.1 Nostocoides sp.
CGCGGTGAGGGTGAGGGACCGGGCCACCGGGCGGGCGCCGCGGGCGAGCAGCAGGGTGCCGAGCGGGTCGTCGGCGACGGCGAACCCGACCGGCCCGGCGAGGGTGACGTTGAGGGGCAGGCCGCGCGCGGCATACCAGAGCCCGGCGCGGTCGAGGGCGTCCTCGAGCGGCATGCCCGGGGAGCCGGGGGTCGCCACCGAGTTGCCCCGGAAGGTGAAGCCGCGGGACGCGCGCAGCTGCCAGTCGCCGAGAGGCTCCCGCTCGAGGGCCCCCCACGCCCCGGTCATGACCCGCTGGAGGTCGTCGACCGAGAGGGCGAGATGGGGGGCTCCGCGGCGGGACGGGCGGGGCGGGACGACCTTGGCGGCGACGACCTCGGCCCGGGGCACGGTCACCGTCCCGGCGCGCGTCCCGACGACGAGGGAGTCGGCGGACCGGTCCAGGAGGGTGCCGACGACGTCGCTCAGCGAGGCCCCGGTCAGCGGGTCGGGCACCGCGAGCCGACGGCGGACGACGACCCGCGATCCGACGGGCAGGTCCGTTGGCTGGGCAGGCACGGGCGCGCTCACGGGTCCCCATAGTATGGGCGTCATGACGTACGTGATCGCCCAGCCTTGCGTGGACCTCAAGGACAAGGCGTGCATCGAGGAGTGCCCCGTCGACTGCATCTACGAGGGCGAGCGGAGCCTCTACATCCACCCTGACGAGTGCGTGGACTGCGGTGCGTGCGAGCCGGTCTGTCCCGTCGAGGCGATCTACTACGAGGACGACGTCCCGGAGCAGTGGGCCGACTACTACCGGGCCAACGTCGAGTTCTTCGACGACCTCGGCAGCCCCGGCGGGGCCGCCAAGCTCGGCCTCATCCCCAAGGACCACCCCCTCATCGCCGACCTGCCCCCGCAGGAACATGACGAGTGAGCCGCGGGCGGCACGACCGGGGCCCCGGCGCTCAGCGCGGGTGGGCCCCCGGCGCTCAGCGCCGGGAATGACGGGATGATCCTCCCCGACTTCCCGTGGGACTCGCTCGCCCCCTTCAAGGAGCGGGCGAGCGCCGTGCCGGGCGGCATCGTCGACCTGTCGGTCGGCACGCCCGTCGACCCCTCGCCCGCCCTCGTCCAGGAGGCGCTGCGGGCGGCCTCCGACGCGCCCGGCTACCCGCAGGCGTGGGGCACGCCGGACCTGCGGGAGGCCGTCGCGACGTGGTTCGCGGCCCGGCGCGGGGTGCCCGACGTCGACCCGGCCGGCGTCCTGCCGACGGTCGGGAGCAAGGAGCTCGTCGCCTGGCTCCCCACCCTGCTCGGGCTCGGGACGGGCGATCTCGTGGGGTTCCCCCGGGTGGCCTACCCCACCTACGACGTCGGGGCCCGGCTCGCCGGCGCGACGCCGCTGCCGGTCGACGCGATCACCTCCCTCGGCCCGCTCACCCCGGCGACGACCCCCGGGCTGCTGTGGCTCAACACCCCGGGCAACCCCACGGGTCGGGTCCTCGGCGTCGAGCACCTGCGCAAGGTCGTCGACTGGGCGCGCCGGCACGGGGTCGTCGTCGCGAGCGACGAGTGCTATGCCGAGCTCGACTGGCGCGCGGACCGCGAGGACCCGTTCCCCACGACGCCGAGCCTGCTCGACCCCCGGGTGACGGGCGGGAGCCACGAGGGCCTCCTCGTGGCATACAGCCTGTCCAAGCAGTCCAACCTCGCCGGCTACCGCGCCGCCTTCGTGGCCGGGGATCCCGCCCTCGTCGGGCGCCTCCTCGAGGTGCGCAAGCACGCCGGCATGATCGTGCCCTGGCCGGTCCAGCGGGCCATGCTCGCCGCGCTCGGCGACGCCGCGCACGTCGAGGAGCAGAAGGCGCGGTATGCCGCGCGCCGGGCGCGCCTGTCCGCGGCGGTCCGCGCGTGGGGGCTGCGGATCGACGACTCCGAGGCCGGGCTCTACCTGTGGGCCACCGCGGGGGAGGACGCGTGGGACACCGTCGGTCGTCTCGCCGACCTCGGGATCCTCGTCGCGCCCGGCGCCTTCTACGGAACGGCGGGACGGGAGCACGTGCGCATCGCGCTCACCGGCACCGACGAGCGGGTCGACGCGGCCGTGCGGCGCCTCGAGGGCTGAGCGGACGTCCTGCTGGCGACTCGACGGAGATCCCGGGGATCCGGACGTCACGGAGTGGACGTGCCGTTGGGCGGCCGGTGACCCTGCGGTAGGTTGCGACGAAGGGCGCTCCGTCGCGACGACCGGGCGTCTGCCAGGCGCTGGGGACCCCACCCGCGCATGCCGGGTGATCAAGGAGGACCACATGACCGGGACCGAGACGTCGACGGGCGCGACCCTCGAGGCGGCCGGGAAGACCCTCGACCTCCCCCTCGTCGAGGCGGCCGAGGGCAACGACGGCTACGACATCAGCAAGGTCCTCAAGGAGACCGGCAACGTCACCCTCGACATCGGCTTCGTCAACACGGCGAGCTGCAACAGCGCCATCACCTACATCGACGGCGACGCCGGCATCCTGCGCTACCGGGGCTACCCGATCGAGCAGCTCGCGGAGCGGTCGAGCTTCCTCGAGGTGACCTACCTGCTCATCAACGGCGAGCTCCCCACCGCCGACCAGCTCGCGGAGTTCGACGGCCGGCTGCGGCGCCACACCCTCCTCCACGAGGACCTCAAGGCGTTCTTCAGCGGCTTCCCGCGGGACGCGCACCCGATGCCCGTGCTGTCCTCGGCGGTGTCGGCGCTCGGCACCTTCTACCAGGACAGCCTCGACCCCTTCGACCCCGAGCAGGTCGACCTGTCGACGGTGCGGCTGCTCGCCAAGCTGCCGACGATCGCGGCCTATGCCTACAAGAAGTCGATCGGGCAGCCGTTCCTCTACCCCGACAACTCGCTGTCGGTGCCGGAGAACTTCCTGCGGATGACCTTCGGGTTCCCCGCCGAGCCCTACGACCTCGACCCCGACCTCGTCAAGGCGCTCGACCTGCTGCTCATCCTGCACGCCGACCACGAGCAGAACTGCTCCACCTCGACGGTGCGGCTCGTGGGCTCGAGCCAGGCCAACCTGTTCGCCTCGGTGTCGGCGGGCATCAACGCCCTCTTCGGGCCCCTCCACGGCGGTGCCAACCAGGCCGTCCTCGAGATGCTGTCGGCCATCCAGGCGGACGGGGGCGACGTCGACGCGTTCGTCACGAAGGTGAAGAACCGCGAGGCCGGGGTCAAGCTCATGGGCTTCGGGCACCGGGTCTACAAGAACTACGACCCGCGCGCGGCGATCATCAAGAAGACCGCCGACACGATCATCAACAAGGACGGCGTGAGCGACCCGCTCCTCGAGATCGCCCTGAAGCTCGAGCAGCGCGCCCTCGAGGACGACTACTTCGTCGAGCGTCGGCTCTACCCCAACGTCGACTTCTACACCGGGCTCATCTACAAGGCCATGGGCTTCCCGACGAAGATGTTCACCGTGCTCTTCGCCCTCGGCCGGCTGCCCGGCTGGATCGCCCAGTGGCGCGAGATGATCGAGGACCCGCAGACCAAGATCGGCCGTCCGCGGCAGATCTACACCGGCTACACCGAGCGCGACTACGTCCCCGTCGGCGAGCGCTGAACCTGAGCTGAACCTGCTGCCCCCACCCGGTCGAGGTATGCGGAGACCACCGCAGGGACCTCGCATACCTCCACCCGGCTCTAGCCCGTCGTCGCGAGGCTGACCCGCACGGTCGTCGCGCCGACGGGGTCGCCGGCGTGGTGCCAGGTCCGGGAGGAGGAGCCCATGCCGCGCCGCCACTCCCGGTCGCCGACGACCACCGCGGTGACCTGGAGCCCCTGGGCCTTGGCGACGCTCCACTGGCCGGTCGCCCAGGCGCGCCGTGCGTCGGGGGCCTCGACGGTCACGGTGTGGCCCGCCGCGGTGCCGGTCCGGCCCAGCTCCCGCTCGAGGGCGGCGAGGTAGGCCGCCGGCCGGCCCGCCGCGGTCGGCGCGTCGAGGCTGCAGGTCACCGCCGCCTCGGTGTAGCCGGAGAGGGTGTCGGCGAGGACGCGCCCCTCCTGCTCGTGGTCGGCATACGCCTCGGGTGCCGCGCTGCGCTGCACCTTCTG
>JBDIAL010000295.1:0-4087 GCA_039812405.1 Nostocoides sp.
TGACCCAGCCGCTCATGTACAACCTCATCGAGGCCAAGCGGAGCGTCCGCAAGCTCTACACCGAGAGCCTCATCGGACGCGGCGACATCAGCAGCGAGGACGCCGAGGCCGCGCTGCGCGACTACCAGCAGCAGCTGGAGCGGGGCTTCCTCGAGACGAAGGAGGCGCTGCGCAGCAGCGAGTCCGGCGCGAGCGGGGCGAGCGACGGCCGGGGCGGCCTCGAGCCGCCGAGCGCCCAGTCGGCAGGCGCGGACAACCCGCGCCGCGACGCGACCCAGACGGCCATCGAGCCGGCCCGCCTCGAGCGGCTGGGCCGGGCCTTCGTGGACTACCCGCGCGGCTTCACCGTGCACCCCAAGCTCGCCCAGACGATGGAGAAGCGGGCGGCCAGCGTCATGGAGGGCGGCATCGACTGGGCGACCGCCGAGCTGCTCGCCTTCGGCTCGCTCCTCATGGAGGGCACCCCGGTCCGGCTCGCCGGGCAGGACTCGCGGCGCGGCACCTTCGTGCAGCGGCACGCCGTGCTCATCGACAAGAAGACGGGCGAGGACTGGACGCCGCTGCTCTACCTCGGCGACAACCAGGCGCGGTTCTGGGTCTACGACTCGCTGCTGTCCGAGTTCGCCGCGATGGGCTTCGAGTACGGCTACTCCGTCGAGCGGCCCGACGCGCTCGTCCTCTGGGAGGCCCAGTTCGGCGACTTCTTCAACGGCGCGCAGACGATCGTCGACGAGTTCGTCTCCAGCGGCGAGCAGAAGTGGGGCCAGCGCTCCTCCGTCGTCCTGCTCCTCCCCCACGGCTACGAGGGCCAGGGCCCCGACCACTCCAGCGCCCGGATCGAGCGCTTCCTCGTCCTGTGCGCCGAGGACAACATGACGGTCGCCTACCCCTCGACGCCCGCGTCCTACTTCCACCTGCTGCGGCGTCAGGCCTATGCCCGGCCGCGCCGGCCGCTCATCGTCTTCACCCCGAAGTCGATGCTCCGGCTCAAGGCGGCGGCCAGTGAGCCCCGGGACTTCACGACCGGGACCTTCCGGCCCGTGCTGCCCGACCACGCCCAGCTCGGGCACGTCGACCGGGTGCTCCTCGCGGCCGGCAAGGTCGTCTACGACCTCGAGGCGGAGCGGACCAAGCGGGGCGACGACCGGACGGCGATCATCCGCATCGAGCAGTACTACCCGCTCGCCGGGCGGGCCATCGCCGAGGCCGTCTCCGCCTACCCCGACGCCGACCTCGTATGGGTCCAGGACGAGCCGGTCAACCAGGGCGCGTGGCCGTTCATCGCGCTCAACCTGCCGCAGGCCCTGGCCAACGAGGGCGTGCGCCGTCCGCTCCGGGTCGTCTCCCGGCCGGCGTCGGCGTCACCGGCGACAGGGTCGAGCAAGCGGCACGCGGCCGAGCAGGCCGAGCTCGTCGCCCACGCCTTCGACCGCTGACGGGCCGGACGGGTGTACTTCACCGATCGCGGCATCGAGGAGCTGGCCGACCGGCGGGGGGAGGAGGAGGTCACGCTCGACTGGCTCGCCGAGCGGCTGCGGGCCTTCGTCGACCTCCACCCGGAGTTCGAGACGCCCGTCGAGCGGCTCGCGACGTGGCTCGCGCGTCTCGACGACGACCTGGACGACGACTAGGGCAGGATCGACCACGTGACGACTGACGCGACCGGCAACGAGTTCCTCCCCAGCGCCCGCTTCACGGTCAACAGCGAGGGGCGGCGGGACGTCGGGCTGTGCTTCGTCGGCGCCTCGCTGACGGCCGGCTACGGCGACCCCAAGGGCCAGGGGTGGGTCGGCCGCGTCGTCGGGCGCACACGGCACCCCGACCTCGACCTCACGGCATACAACCTCGGAGTCCGCGGCGAGACCTCCGGCGACGTGCTCACCCGATGGCGGGCCGAGTGCCCTCCGCGCTGGGCCGGGCGGGGCGAGCGCCGCCTCGTGGTGTCCGTCGGCGCGAACGACGTCGCCAAGGGGGTGACCCTCGCCCGGCACCGGCTCAACCTCGCCAACGTCCTCGACGAGGCGACCAGCCTGGGGATCGCGACCTTCGTCGTCAGCCCGCCGCCGAGCGGCGAGGAGGACCTCAACGACAAGCTCGAGGTCCTCGTCGAGGCCCAGGCCGACGTATGCGCGCGGCGGGGCGTGCCGTTCGTCGACTGCTACGCGCCGCTCGTCGGCCACGACCAGTGGCGCTCGGAGATGGCGGCCGGCGACGGCAGCCACCCCGGCCAGGCCGGCTACGGCCTGCTCGCCTGGCTCGTCCTCCACAACGGCTGGACGGAGTGGCTCGGCATCTGAGGACCGTGCCCTACGTCAGGGGCGTCACGAGGCCGTGGGTCACGAGGTCCGCGAGCCGCTCGTAGGCCGCCGCGTCGGCCAGACCCGTCTCGGCCGTGATCTCACCACGCTGGATCGCGGCCATGACCTGGGCCACGGCCGCCCCGACGAAGGTCGCGTCGACCGCGCGCAGGGCCCCGGCCGCGACCCCGTCGGCCACGAGCTGCTGGACGCGACGCGCCGCGAACGTCGTGTTGTCGCGGTAGACGTCCGCGGCGGGAGCGTAGCCGGCGAGGTCCTCGTGGAAGGCGACCGAGGCGGGGCGCAGCTCGTCGGACACCGCCATGAGGTATGCCGTGAGTCGCCCCGCCGGGTCGGGGCACCGGGCGACGCGGGACTCGACGCGGTCGGCCGCCCGGCGGAAGTAGTGCCGGACCGTCGTGACGACGATCTGCTCCTTGCTCGAGGCGACGAGATAGAGGGTCGACTTCGAGCAGCGCAGCCGGGCCGCGAGGTCCGCGAGGGACAGGTGGGCGAACCCCTCGGCGAGGAAGAGGTCGACGAGCTCCTCGAGGATCGCGGTGCGGCGCTCGTCGACGCGGGCGCGGGGAGCAGTCGTCGTCACGGGCCCGACGCTACCAGAGTACTAGATAGGATACTCTGGTACGCATGACGGTACACACCTTCGTCCGGCTCATGCCGTGACGGTCACCCGGCGCCTCCCCACCGAGGAGGCCACCGAGCTCCTCGCCCTCGTCCGCGACATCGCCCGGACCGAGCTCGCCCCGCGGGCCGCCGAGGCGGAGGCGACGGCGACCTTCCCCCGCGAGATCTTCCGGCTCCTCGGCCGGTCGGGGTTGCTCGGCCTGCCCTACCCCGAGGCATACGGTGGAGGCGGGCAGCCCTACGAGGTCTACCTCCAGGTGCTGGAGGAGATCGGCGCGGTGTGGAGCAGCGTCGGCGTGGGGATCTCCGTCCACGCCCTCGCCTGCTTCCCCCTTGCGACCTTCGGCACGCCGGAGCAGCGGGAGCGCTGGCTGCCGGACCTGATCGGCGGCGAGCTGCTCGGGGCATACTGCCTCTCCGAGCCGCATGCCGGGTCCGACCCGGCCGCCATGCGCACCCGAGCGGTCCGCGAGGGCGACACCTGGGTGCTCGACGGCACGAAGGCCTGGACGACGCACGGCGGGGAGGCCGACTTCTACACGGTCCTGGCGCGCACCGGCGAGGCCCGCGGCGACATCTCCTGCTTCCTCGTCCCCGCCGACACCCCGGGGCTGCACGCCGATCCACCCGAACGCAAGATGGGCCTCACCGGGTCGACGACGGCCACGATGGTGCTCTCCGACGTCCGGGTGCCCGCCGACCGGCTCGTCGGCGCGCAGGGGGCGGGCCTGAAGATCGCGCTGGCCGCCCTCGACGCCGGCAGGGTCGGCATCTCGGCCGTCGCGGCCGCGCTCGCGCAGGCGGCGCTCGACACGTCCGTCGCGTATGCGAGGGAACGGGAGAGCTTCGGCGCCCCCCTCATCGAGCACCAGGGCCTCGCCTTCCTCCTCGCCGACATGGCCGCCGCCGTCGCCTCCGCCCGCGCCACCTACCTGGCCGCCGCCCGGCTCAAGGACGACGGGCTGGCATACGGCACCGACGCCTCGATCGCCAAGCTCGTCGCGACGGACAACGCGATGCGGGTGACGACCGATGCCGTCCAGGTGCTCGGTGGGGCCGGCTACACGCGGGACTTCCCCGTCGAGCGCTACATGCGCGAGGCGAAGGTCATGCAGATCTTCGAGGGCACCAACCAGATCCAGCGC
>JBDIAL010000296.1:0-4078 GCA_039812405.1 Nostocoides sp.
GCGCGGGGTGGGGAGCCGGGCTGGGGGTCACATGGCGCGCCGCGCCGGCGGCGACGGCCTCGTCGGCGCCGGCGGCGACCCGGGTGCCGGACCCCTGGCTCGCCTCGACGAAGCCGGCGGCCAGCAGCTCTTCGTAGGCCGCGACGACCGCGCCGCGACCGATGCCGAGCGAGGCGGCGAGGGCGCGGGTCGACGGCAGCTGGTCGCCGGGGCGGAGCCGCCCGGACCGGACGAGGTCGAGGAGCGCCTCGCCGACCCGGTGGCGCAGCGGCTCGTCCGTCTCCGGCAGCCGGACCGGGAGGTCGACGGCACGGGCGGCACGCGGCATACGAGCCAGAATACTGGTTTCGCGATCCTGCCTCTAACTGGATTCCTGGTGCGAACCAGTTACGTGGTCCAATAGGTCGCGTGGAATCCGTGAACCGTCACCCCGAGCGCGCCCGCACCGCGCGGGACGACCTCTATGCCGTCCTCGACGCCAGCCTCGTCGGCACCCTGAGCACGGTCGTCGACGGCCGTCCCTGGGTCGTGCCGATGCTCTACGCCCGGGACGGCGACCGGCTCCTCATCCACGGCTCGACGGGTGCCGGCGCGCTGCGGCACGTCGCGGCCGGTGCGCCGGTCGCCCTCTCGGTGACCCTCATGGACGGGCTCGTCGTGGCCCACTCGACCTTCGAGTCGTCGGCCAACTACCGGTCGGCGGTCGTCCACGGCACGCTCGAGCCCCTCACCGGCGCCGAGCAGGTGCGAGCCCTCGACACGCTCTCCGACCGGCTCATCCCCGGGCGGGTCGCCGAGGTCCCGCCCATCCGGAGGAAGGAGGCGGCGGCCACGCTCGCCATGTGGCTGCCCGTCGTCGACGGACAGTGGACCGTCAAGGTGCGCGACGCGTGGAGCGACGTGCCCGACGAGCCGACCGACGTGTGGATCGGGATCGTGCCGGTCCGGACCGGCTACGGGGAGCCGGTCGCCGCGCCCTTCTGCCCGCCCGGAGCGGAGGTCCCGCCGAGCGTGCGCCGCCTCGTCCGCTCCGGCGCCGCCGACGGCACCGCGGAGGAGCGCGCCTCGTGACACTCGCCTCGGGCGTCGGGTCGCTGCCGGGGACGGACATCCGGGAGGCGCTCGTCGAGGTGCGGGACACCTTCGCCGGAACGGGCCTGCCCTACCTCCCCGAGCTGCCCGGCCGAGGGCCGGGCGCGGACCTCGTGGGCCGGACCGGCGGGCTCCTCGTCGAGCTGCCCCTCGACCTCCAGCCGAGCGGCTGGCGGCTCGTCGACCGCCCGGGGCGCGACGCACGGCGCACCGCCTCGGTGTGGCGCCAGGACCTCGACGAGCTCGCCGAGGCCTTCGACGGGTATGCGGGAGCGCTCAAGCTCCAGGTGTGCGGACCGTGGACCATGGCCTCGGTCGTCCAGCTCGGGCGCGGCGAGCGGGTCCTCGCCGACCCGGGCGCGACGCGGGACCTCGTCGACTCGCTCGCCGAGGGGATCCGCACCCACCTCGCCGAGGTCGCCCGGCTCGTGCCCGGGGCGCGTCTCGTCCTCCAGCTCGACGAGCCCGCCGTGCCGGCCGTCCTCGCCGGGCGGCTGCCCACGGCCTCGGGCTACGGGCGCATCCCGGCCGTGGACCGCCAGCGCCTGGCGGACGGCATACGGACCGTGCTCCCGGACGCGCAGGAGACCGGGACGCTCGTGCACTGCTGCGCCTCCGACGTGCCGATCCCGTTGCTGCACAGCGCGGCTCCCGCCGGGCTGTCGGTCGACACGACCCTGCTCTCCCGGGCGGCCTGGGACGAGCTGGCCGTGGCCGTCGAGTCGGGAGCCCTGCTGTATGCCGGGTGCGTCCCGACGGGTGGCCCACCCGACCGGGCCGCCGCCGTCGAGCGGCTCCGGTCGTCGTGGCGCGAGGTGGGCCTGCCGACCGCCCGCCTCGCCGATCTCGTCGTCACGCCCGCCTGCGGACTCGCCGGCCTTTCGCCCCGAGGCGCCCGCGACGTCCAGCGTGCGGTGTGCGACGCGGCCCGCCAGCTGACCGACCTCGCCGCGGAGGAGGGGTGACCACCGCCGCGACAACACCGGCGGACGTCCTCCCGCGGGCGCAGCGGGTCCCGTGGCAGGCGAAGTACGGCACGCTCGCCCTCATCTGGGGATCCTCCTTCCTCCTCATGAAGCTCGGCCTCCACGCGATGGCGCCGGTCCAGATCGCCTGCCTGCGGATCCTCGCCGGTGCCGCGGCCATCGGCGCGCTGCTGCGGCTGACCGGTGGGCGGCTCCCGACGGGTCGGCGCACGTGGGCGCACCTGCTCGTGTCGGGCCTGTTCCTGTCGGCCCTCCCGTTCGTCCTCTTCGCCTGGGGCGAGACCCGGGTCCCCTCGGCGCTCGCCGGGATCGGCAACGCGACGACGCCGCTCGCGACGGTCGTCTGCACCGTCGCCTTCCTCCCGAGCGCGCGCGTCACCTCCGGCCGGCTGCTCGCGGTGGTCGTCGGGTTCGTCGGCGTCGTCGTCATCATGCAGCCCTGGACGTCGGACCGGCCGGACCTCCTGGGGTTCGCCGCGACCCTCGCCGGCGGCGCGTGCTACGGCATCGGGTGGACCTACAACCGCCGCTTCCTCGCCGGCGTCGACCTCGGCGGCCTGTCACAGCCCGCGGCGACGCTCCTCGTCGGCGCCGTCCTCATCGTGCCCGTGACGCTCGGGTGGTGGCTCCTCTCGCGCCCCACGCACCCCGCGCCGTGGAGCCTGGTCCACGACGGGTCGGCCACGCCGACGTGGCTCGCGGTCGGAGCGGTCCTCGCGCTCGGCGTCGTGGGGACGGGCCTGGCATACATGCTCCAGTTCGACGTCCTCCGCGCGGCCGGCCCGACGGTGGCCGCGACGGTCACCTATCTCATCCCCGTCGTGTCGGTCGTGCTCGGGGCGCTCCTCCTCGGCGAGCGCCTCACCGCCTGGGAGTACCTCGGCGCCGCCGTCGTCCTCAGCGCCGCCGTCGTCATCTCCCGCCCGCAGCGGTAGGCCGCCCGCCGGCGGGGCCGGTCAGGCGCCGGTGACGTCCGAGGGAGCCTTGACCTCGCGGCGCAGGATCTTGCCCGTCGCCGTCTTCGGCAGGGCGTCGACGAGCCAGACGTGCCGGGGGTACTTGTAGGCGGCGATCCGGTCCTTGACGTGCTGCCGGACCTCCTCGACCGTCGCCGTCGACCCCGGGCGCAGCGTGACGGCGGCGCCCACCTCCTCGCCGAGGACCGGGTCGGGGATCGCGACGACCGCGGCCTCGATGACGTCCGGGTGGGTGTAGAGCGCCTCCTCGACCTCGCGGGGGTAGACGTTGAGCCCACCGCGCAGGATCATGTCCTTCTTCCGGTCGACGATCGTGTAGTAGCCCTCGTCGTCGACGGTCGCGAGGTCGCCGGTGCGGAACCACCCGTCGGGGATGGCCTCGGCTGTGGCCTCCGGCTTGTTCCAGTAGCCCTTCATGACGTTGTCGCCCCGGATCGCGATCTCGCCGACCTGGCCGGGCTCGAGGGTCGTGCCGTTCTCGTCGACGATGCGCATCTCGCAGCCGGGGATCTGCACGCCGATCGTGCCGGGCTTGCGCTCGCGGTCGGGCATGTTGAACGAGGCGACCGGCGAGGTCTCCGACAGGCCGTAGCCCTCGAGGATGATGCAGCTGAACGCCTCCTCGAAGGCCCGCTGCACCTCGTGCGGCATGGCCGAGCCGCCGGAGCAGCACAGGCGCAGCGTCTCGGCGGACAGCTGCTCGTGGTCGGGGTGGTTGAGGATCGCGGCGTACATCGTCGGCACGCCCTGCATGATCGTCACCCCGTCACGGTCGATGACCTCGATGGCCTTGCCCGGGTCGAAGCGGGTGATGAGCGTCAGCGTCGCCCCGGCGATGACCGCCGCCTGGAGCCCGACCGTGAGCCCGAAGACGTGGAAGAGCGGCAGGCAGCCCATGACGACGTCGGCCTCGGACATCTCGGTGATCGGGCTGACGCAGCGCGAGGCGTTGAGGTGGATGTTGCGGTGGGTCAGCTCGGCGCCCTTGGGCCGGCCCGTCGTGCCGCTCGTGTAGAGGATGAG
>JBDIAL010000297.1:0-4058 GCA_039812405.1 Nostocoides sp.
AGGCCCCGTCGGCAGCGGAGGTCCCGTCGGCAGCGGCTCGGTCGGCGGCGGCGTGCGCGGCCTGGAGCGCGTAGGCCGCGTCGACGAGGGCCAGGTGGGAGAAGGCCTGCGGGAAGTTCCCGACCATCCGCCCTCGCCCGGGGTCGTACTCCTCCGAGACGAGGCCGACGTCGTTAAGCAGCCCGACGAGCCGGTCCATGAGCGCGTCGGCGTCGGCGAGCCGCCCCGACATGGCATACGCCGTGACGAGCCACCACGAGCAGGCGAGGAAGGGGTGCTCGTCGCCCGGCAGGCCGTCCACGCCGGAGGCGGTGCGGTAGCGCAAGAGCAGGCCGTCGCGCAGGAGGTCCCCCTCGACGGCCGCGATGGTGCCGACGACACGGGGGTCGTCGGCGGGCAGGAAGCCGACGGCCGGGATGAGCAGGAGCGACGCGTCGACCTCGTCGGTGTCGTAGTGCTGGGTGAAGGTGCCCCGCCCGGCGTGGAAGCCCCGCTCGAGGATCTCGTCGCGCACCCGGTCGCGGGCCGCCTTCCACCGCGCGAGCGGGCCGGGGTAGCCGTGCACCTCCACGCCGCGGACGGCCCGGTCGAAGGCCGCCCACACCATGACGCGGGAGTGGGTGAAGTGCCGTTTCGGCCCACGGATCTCCCACAGCCCGTTGTCGGGGGCGTCCCACCGGGTGAGGAGGTGGTCGACGAGGGTCCGCTGGACGGCCCAGGACTGCTTGGACTCCTGGAGGCCCTTGGACCGGGCGTTCTCGAGGGCGATCATCACCTCGCCGAGGACGTCCGTCTGGGTCTGCCGGACCGCTCCGTTGCCGATCCGGACCGGGCGCGACCCGGCATACCCGGGCAGGTGGGGCAGCTCGGACTCGGGCAGGTCGCGGCCGCCGTCGACGCGGTACATGATCTGCATGTCCTCGGGGTCCCCGGCGATGGCGCGGACGAGCCAGTTGCGCCACAGCTTCGTCGACCGGACGTGGCCGGAGGAGAGGAGCGCGTCGAGGGTGAGCGAGGCGTCACGGAGCCAGCAGTAGCGGTAGTCCCAGTTGCGGACGCCCCCCGGGTCCTCCGGCAGGCTCGTCGTCGGGGCCGCGACGACGCCGCCGGTCATCGCGTCGGTGAGGAGGCGGAGGGTGAGCAGGCTGCGCACGACGATGTCGCGGTGAGGGCCGTCGTAGGTGCTCGCCGCGACGAAGGCCCGGCCGAACGCGTCGGTCTCCCGGATCCGCTCGGTCATCGGGAGCTCGTCGGGGATGTCCTCGTATGCCGGGACCCAGGTCAGCGAGAACGAGTACACCTGCCCCTTGGAGACGGGGAACTCGTCGCGGTGCACCCCTGCCTCGTGCCCGCCCTCGGTGTCGTGGTGCGAGGCGGGGCGGGGCAGGCGGGTGCCCCGCAGGACGAGCATGTCCGGGCCCGCGATGGCGATGAGCAGGTCGTCGTGCATCCCGAAGCCCGAGGCGTGGGTCACCCAGGGCCGGATCCGCCCGTAGCCGAACCGGACGATCCACTCGTGCTCCATCCGCACCGTGCCGTCGAGCCCCTCGACGATGCGCAGGATGTCGGAGCGGCCGTCCCCGATGGGCATGAGGTCGGTCACCCGGACCGACCCGGTGGCCGTCGTGTGGACCGTCTCGAGGATCGAGGAGTGCTCCCGGTAGGACCGGGTCGTCGCCGCCTCGTCGACCGGGGCGAGGAGCCACCGCCCGTGCTCGGGCCGGCCGAGGAGGGCGGCGAAGCAGGCAGGCGAGTCGAAGCGGGGCAGGCACAGCCAGTCGACCGACCCCTGCCGGCTGACGAGGGCGGCGGTCCCGAGGTCCCCGATGAGCGCGTAGTCCTCGATCGGTGTCGTCACCCCATCGACTGTATGCCGCGTGCCTCGGAGTCCGCTGTCCCTCGCCCGCGCGGTCGCTGCCAGGTCGACGACCCGACATGCCAGAGCTCCCTGAGCGCCGAGCGTCCGAGCGCCCACGGGGGAGGAGGCTGTCGGCGGCTCCACCTAGGCTTGACGGCGTGAGCTCCACACCCCGTCACGTCCCCTCCGCCTCGCGCGATCGCCTCGTCGTGCGCGGCGC
Organism: Nostocoides sp.; assembly: GCA_039812405.1. Lineage (GTDB taxonomy): Bacteria > Actinomycetota > Actinomycetes > Actinomycetales > Dermatophilaceae > Nostocoides. The sequence continues at coordinate 2,079 of JBDIAL010000297.1, forward strand.
CCGCGAGCACAACCTCAAGGACCTGTCGGTCGACCTGCCCCGCGACGCCCTCGTCGTCTTCACCGGCCTCTCCGGCTCGGGGAAGTCCTCGCTGGCCTTCGACACGATCTTCGCGGAGGGCCAGCGCCGCTATGTGGAGTCGCTCTCGGCATACGCCCGGCAGTTCCTCGGCCAGATGGACAAGCCGGACGTCGACTTCATCGAGGGGCTCTCGCCAGCCGTCTCCATCGACCAGAAGTCGACCAACCGCAACCCCCGCTCGACGGTGGGCACGATCACGGAGGTCTACGACTACCTCCGGCTCCTCTTCGCGCGAGCCGGACGGCCGCACTGCCCGGTGTGCGGGTCCGCGATCACCCGGCAGAGCCCGCAGCAGATCGTCGACCGGCTCCTCGAGCTGCCCGACCGCACCCGCTTCCAGGTCCTCGCACCGGTCGTGCGGGCCCGCAAGGGGGAGTATGTCGACCTCTTCGCCGAGCTGCAGTCCAAGGGGTTCGCCCGGGCCCGGGTCGACGGCGAGGTCGTGTCGCTGACCTCCCCGCCGCGGCTGGAGAAGCAGGTCAAGCACTCCATCGACGTCGTCGTCGACCGGCTCGTCGCCAAGGAGGGCGATCCGGGCGCCAAGCGCCGGCTCACCGACTCGGTCGAGACCGCGCTCGGCCTCGCCGGCGGTGTCGTCGTCGTCGAGCTCGTCGACCGGCCGGCCGACGACCCCGAGCGGGAGCGCCGCTTCTCCGAGCGGATGGCCTGCCCCAACGACCACCCCCTCACCATGGACGAGGTCGAGCCGCGCTCCTTCTCCTTCAACTCGCCGTTCGGCGCCTGCCCGGTGTGCACGGGGATCGGCACCGAGCTCGAGGTCGACCCCGAGCTCCTCGTCCCCGACGAGGACCTCACCCTCGCCGGAGGGGCCATCGCGCCCTGGGGGTCGGGCAGCGGGTCGGCGGAGTACTTCCAGCGCGTCATGGCGGCGCTCGGCGAGGAGCTGGCCTTCGGGATGGACACCCCGTGGCGGGCGCTCCCCGAGCGCGCCCGGCAGGCGCTCCTCCACGGCCGCAACCACACGGTGCACGTCCGCTACCGCAACCGCTACGGCCGCGAGCGGTCCTACTCCACCGGCTTCGAGGGCGTCGTCCCGTGGGTCAAGCGGCGCCATGCCGAGACCGAGTCGGAGTGGAGCCGGGAGCGCTACGAGGGCTACATGCGCGAGGTGCCGTGCCCGGCCTGCGGCGGGTCGCGCCTCAAGCCCGAGTCGCTGGCCGTGACGCTCGGCGGGAAGTCGATCGCCGCCGTGTGCGCCCTCGACATCCAGCAGACCAAGGCCTTCCTCGACGCCCTCGAGCTGACCCAGCGCGAGCAGGCCATCGCCGAGCGGGTCGTCAAGGAGATCGACGCGCGGCTCGGGTTCCTCCTCGACGTGGGCCTGGAGTACCTCTCGCTCGACCGGCCGGCGGGGACGCTGTCCGGGGGCGAGGCGCAGCGCATCCGGCTCGCGACCCAGATCGGCTCCGGCCTCGTCGGAGTCCTCTACGTCCTCGACGAGCCGAGCATCGGGCTCCACCAGCGGGACAACCACCGGCTCATCGAGACGCTGTCGCGGCTGCGCGACCTCGGCAACACGCTCATCGTCGTCGAGCACGACGAGGACACCATCGCGACGGCCGACTGGGTCGTCGACATCGGGCCGGGGGCCGGTGAGCACGGGGGGCAGGTCGTGCACTCCGGCCCCGTCCAGGGGCTGCTCGAGCACCCCGACTCCCTGACCGGGCTCTACCTGTCCGGTCGGCGCGAGATCCCGACCCCGACGGAGCGACGGCCCCGGGTGGCAGGTCGCAAGATCACCGTCGTCGGGGCCAAGGAGCACAACCTCGACGACGTGACGGTGTCGTTCCCGCTCGGGACCTTCGTCGCCGTGACGGGCGTGTCCGGGTCGGGCAAGTCGACCCTCGTCAACGACATCCTCTACAACGTCCTCGCCAA
>JBDIAL010000298.1:0-3999 GCA_039812405.1 Nostocoides sp.
CCGCGCGTCGAGCCGGGCCAGCACCTCGCCGGCCTCCAGCACGTCGCCGGCGACGACGACGGCGACGTCGGTGCGGACGAGGGGGACGGCGGCCCCGATGCCGGCGAGCGGACCACCGCGCACCGGCTCCTCGCGGACCCAGGTCACCGGCCGGACGGTCCGGCGGGGCGGTCCGACGCAGACGATCGGCCAGTGCGGGGGGATCGCGGCGAGGAGGTGGTCGAGGACGGTCGTCTCGGCGTACGGCGCGCCGAGCTTGTCGCCGCCGAACCGGCGGGCTCCACCGCCGGCGAGGACGACGGCCGTCGCGCTCGAGGGTTCGCACTCCGGTGCGTGGGACGTCGGGCTCATCGTCGTCCCGACACCCGGCGGGTCAGCTCCGCGGCCGCCCGGTCGACGGCCGCGACGAGCGGGCGGTCGCCGTCCGGGGGCCCGTCGGCGACGGCATAGGTCACGGCGACCGCCGCGGCGGGGTGCCCCGTGTGGTCGAGGACCACCTGGGCGACCGAGCGCAGGCCGGGCGTGATGAGGCCGTCCTCGACCGCATACCCCCGCTGGCGGACCTGCTGGAGCGCTGAGCGCAGCTCCGTCGTCGACGCGACCCCGCGGCCGTCGCGCTGCACGAGGGACTCGCGGGACGGGAAGAGGGCACGGACCTGGCTCTGCGGGAGGGCCGCGAGCATCGACAGGCCGGTCGCGGTGAGCGTCGCCGGGAGGCGGACGCCGACGTCGGTGACGAGCGTGGGACGGCCGGGCGCGCGCTGCTCGATGACGTAGAGGACGTCGCGCCCGTGGAGCGTCCCGAGATGGGCGTTGTGCCGCGTCTCGTCCACCAGACGGTCGAGGACGTCCCGGGCCAGCCGGGCCAGCCCGGTCTGGCGCTGGTAGGCGGTGCCGAGCTCGTAGGCCGCGACGCCGAGCCCGTAGCGCCGCTCGGTGGGCAGGTGGGAGACGTAGCCGCGGTCGCAGAGGACCGAGAGCAGGTGGTAGGTCGAGCTCCTCGGCAGCCCGAGGCTGCGGGCGATCGCGCCGGCCGGCAGCGGCGTCGAGTGCCGCGCGAGAAGGGTCAGCACGTCGAGTGCGTGACCGGCGGCCGGAGCGTTGCCCACGAGGGGAATCCTCCCACCCGGCGAGCCCGTCACCGGCCCGACGTGGGGCGTCAGACACGCCGGCCGAGAGGCGAGCCGCCACAGGGCCGCAGGCGGGTGCAGCCGGGCGGACTCGGGCGTCCGGCGGGCTCGGGGTGTTCGGCGCACCCGGGGCGTCCGCCGCGCCGGCCGAGCCGGCGTCAGTCGCGCGAGGACTCCTCCAGCTGCTGGAGGATCCGGCGCAGCGTGGCCCGGTCGTCCGCGGAGAGGACGGTGAAGTAGTCCTCGGCCTCGTCGCGCCGGGTGGCCTCGATGGCCCGCCGCACCCGCCGGCCGTCGGCGGTGAGCCGCAGGACCATGGCCCGGCGGTCGCGCGGGTCCGGCTCACGGGTGAGGTAGCCCCGGTCGACGAGGGCGTCGACGACGTCGGTCACCGAGCGCGGGGCGACGTGCAGCCGCTCGGCGAGGACGCCGGGGCGGACCGGCTCGAGCTCGTCGACGAGACGCAGTGCGCGGGCCTGGTGGGGTGGCAGGTCCCACGGGGCGAGGGCCGCGCTCCAGCGACGGCGCACGGCGCGGCCGGCTGCGAGGAAGAGGTCCGCGAGGCCGGCGTCGCTCGGTCGGTCGGCGGACGGCATACCGGGAGGGTAGTGGGACGGCGGCCCGCCGGGACGAGAGCGGAGCAGCCGGCGGCGACGAGCCGGGGACGGAGTGCCGGGGAGAGCGCGCCGGGACCGCGGTCGGGAATGCGCGGCGAGGAGTATGCGTTGAGACTCATAGTGAGGTAACCTCAGCAACTGGCGACCTCCTCCCGATCACTCAGCTCCCCGCATACCGCAGGAAGGAGCGATGCCTCGTGACAGCCACTCCGAACGCACCGCGCAACCCCATGTCCCCGACGGGCCGGACGACCGGCCCCACCGCCCGCGGGCCCCAGGCCCGGCGGGTCGACCCCCGGGACCGGGCGCAGCTCGAGCTCGCGCCCGTCCCCTTCACCCGCGTCGCGGCCCTCTTCCGCCCCTACCGGGCGCAGGTCGCGGTCGTCACCCTCATCATCGCGGCGACCTCCGTCGTCGCGCTGGCCCAGCCGTTCCTCGTGCGGGCCGTCGTCGACGACGCGCTCCCGCACCAGGACGTCCGGCTCCTGGTATGGGCCGTCCTCGCCATGGTCGGCGTCGCAGCCGTGACCCAGCTCCTCGGCGTCGTCCAGACGTGGATGTCGAGCAGGGTCGGGCAGCAGGTCATGCACGATCTGCGGACCCGGGTCTTCGGCCGGCTGCAGGCCCAGTCGCTCGGCTTCTTCACCCGGACCCGCGGCGGCGAGATCCAGTCCCGGCTGACCAACGACGTCAACGGGATGCAGGGCGTCGTCACCTCGACGGCCACCTCGATCGCCTCGAACCTCACGACGGCCGTCGCGACGATCGTCGCCATGGTCGCCCTCAGCTGGCACCTCTCGCTCATCTCGCTCGTCGTCATCCCGCCCTCCATCTGGCTGACCCGACGGGTCGCCGTCGTGCGCCGGCGGATCACCGCACGCCAGCAGGAGCGGCTCGCCGACCTCAACGTCCAGATCGAGGAGGGGCTCTCGGTCAGCGGCATCCGGCTCGCCAAGACGCTCGGGACCTCGCGGCGGAACGCCGAGCGGTTCGGCGAGACCTCGGCGCAGCTCGTCGACCTCGAGCTGCGCTCCCAGCTCGCCGGGCGCTGGCTCATGGCGACGATGCAGATCGTCTTCGCCGCGATCCCGGCCGCCATCTATCTCGCAGCCGGCCTGCCCGCCACGGACGCGGGCATGACGATCGGCACCCTCGTCGCCTTCACGACGCTCCAGGCCTCGATCTTCCGGCCGCTCATGGGACTGCTCAACGTCGGCGCCCAGTGGGTGTCCTCGATGGCGCTGTTCAGCCGGGTCTTCGAGTACCTCGACCTCGAGACGGACGTCCCGGCCCCGGAGCGCCCGGTGGCCCTCGACCCGCGAAGCGTCCGCGGCGACCTGCGCCTCGACGCGGTGACCTATCGCTACCCCGGGTCCGACGTCGACGCCGTCCACGACGTCTCCCTCGTCGTCCCGGCCGGCGGCTCGCTGGCCCTCGTCGGCCACACCGGCTCCGGGAAGTCGACGGTCGCAGCCCTCGTCGCGCGGCTCCACGACCCGACCCGGGGTCGGGTGACGATCGACGGGGTCGACGTCCGCGACCTCGACCCGGAGGTCCTCGCGGCGATCGTCGGGGTCGTGTCGCAGGAGACCTACCTCGTCCACGCGAGCATCCGCGACAACCTCCTGCTCGGCCGGCCCGAGGCGACCGAGACCGAGCTGTGGCAGGCCCTGGCCGCCGCGCAGGTCGCGGCCGTCGTCGCCGCGCTCCCCGAGGGGCTCGACACCGTCGTCGGGTCGCGGGGCTATCGCTTCTCCGGCGGGGAGCAGCAGCGCCTCGCCGTCGCCCGGACCCTGCTGCGCGACCCGCGGATCCTCGTCCTCGACGAGGCGACGAGCGCCCTCGACAACGAGACGGAGCGGGCCCTGCAGCGGGCCCTCGACGAGCTCGTCAAGGGCCGGACGACGATCACCATCGCCCATCGGCTCTCGACGATCGCCGCGTCCGACGAGGTGGCGGTCCTCGACCACGGCGAGATCGCCGAGGTCGGTCGGCCGGCCGAGCTGGCCGCCCGCGAGGGCGGTGCCTTCGCCGCCCTCGCCACCGCGGTGGACGGGGTCCCCGCGCCGGCCGCCGCCGTGGTGGACGGGCTTGCCGAGATGGACGGGGCCGCCGAGATGGGCGGGGTTGCCGAGGTGGACGGGGCCGCCGCAGTGGTTCCGACTCGCCATGCGGCCCTCTGAGCGTGATCGCGGTTCCGGGTCGCGCCTGCCGTCGGGCGAATCCGAGGTGGGCGGGGCCGCCGCAGTGGT
>JBDIAL010000299.1:0-3995 GCA_039812405.1 Nostocoides sp.
TCACCGACCCCGATCCAGGAATCGAGCTCGCTCTGAACAGGCTCGTCGACGAAGCCCTTAAGAACACCCTCTGGCAAGCCCAATCCTCCTACCTGTCCGAGGATGGGTTCGACTGGCTACCTGCGCAGTCGCCAGAGCCGACCACCCTCGCTCCCTGGCTCGCCGAGCATCAGGAGACACAGCCAGACGACAAGCACCTCTGGGTGATTCACCCTGATCCACCGCTGGGACCCGCAGAACGCCAGGTCCTACTCCAGCTGTGCACAGTGGCTGGCTACGACGTCGATGTCGACATCTTGACGCCACGGACGTTCGCAGCACGCGGCGGGGCGCTCAAGAAATGAACGAACCGACCCTCATCTCCCGAGACGCGCTCTCGGGCCAGAAGATTGCCCTATCGGTCTCGGAAAGCGCCGATCTCGCTCGCCTGGGTCTCACCGAGCAGCATTGCCGACTTGTCGTAGCGGAGGTCGGCAGGGCGATCATGCTGGCGGGAGCGACAGTCATCTACGGCGGTAATCTCCAGCAGGGCGGATACACCGGCCTGCTCATCGAAGAAGCCCAGCGCTTCAGCAACGGCCGGCCAGCACTGGAAATCACCCTGGCCGAGTCCGAGTACCGCCACCTCAGTGAGGATGAACTGATTGAGGCCGACCGAAGTCTCGGCGACGTCGGCCGATTGACACTGGTGTCAGGATCCGGCGAGACGATGCCGATCTCGAGCGCCCTGGCGGGTAGCTGGGTTGACGATGACGGCAAGGCGCTAACGGCGATGCGTGCCTACGTTACTGACCGCACGACGGCTCGGCTTATCGTCGGGGGACGACTCACGGGCTACGCAGGCGCTGAGCCCGGTGTCATCGAGGAAGCTCGGTTGACTATTCGAGCCGGGCGTCCCCTCTTCGCCGCCGGAGGATATGGGGGAGCAGCGGCAGCGGTAGCAAAGCGCCTCCGCCCTCAGGACTTCGACTCGTGGGCACCTGACGGCTATCCCGAGCATGCCGAAGATCCCGGAGTGCGCATAGCACTCGAGACACTGGAGGCGGCGTATGCCGCTGCCCCTCCGGTCCAAGAGCTTGACGAAGCGCTCCTGCACACCCTCACAGTCAGCCACAGACCTGCAGACATCGCGACAGCGACAGTGCGACTGCTGTCCCAGATAGCGTAGGCAGGGCCCGCGACGGATGTTTGTGCCGGCGCATCGCACCTTCGCTCGGCGATTCGGAAGAGAGCCAGAGTCGACTCTAGACATGAAGCGGGCAACGATGACGACCGCATGGGGAAAGCGGCCATGTCTGTCTGGTGCAATGCGGGCATAGTCCGCCTGGACCGGATCCGCCGCCTGTGTCACGGCGACAGGGCGACACAGATGCGCTCGCCACGGCGCCGGGGACTCATGGTGACCAGGGTGCCGGGGAGTAAACTGGGGCGCATCATGAGCAGCACGATCCAGGTCAGTCAGCCGGCGGCGGAGTCGCTGGCTCGTTGGCGCGCGCTCAGTGCGGAGCAGAGGCGCGACGCGCGGCTGGCCGTGGTGGTCGACCGGGTCGCCGCGAGCATGGCGATGGAGAACGAACCGGTTTCGGACGCGTGGATTCGACAGGCGAAGAAGACGGGAGTCTGACCCGTCGGTTCGCCACCAGTCACGGCGACCTCACCTACGCGCAGCTCGCCGATGCGATCGCGCCGCACCTGGTGTCCCTGCTCGCCCGCGTCGGACGCGGCGAGTTCCAACAGCAGCCCTACAACGACGAACTGATCCGCGACTTCCACCGGGAGATCATCGGCGACCTGATCCCGGAGATCGCGGGGCAGTGGCGACGCGAACCGGTGCAGATCGGCAACCACATCGCACCGGAGCACTTCCTCGTCCCGATGCTCATGCGCGACTACGCCGACAACGTCCAAGCCCGCCTCGCGCACGCGGACTCGCTCGATCTCCAACTGGAGCTGCTCGCCTACGCCGAGGGCGAGTTCCTGCACATCCACCCGTTCGCGGACTTCAACGGCCGCACCATCCGTGCGCTGCTGAGCGAGCTGCTGGTCCGGCTCGATTGGCCCTTCCTGGAGGTCGCGGTCGCACGCGGCACGCCAGCCTTCGACCAATACCTCGCCGCACTGGCCGACTACGACAACGGCCGCCCCGATCTGCTCGTCGAGTTCTGGACCCGACGCCTCGAACCGTGACCCCCAGGAAGAAGCCGCGAATGACCCGCTACGCCATAGACCCCCACAGGAACCAGCTCGTCCAGGTGGTGTCCACGCCGCGTGGGGACATCGCCGCCGACATCGCCAGCCTGCCCGCGATCACGGACGAGCGACGTCACCATAAGCTCGCGACGGCGTTGACCGAGCTCTCCAGCGCGCTGTGGCGCAGCTACACAGACCCCGCGTCGGCGGCGATGGACGACCTATCGGTCAACAGCGAAGGGGAGCGTCGGGAAGGTGAACGCGAGGCATTCGACGGAGTGCTGCCCGCGCTGCGGAACCCGAACCCCTCCGAGTGCCAGTCCTACGTCCGCACCGTGGAAGCCGCGCACCAGGTCGGACGCCTACTGCAGCAGATCGGATCCACGGACTTCACCGACATGATCGCGGCGGAGGTCGACGACGAGATCCGCGCGGTCGAGCGAGCCGAGGCCGGCGACCTCACCGGCCGGGCGGCGCAGGCCGTGCTGCTGAGCCGAGCCTCGGCATCACCCACCCAGGTCGCCGCCGCCCTCGAACTCCTCGACGCCGATCCTTTCGGATCCCGCGAACTCCTCGAGCACGTCGACCCCACCTCTGCATCCGTCGCCGCCGCGGTCTGGCTGCTCGCCGCCGCGCACGTCGCCGCCCGTCTCAGCGGCACCGCGCCCGAGTCCATCATCATGGAGGCCGACGACATCGAAGCACTCCCGATCGAGACACCCACCGAGGTACTCGGCAGGCTCACCGCCGGCGACGCACCCTACGAGATCGTCAGCGACCTGATCCGCATCGCAATGGCCGTCGGCGACGGCCACGCCGTCGCACCGCAGCGAGAACCGGTCATGTTCCCTCTGCACGACACCGACTCGGACGGACGCACGCAGCTCACGTACCTCGATCCCCGCCGACCCGCCCCCGATCTTCTGGAAGATCTACTCGCAGGCATCCACGGTGCCTTCCTCGTCTGGTCCGAATACACAGACGAGGATGATGACGAGCCGGACGAAGACGCCGACGATCACGCATGGGACTCCTACACCAAGCGTCGCCGCACGACATTCGCCGCCCACATGAGACAGCTCGTCCACGACACCGGCCTCGCATCGCCCTGAGCCGAAGGGAACCGTCACTGCCAGCCCGAGGCGCCGGCCCCACGCACCTGTTCAGCGACCGTGACCTCGATAGAGTGACGAGCACCCACGCGGTGTAGCGCCCCGCGCAGTGGTTGAATGGCCGGGACCAAACCGGGACCAGAACCATGCATCCCATGCGTTGCATGGCGTGAAATCGGCCCCTCTGCACCGCAGGAGTCCCACGTTTGAGGCCGAATCAGCATGACGGTCTACCTGGGGGTCAAGGGGTCGCAGGTTCAAATCCTGTCAGCCCGACTCACGAGAACGGCGGATGGCATCGACGAAGTCGATTCCATCCGCCGTTCCGTATCGGGGGACGGGATGCCGGGAGGAGGAACGCATCCCGCGACGAAGGAGCGGGAGACGCGACGACGGCTCCTGTCAGCCCGACATACGGAACGACCGGCAGGCCGGGCGAGCCCGGCGAGCTGGCGCCAGAAGTCGCGGTTTTGCGAAGGCGTCCCGCCGATCGGCGGGACGCCTTCGCAAAACCGCGACCTGTAGTGGGGAAGGTGACGGGTGCGTCGTCGCCGGGTCGCGGTAGACCGGCCGACGGTACTGACCACTTCAGCGGTGCCCGGGTCGGCTGTGTCAACGGCTGGTGCGTCGATGGCCCCGAGCTTCATGGTCGTGCCGAGAATCCGTTGTCGGGCTCCGTCATGCAGGTCACGC
>JBDIAL010000300.1:0-3993 GCA_039812405.1 Nostocoides sp.
GCAGCCCGACCGGCTCCGCCGCGGCGGCCGCGCCGGCGTCCCCGTCGAGCCCGCACTGCTCCCAGTAGCCGCCGACCCGCACGTCGACGACCGGGTCGACCTCGACGAGGTGGCCGCTGGCCAGGAGCCGGTCGACGGCGGCGCGGCGCCGGCGAGGCCGCGCTCGACGAGCGCGCGCACCGTCGCCTCCCGCGTCCGGGTGCCGTCGAGCAGCGGGTAGATGTCCGCGACGAGCCGCCCGTGGATGCGCGACCGCGCGCCCCGCTCGGTGCTGAGGTAGATCCCCTCCCCCGGCAGGAGGGTCACCGTCGTCGACCGCTTGAAGCGCAGGACCTTCCGGTCGCTCGCGACGCTGTCGAGGGTGGTCGTCGCGCCCGTGCGGGCGCCGGTGCTCGGGTCGGTGGTCATATCGGTGCTCCTTCGAGCGCGGGTGCGGGCAGGGGGGTGACGGTGCCGTCGGCGACGACGTAGACGCGGTCGGCGTGCCGGATCGTGCTGAGCCGGTGGGCGACGACGACGCGGGTCATGCCGAGCCCGGCGATGGCGCGGGTCACGGCCTCCTGGGCCTGCTCGTCGAGCGCGCTCGTCGCCTCGTCCAGCAGGAGGATCCGGGGCCGGCGCACGAGGGCGCGCGCCAGCAGGAGCCGCTGCTCCTGACCCCCGGAGAAGCCGGACTCGCCGTCGGTGACACGGGTGTCGAGGCCCATCGGGAGGGTGGCGACGAGCTCGGCGAGGCCGACGACGGCCAGCGCGGCGCAGACCTCCTCGTCGGGGACGTCGTCACGGACCCCGACGACGGCGTCGCGGATCGTCCCACGGGCCAGGGCCGCCGACTGGGGCACGTAGCCGATCTGCGAGCGCAGGGTCTCGTGGTCCCACTCGGGCGTCGGGACCCCGTCGACGGCGACCCGGCCGACGGTCGGCTCGAGCTGGGCGAGGAGCAGCCGCAGCAGGGTGGACTTGCCCGCGCCGGAGGGGCCGACGAGGGCGACGAGCTCGCCCGGCTCGACGCGGAGGGTGACGTCGTGCAGGACCGGGCGCCCGCTCCCCGCATACGCGAACCCGGCGCCCTCGACCTCGACCGCCCCCCGGACGACCGCCCCGTGCCGCGGGGTGCCGTCCTGCTCGGGAGCCGCCGCCCGCACCGGGGCCAGGCGGCGCCGCGCGAGGCCGATCGAGAAGACGGCGGGGAGCACGCCGGCCACCCGGGTCAGCGCGGAGGCGAGGGTGAGGGTGATCATCGCGACCGAGCCGAGCGCCACCGGGCCGCCGGACCAGAGCATGGCGAGCGGGCAGAGCACGGCGAGCAGGACGGTCTGGCTCGACAGGAGCAGGCTCTCGCCCGCGTCCGCGTAGCGCAGCCCCCGCAGGTCGGCGTCCTTCTGCCGCGTGAGGATGGCGCCCCAGGCGCCCTCGACGCAGCCCTGGGCGCCGTATGCCGTGAGCTCCTCGATGCCGCCCAGCGCCGGGTAGAGCGTCGCGTGGGCGGCGTCGACGCACTCCATGACGACGTGGTCGTGCCGCTGCTGCCCCCAGGCGAGGAGGGCCGCGACGAGCAGCAGGGTGAGGGTGAGGGTGACGGCGACGATCCCGAGCCGTGGGTCGACGGCGCACAGCAGGGCCGAGGCGACGCCGGCCGAGAGCGTGCCGAGGATCGTCTCGGCGCCGAGGGCGCCGAGCAGGGTGCGGGTCATCGAGACGCAGTTGGCGTAGCCGATGACGTCCCGCATCGACCGGGAGGAGAAGAAGGTGACGGGGAGCGCGAGCAGGTGGCGCCACAGCCGCTGCTCGGCGCGGTCGGCGACCGCCTCCTGCAGGTCGAGGGCCATCGGGTCGGCGATCCGACCCGCCGCGAAGGCGAGGAGGAACAGCGCACAGCCGCCGACGACGAACGGGCGGGCGGCGGCCGGGTCGAGGTAGGCGAGGTAGGCCGCGAAGATGCCGCCCAGCTGGGCCGCCGTCCCGACGAGGGAGAGCAGGACGACGACGGCGAGACGCAGCCCGAGCCCGGTCCTCACGACGCCTCCCGCTCGGCCGGGGCGACGGTCCCGCGGACGGCGGCACCGGCATACTCCAGCGTCGTCCCCGTCCGGTCGAGCCGCACGACACGGTCCCGCTCCCCGAGGCGCGGCAGGTGGTGGGCGATCGACAGGACGGGGATGCCGAGGCGGCGGACCCGGGTGTACAGCAGATCGGTCAGCTCGTCGTCCATCGCGCTGAACGCCTCGTCGAGGACGAGCAGCTCCGGGCGGCGCAGGAGGGCCCGGGCGAGGGCGAGCCGCTGCCGCTCCCCGCCGCTGAGGTTGCGCCCGCCCTGGGTCACGGCGGCCTGCGCGACGCCTCCGCGGGCGCGGACGACGGCGGTCAGCTCGACGGTGGCGAGGACCGTGTCGAGGAGGTCGTCCGGGAGCTCCGACCCGAGGGCGAGGTTGTCGGCGACGGTGCCCTCGAGGAAGAGGGCCCGCTGGGGGACGTAGGCGACCCGCTCGGGCCGGCCGATGCGCCCCGTCGAGGCGGTGAGCGCACCGACGGCGACCCGCGCCAGGGTGGACTTGCCCACCCCGCTGGCCCCGACGACGAAGCAGGTCTCCCCGGGCGCGACGACGAGGTCGACCGGGGCGAACAGCGGCTCCCGGGCACCGGGGCGGACGAAGGACACCCCGAGCAGCTCGAGGTCGGCGCTGCGGTGGTCGGCCGGTGCGAGCGTCCCGGAGGAGGGCTCGATCATCACGTCCTCGACGAGCCGCAGGGCGGTCTGCACCTGGGTGACGTCGAAGGCCCCGACGGTGACGATCCGGCGGCCGGCCGTGAGCGCCAGCCCGGCGAGCAGGACGAGGACGAGGACGAGCGGTGGCGGGACCTCGTCGGTGCGGGCGACGAGGATCGCCAGCGCGGTAACGGCCCCGTCGACGAGGAGGGAGAACCGGGTCCGGCGGACGAGGACGAGATGGGCGCGGCGCTCCAGCCGGGCGACGCCGTGCTGGGCCCGGGTCCAGCGGTCGGCGAGGTGGGTCGGCGAGGCCTCCGACCGCATCGTCTCGATCGCCGCGAGGGTCGCGACGATCTCGCCGTCCCGGGCCTGCTGCTGCGCGACGGCCCGTCCGTGGGCCTCGCGGTACTCCTCGAGGTGGTGGCCGATGGCATACGCGTTGGCCCCGAGACCGGCCAGGACGAGCGCGAAGGCCGCCGGCGACACGAGGGCGATGCCGGCGAGCGCGGCCGTCACGGTGAGCAGGCCGACCGCCCCGTCGACGAGGAGGGCCACGATCTGCATGGCGGCGCCGTCGACGCGCTGGGGCCGCATCGCCACCTCGCCGCTGAAGCGGTACTGGAGGAAGGACGGGCCGACCCGCAGGAGGTGGTGCACGAGCCGGGTCGCGCGCCGGGTGACGGTATGCCGGAGCATCCGCGACCGCAGGTGCGCGCCGAGCCAGCCGCTCAGCCACCCGACGAGCGCGAGGACGCCGAGGAGGACGGGGAGCGCCGCGACGGCCGCCGGGTCCTCCCGGGAGACCCCGCGGACGAGCAGCACCGCGGCGAAGGAGGCGGCGGCGGCCACGGCGGCGAAGAGCACGCCGAGGACGCAGAGCCAGCGGGATCCGGGGTCCTCCTCGCTCCACCAGGCTCGGACCGGATGGGCGGGGGCCGTCCCCCCGGGCCGGAACGCGGGGCCGGCGGACAGCCGGATCCCGAGGCCCGTCCACTCCCGGGCGAGCTCCTCGCGCGTCATCGTGCGGTGCCCGTGACCGGGGTCGTTGACGCGGATCCCCTTGGGTCCGGCGGACTCCACGACGACGAAGTGGTGCCCGCGCATGAGGGTCACCGCGGGCAGCGGGCCGGCGGCCAGGGCGTCGACCGGGTCGTCGCCGGGGGTCCGGCGGAAGGCCTGGGCCGTGAGCCCGTGGGCGTGGGCGCCCCGCAGCAGCGCGGCCGCCGTCGTCCCGTCGCGACCCGTCGCGCAGGAGCGGGTCACCTCGGCGACCCGGACGTGTC
>JBDIAL010000301.1:0-3974 GCA_039812405.1 Nostocoides sp.
AGGTCCGCCGGCGCCGACGGCTCGTCGGTGAGGAACTTGGGGAGGTCGGGCACGTCGTCCCAGCCGGCGATGATCGCCGCGAACTCGGCGTCGACGTCGCGGCCGTCGAGGTGGTCGTCAGGGGGCATCGGCACCCACCAGCCGCTCGACGAAGGCATCGGTCTCGGCGAAGATCCGCGGGGCGTCGTGGTCGAGGGTCGCGACGTGGAAGGAGTCGTGGAGGACGACCTCGGTGACGTCGGTGCTCGAGATGCGCGACATCAGCAGCGCCGAGCTCGAGGCGGGGACGACGTGGTCCTCCGCGGAGCGCAGGAGCAGGACCGGCTGGGTGACCGAGGGCAGGTCGCGGATCACCTCGGCCCACAGCCGGGTCTGGGAGTGCAGGGCCTTGAGCGGGATCCGGTCATAGGCATGCTCGGTCTGCCCGGGCTTCCTGATGTCGTCGCCGATGCCGGGCAGCGAGGGCACGACGTGCTGGAGGAGGGGCAGCGCCTTGAGCCGGACGTCCTCGACCTTGATGGCCGGGTTGACGAGGACGAGCCCGGCGACGGCAGCGCCGTTGCGCTGCGCGATCCGGGTGACGAGGGCGCCGCCCATCGACAGCCCCCCGACGAACACCGTGTCGCACGACGCGCGGAGGGCGCCGAACGCCAGCTCGGCCTCGGCATACCACTGCTGCCAGGTCGTGCGGTTCATCTCCTGCCAGGTCCGGCCGTGGCCGGGCAGGAGCGGGAGACTGACGGTGAGGCCGCGCTGCGCGAGGTGCTCGGCCCACGGGCGCAGGCTCGTCGGGTTGCCGGTGAACCCGTGGCACAGGAGGAACCCGATGCGGCTGCCCGCGTGGTGGAACGGCTCGGCACCGGGGACGACGGACACGGGACTCCTCGCATACGGGCCGGCTCGGAGGTGAGGCCGCGCCGACCGGGGATCGGTCCGATCCTCCCACGCTGTGTGGGGTGGCCGGTAGGGGTCGGCCGTGCCGTAGAGTGCTCCGCACACGCGTGGAAGGGTGTACCCGGTTGCTGTACTGGCTGCTCAAGACGATCGTGCTCGGACCGATCCTCAAAGTCCTGTTCCGGCCCTGGGTCGACGGGGCGGAGAACGTCCCCGCGGAGGGCCCCGCCATCTTCGCGAGCAACCACCTGTCGTTCTCGGACTCGGTGTTCCTGCCGCTCGTCGTCGACCGGCGCGTCACGTTCCTCGCCAAGTCGGACTACTTCGACACCCCCGGCCTCAAGGGTCGCCTGACGGCGCTCTTCTTCAAGGGCATCGGACAGCTGCCCGTCGACCGCTCCGGCGGCCGGGCGAGCGAGGCGGCGCTGCGGCAGGGGCTGTCCGTCCTGCGCCGCGGCGACCTGCTCGGGATCTACCCCGAGGGGACGCGCAGCCCTGACGGGCGTCTCTACCGGGGCCGCACCGGCGTGGCGCGGATGGCCCTCGAGGCGGACGTGCCCGTCATCCCCGTCGCGATGATCGGCACCGACCAGGCACAGCCGACGGGCCAGAAGATCCCCCGGGTCATGCGGATCGGCATCCGCTTCGGCCGTCCGCTCGACTTCTCCCGCTACGAGGGGATGGAGGACGACCGGTTCGTCCTGCGGTCGATCACCGACGAGATCATGTACGAGCTGATGGAGCTGTCCGGCCAGGAGTACGTCGACATGTATGCGACGTCCCAGAAGCAGCGCCTGCTGCGGGTCGCCAAGGGCAAGGCCCGCGAGCTGCAGGAGGCCGCCCTGCCGGGGCACGCGGCCAAGGAGCTGGAGGAGGCGCTCCGCCTCGAGGACGACGCCGCGGGGCTGCCGTCGCCGGTGCCCCTGGAGGACGACTCCGACACCCAGCCGCGCGCCAGCTGACGCCCTGACCCGCCGGGCGGTCAGGGCGCCGGGCGGTCAGGGCAGCGCCTCGCCGGTATGCCGGGGGCCGGGCGCGCCGGGATGGGTCCGGTGGTACTCCTCCCGGACCCGCATGGCGTGCTCCCAGTCGGGGGTGTCGAGGGCGATGGCCGCCGCCGGGAACAGGCCGTTCTCCTCGTGCTGGATGTGCTCGAGGAGGATCTCGAAGACGCCGAGCACCGCGTCCCACCGGACCGCGGCGGCGCCGTCGCGGGCGGCGATGAGCAGGGCCTCGTCGACGATGGCGTCGAGCTCGTCGTGCTCGTCGAAGAGGGTGCCGACCTTGTCGCCGAACTCCTCGAGCCGGGCCATCGCGGGGTAGATGCTCTGCTCCTCGACGGCGTCGTGCTCGTGGAGCACCTCGGCGAGGGCGACGAGCTGGGTCGTGGCCCCGGCGGGGTCGTCGGTCTCGACCGCGCGGCGCACCGCGCCGCAGAGGTTCTGGATCACCACGTGCTCGGCGGTGAGGTCACCGATCGGGGTGATGGCCCGGCACCCGCAGTAGCTGCACATCGTCTCCGCCTGCCTCGTGGCTCTCGCTCGCCTCGTCCACTCTCTAGTGTGCCCCCGTCGCCGCACCGCGCGACCCCGGCCCGGCATACGGGCGCGGAGCGGACCGCCATCCGGACGCACCTATCCTTGTCCGGTGAGCACGCCGTCCGCTGCCGACCCCCTCGCCGCCCTCCGCGCCGGCACGACCGCTGCCGGCCAGCAGCCGATCTGGCCCGACGAGGCCGCCCTCGCCGACGTCGTGGGGACCCTGCAGACCTATCCGCCGCTCGTCTTCGCGGGTGAGTGCGACGTGCTGCGCACCCGGATCGCCGCCGCCGGCCGCGGCGAGGCGTTCGTCCTCATGGGCGGCGACTGCGCCGAGACGTTCGTCGACGCGACGGCCGACAACATCCGCGACCGGATCAAGACGGTGCTGCAGATGGCGGCCGTCCTCACCTACGGCGCCTCCGTGCCCGTCGTCAAGGTCGGCCGGATGGCGGGACAGTTCGCCAAGCCCCGCTCGAGCGGGACCGAGACCCGCGACGGGGTGACGCTCCCGGCCTACCGCGGCGACATGGTCAACGACTACGAGTTCACCGCGCAGGCGCGGACGCCCGACCCCACGCGGCTGCTGCGGGCCTACCACACGAGCAGCGCGACGCTGAACCTCGTGCGGGCCTTCACCTCGGGTGGGTTCGCCGACCTGCGGCACGTCCACGACTGGAACCGCGGCTTCGTCCGCAACTCCGCCAACGTCCGCTACGAGCGACTGGCCCGCGACATCGACAAGGCGATGCGGTTCATGATCGCCTGCGGTGCCGACTTCGACGCGATGCGGACCGTCGAGTTCTTCTCCGCCCACGAGGCGCTGCTGCTCGACTACGAGCGGCCGCTGACCCGCGTCGACTCGCGGACCGGGCAGCTCTACGACACCTCGGCGCACTTCGTGTGGGTCGGGGAGCGGACGCGCGACGGCGACGGCGCGCACGTCGACTTCGTCTCCCGGGTGCGCAACCCGGTCGGCGCGAAGGTGTCCGACAAGGCGAGCCCCGACGACGTGCTGCGGCTCATCGAGCGGATCAACCCCGACAACGAGGAGGGGCGTCTCACCTTCATCACCCGGATGGGGGCGGGCACGGTCCGCGAGGCCCTCCCGCCCATCGTGGAGAAGGTGCACGCCTCCGGCGCCCACGTCACGTGGGTGTGCGACCCGATGCACGGCAACACCTTCTCCTCGGCCTCGGGGTTCAAGACGCGCGACTTCGACGACATCGTCGACGAGGTGCGGGGCTTCTTCGAGGTGCACCGCGAGCTGGGGACGGTGCCCGGCGGCATCCACGTCGAGCTGACCGGCACCGACGTCACCGAGTGCATCGGTGGGGCCGAGCAGATCGTCGACGCCGACCTCACCAAGCGCTACGAGAGCGTCTGCGACCCCCGGCTCAACCACCAGCAGAGCCTCGAGCTCGCCTTCCTCGCGGCGGAGATGCTCGCAGACTGACGCCGGGGTCGGCTGGCCCGGGCGCGCCCAGGTCGGCTGGCCCGGGCGCCCGGGTCGGCCGCGCGGGACGGACGCGACGGGCCGGC
>JBDIAL010000302.1:0-3965 GCA_039812405.1 Nostocoides sp.
GGGAAGATCCCCATGGCGACGGGCATGACCGCCCCGACGAGGGCGAAGGCGATGTCCTGCCAGTAGACGCGCTGGGACAGCGCGACCTGCGGCCAGACGTACCGGGGCCAGCTCAGCGTGGCACTCATCTTCAGGCTCCCACGGGGATCGCGGTGGTGACGCGGTCGCCGGACTGCCCGGGCTGCTCCGGGTGTCCGGGGTGTCCCGGGGAGGACGTCGCGTCGTGGTCGGAGAGGTCGAGGAAGACGTCCTCGAGGCTGCCGCGGCGCACCTGGAGCCGGGCGAGGGAGGTGCGACGGGCCTCGGCCCAGGCGAGCAGCGCGCGCAGCGTCGTCTCGGGGTCGCCCGACCGGACGGTCACGTCGGCGACGCCCCCGCGGGGCTCGACCTGGGCGGCGAGGGCCCCGGGCAGCCCCTGGGCGAGGAGCAGGGGGACCTCGAAGGTGACCCGCGACTCGCCGGCGCTGCGGAGCACCTCGTCGAGGGTGCCCATCCGCTGGATCCGGCCGCGGTGCATGATCGCGACGCGATGGGCCAGCTGCTCGGCCTCCTCGAGGTAGTGCGTCGTGAGGACGACGGTGAGCCCGTCGGCCACCATGCCGGCGACGAGCTCGAGGCAGTCGCGGCGGCCGGCCGGGTCCATCCCCGTCGTCGGCTCGTCGAGGAAGAGGACGTCGGGGTGGCCGAGGAGGGCGAGCCCGAGGTCGAGCCGCCGGCGCTCGCCGCCGGAGAGGGCGTTGACCCGGGTGCCGAGCCGGTGCTCCAGGCCGACGAGGGCCACTGTGTCGGCGAGCGAGCGGGGCCGCTCGTAGAACCGGCGCCAGGCGGTGATCGTCTGCCGGACCGTGAGGGTCTCGAAGAAGCCCGCCTCCTGGAGCATGATGCCCATCCGGGAGGCCAGCCGGTCGCGCTGGGTGCTCGGGTCGAGCCCGAAGACGGAGACCGCGCCCGACGTCGGCGCGAGGTATCCCTCGAGGACGTCGAGGGTCGTCGTCTTGCCGGCGCCGTTGGTCCCGAGCAGGGCGAACACCTCGCCCTGCCGGACCTCGAAGCTCGTGCTGTCCACGGCCACCGTGCTGCCGTACCGCACCGTGAGGTCGTTCACCTCGATGATCGTGTTGCTCATGGCGACGACGGTATGAATCAGGACAGGTCGCCCACCATGGGCCGTCATCACCGGTCGGCACTGACAGCTGTCACCGCATGGCGTGGGCGGGTCGCGCCCTCTCCTGCTCGGGGTGGACGGGGTGTGTCCCCCTCCGGATCCAGGGATTCCGATCAGGACACGCCCAGTCGGGAGGGTCGTCGACAGGATGCGACCCTGACGGCCCGGATCAGGAGTGGTCGCGCAGGTAGCGGCCGAAGTGGGGGACGGTGAAGGCGATCCGGCCACGCTCGGCGGAGTAGATGAGGCCCTTCTTGAGCAGGGCGTCACGGGCGGGCGAGAGCGACTGCGGCTTGCGGCCGAGCAGCCGCGCGACGTCGGAGGTCGCGACCGACTCCTCCGCCGGCTCCCCGGCCGGCGCCGCGTCGGCCATGGCCCGCAGGTACTCCCGCTCGGCGGGGGTGGCCCGCTCGTAGCGGGACCCGAAGAAGCCGACGGCCAGCTCGCTCTCCGCGTCGGGTGCCGCGACCGCGACGTCGGGGGCGGTGATCGGCGAGCGGGGCGCCCGGTCCCAGACCGCCTTGCCGTAGGCCTGGACGAAGTAGGGGTAGCCGCCGGTCACGGCATACATCGCGGCGAGCGCCTCGACCGACCACGCGGCGTCCTCCTCCGCGGCGGGGGCGGTGAGGGCGAGGGCGGCGGCCGCGGCGTCGAGGCGGTCGATCCGGGCATAGCGGAAGAGCCGCTCGGAGTAGGACTTCGAGGCCGAGAGCACGGCCGGCAGGTGCGGCAGGCCGGCGCCGACGACGATGACGGGCAGGGCGGCCTGGCCCATCTCGTGGCACGCGGCGCACAGGGCGGAGACGTCGTCGGGGCCGAGGTCCTGCATCTCGTCGACGAAGACGGCGACGCCGCGGCCGACGTCGGCGGCGAGGCCTCCGACGTCGGTCAGCAGCTCGACGAGGTCGATCTCGATGTCGCCACTGTCGGCCCGCCCGGCGACGGCCGGCGCGTCGATGCCGCCCGTCCACCGCTCACGCAGCCGCGTCGACGGCGCCGCGTCGCGGGCCCCGAACGACTTGACGACGCCGAGCACGTGCGCGACCTCGCCCGGCTCGGGGTGGCCCAGCTCGCGGACGGCCTGGTGGAGGGCGGAGGCGAGCGGCCGCCGCAGCCGCTGGTCGGGCCGCGCCTCGAGCTTGCCGGTCCCCCAGCCGGCCCGGACCGCGGCGGAGCGCAGGGCGTTGAGCAGCACCGTCTTGCCGACCCCGCGGAGGCCGACGAGGAGGAGGGAGCGCTCAGGGCGGCCACGGGCGACCCGCTCGAGGACGATGTCGAAGGCGGTCAGCTGCTCATCGCGGCCCGCCAGCTCGGGCGGTCGCTGGCCGGCGCCGGGGGCGTACGGGTTCCGGATCGGGTCCACGATCGGAGCGTATGCGGTTGTCTAGCGTTGATCCAATACATCCGGATACGACGGTATGCCGTGTCGCGGACGGCTCGGGCGCCGGCGTCAGATGACGGTGGGCGGGCTGTCGTCGGCGTGGACGAGGTCCTTGCCCGCGGCCTGCCAGCTCTTCATCCCCCCGGTGAGGTTGGCGACGTCGTAGCCCTGCTGGAGCAGCCAGGCGACGGCCCGCGAGGAGCGCCCGCCCCCGCGGCAGGCGACGGGCACCGTCTCGTCGGTCTCGGGCAGCTCCCCGAGGCGACCCGGCAGCTCGGCGAGCGGGATGTGGATCGCGTTGGGGGCGTGGCCGGCATCCCACTCGTCCTGCTCGCGGACGTCGAGGAGGACGGCGTCGTCGGGCACGTCGGCCGTGCTCACCTCGGGGATGGCGTCGGGGCTGTAGGAGCTCATCACCCCATCCAACACCCATCGCGCGTCCCCTTCCCCAGGGTGGACTCGTGGGCGGACCCCGTGGGCGGACTACTTGAGCAGGCGGGACATCCGGCGGTCGGCGAGCGGCTTGCCCCCGGTCTGGCAGGTGGCGCAGTACTGCAGCGAGGAGTCGGCGAACGACACCTCGCGGACGACGTCCCCGCAGACCGGACAGGCCTTGCCGGTCCGGCCGTGGACCCGCATACCGGCCCGCTTGGCGTCCTTGAGCTCGGCCGCGGGCTTCCCGGACGCCGCGGCGACGGCCGTGGACAGGGTGTCCCGGAGCGCGGCGTACAAGCGGTCGACATCCTCCTCCCCGAGCGTGGCGGCGATGGCGAACGGCGACATCCGCGCGACGTGGAGGATCTCGTCGGAGTAGGCGTTGCCGATGCCGGCGATGACGCCCTGGTCACGCAGGAGCCCCTTGATCTGGGTCCGCCGGCCGGCGAGGATCGCGCCGAACGCCTCCCTCGTGAAGTCGTCGGCGAGCGGGTCGGGCCCGAGGCTGGCAATCCCGGGAACCTCCTGAGGGTCGGCCACGACGTAGGCCGCGAGCCTCTTGCGCGTCCCGGCCTCGGTGAGGTCGAAGCCGCTGCCGTCGGAGAGCCGGACGCGCAGCGCGATGGGCGACTTCCCGGGCCGCAGCCGGGCCGTGGATATCGGGTCGGACCACCGCAGCCAGCCCGCCCGCGCGAGGTGGACGACCAGGTGCGTCCCGTCGCAGTCGAGGTCGAGGAACTTGCCGTGCCGCGTCACGTCGTCGACCGGCCGGGCGACGAGGGCGTCCGGCGGGGGCTGGTAGGTCTTGAGGACCGAGATCGAGCCGAGCTCGACACCGGTGACGGCGAGCCCGACGACGCGCGAGCGGAGGAAGTCGACGAGGGCCTGCACCTCGGGCAGCTCAGGCATCCTCACCTCCCGCTCCGTGGGCGACGACCGGGTCGGGGCCGGCCAGGTCGGGGGCGACCGCGGCCGGGCCCGACC
>JBDIAL010000303.1:0-3961 GCA_039812405.1 Nostocoides sp.
GCGGCGCCCTCGAGGAGATCGGCGGCGTCGGGCGCGAGCGGCGTGGCGCCCTCCTGGAGCCAGACCGTGCCGAGGGACGGCTCCCGACCGGGGCGGCCGGCGCCGTCCCGGTCGCTGCCGAGCGGACGGATGTCGACGGCCAGGCGGCGACGCCACCCGAGGCCCTCGTCGGCCGGCACCTCGACGACCCCGGACCCGGTGCGCAGCCGGTCGTAGACCCCCCACTCCCGCAGTCGGCGCAGGTACTCCGCCGGTCCCTGCCGACCGAGGATCGACAGCATCCGCAGCTCGTCGGCCGCCCCGTCGGTCGCCGAGTAGGCGAGCAGCTGCGACCCCTCGTCCTCGATGGCGACCAGGCCCCCGGCGAGGACGGCGACGGTCTGCGCGAGGCCGTAGAGGTCGTCCTCGTCGCCGAGCCGGTCCTCCGGGGCGCCCGCGACCCGGGGCCTGGTCGTGCTCGCGAGGGCGCTGCGCACCGTGGCGAGGACGAGGTCGACCCGGGCCTGCGGGTGGATGGCGACGACCGCCACGCCGGTCTGCCGTCCCGCCCGGACGAGATCCGGCGAGACGCCCTTCGTCGCGACGACGAGCGGGCGGGCGGACCCGCCCCCGGCCAGCGTCTCGAGCCACCCGACGGTCCGCGCCGGGGTGACGCCGACGAGGATGCACAGGTCGGCGGCCGGCGGCCCCGGCGCCAGGTCGGCGTCCTCGAGCAGCGCGACGGTCCGCACGACCGGGTCCGTGGCCCCCGCGGCATCCGGGGCACCCGCAGCATCCGGGGCCCCCGCAGCATCCGCGGCACCCGGGGCGGCGGGCGGCGTCCGCCGGGTGGCGACCGTCGCGCCGAGCACCTGGAGCAGGTCGTCGAGGACGATCCCGGCCGCTGCCGTCGACCTGACCACGAGAGCCTCCCTCCGCCGGACGACGCCCGGCCGCGCCGATCGCGATTGTCCGATGGTACGACCAGGTTGCCCCTTTGTTATCCGGTGGGACAACGCGCGCGCTACCGGTAGTGTCGAATACTGGTGCGACGCACCACCCCCCGCAGACCCGCCCGGATCCCATCGCCATCCACCGCCCGAAGGAGCAGCCCCGTGGACGCCGTCACCCAGGTCCCGACCCCCGTCAACGAGCCGGTGCACGACTATGCGCCGGGATCCCCGGAGCGCACCCGGCTCCGCGCCGCCCTCGACGCGCTCGCGGGCGACCCGCTCGACATCCGCCAGGTCATCGACGGCGAGCACCGCACCGCCTCCGGCCCGGCATACGACGTCGTCCAGCCGCACCGCCACTCCGCCGTCGTCGGCCGCTACACCGACGTGACCCACGCGGACGTCGCCGACGCCATCGAGGCCGCCGACCGGGCGGCCGCCGGCTGGCGCGAGCTGTCCTACGACGACCGGGCCGCCGTGTTCCTCAAGGCCGCCGACCTCCTCGCCGGCCCGTGGCGCGAGCGCCTCGCCGCGGCGACGATGCTCGGGCAGTCCAAGACGGCATACCAGGCCGAGATCGACACCCCGTGCGAGCTCATCGACTTCTGGCGGTTCAACGTCCACTACGGCCGGCAGATCCTCACCGAGCAGCCCATCTCCTCCCGAGGGGTGTGGAACCGCGTCGACCACCGCCCGCTCGAGGGGTTCGTCTACGCCATCACCCCGTTCAACTTCACGGCCATCGCCGGCAACCTGCCGACCGCGCCGGCGCTCATGGGCAACACCGTCCTGTGGAAGTCGTCCCCCACCCAGGCCGCCGCCGCCTACGTCACGATGCAGCTGCTCGAGGAGGCCGGCCTCCCGCCGGGCGTCATCAACCTCGTCTTCGGTGACGGTCCGCTCGTGTCCGAGGTCGCCCTCGCCGACCCGCGCCTGGCCGGCATCCACTTCACCGGCTCGACGGCGACCTTCCAGGCGCTGTGGTCCCAGGTCGGCAACAACCTGTCGGCCTACCGGTCCTACCCGCGCCTCGTCGGCGAGACCGGCGGCAAGGACTTCGTCGTCGCGCACTCCTCGGCCGACCCCGACGTGCTCACGACGGCGCTCATCCGCGGCGCGTTCGACTACCAGGGGCAGAAGTGCTCCGCCGCCTCCCGCGCCTTCATCCCCGCCTCGGTGTGGGCCCGGATGGGCGACGACTTCCTCGGGAAGGTCTCCGACCTGCGCTACGGCGACGTGACCGACTTCGCCAACTTCGGCGGCGCCGTCATCGACCAGCGCTCCTTCGACCGCAACGCCGCCGCCATCGAGCGGGCCCGGGCCACCGACAGCATCACCATCGCCGCCGGCGGCACGCACGACGACAGCGAGGGCTTCTTCATCTCCCCGACCGTCCTGCTCGGCACCGACCCCTCGGACGACGCGTTCTGCACCGAGTACTTCGGGCCCATCCTGTCCGTGCACGTCTACGACGACAGCACCCCGGACGGCTGGGGCGAGACCCTGCGCCAGGTCGACCAGGGCAGCCCCTACGGCCTGACCGGCGCCGTCATCGCCCAGGAGCGCGGCGCGATCGTCGAGGCCGAGCAGGCCCTGCGCTTCGCGGCCGGCAACTTCTACGTCAACGACAAGCCGACCGGCGCCGTCGTCGGCCAGCAGCCCTTCGGCGGTGCCCGGGCCTCCGGCACCAACGACAAGGCCGGCTCCGCCCTCAACCTGCTGCGCTGGACCTCCCCGCGCACCCTCAAGGAGACCTTCGACCCGCCGCGGGACCACCGCTACCCCCACCAGGCCCCCGAGACCGCCGACACCGCGGACGGAGACGTCAAGTGACCTCGCTGCATCTGTCGAACCCGGTCCGCCCCGTCCTGCTGGCCGCCGCCCGCTCCGAGCGCCTCGAGCACCTCCTCGGCAAGTCGCGCCTGACCCGCTCCCTCGTGACGCGCTTCGTCCCCGGCGCGTCCGAGGCGGACGTCCTCGAGGCCGTCCGCGCCCTGCTGGCCGCGGGCCACGCGATCTCGGTCGACTACCTCGGCGAGGACATCAGCGAGGCGAGCGAGGCCGACGCGACCGTCGCGGCATACCTGTCGCTCCTCACGGCCTACCAGGAGCTCGCCGTCCCGGTGACCGACGGGGTCTGCCGGCTCGAGGTCTCCATCAAGCTGTCCGCCCTCGGCCAGTCCCTCCCGGGCAACGGCGAGGAGATGGCCCTCGCCAACGCGCGCACCATCTGCCGCGCGGCGCAGGAGGCGGGCGCCTGGGTCAACGTCGACGCCGAGGACCACACGACGACCGACTCGACCCTCGGCATCGTCCGCGAGCTGCGACGTGACTTCCCCTCCGTCGCGACGGTGCTCCAGGCCTACCTGCACCGCACCGCGGACGACTGCCGCGCCCTCGCCACCTCCGGCTCCCGGATCCGGCTGTGCAAGGGCGCCTACAAGGAGCCCGCCGAGGTCGCCTTCCAGGGCAAGGAGGACGTCGACGCGGCCTACCTGCGCTGCCTGAAGATCCTCATGGAGGGCGAGGGCTACCCCATGGTCGCCTCGCACGACCCGACGATGATCGCCGCCGCCGAGTCGTATGCCGCGGAGGCCGGCCGCGACAAGCGCACCTTCGAGATCCAGATGCTCTACGGCATCCGGCCCGAGGAGCAGGACCGTCTCGTCGGCGAGGGCTTCACGATGCGGACCTACGTGCCCTTCGGCAACGACTGGTACGGCTACTTCATGCGGCGGCTGGCCGAGCGTCCGGCCAACCTCATGTTCTTCCTCCGCTCCCTCACGAGCCGCAAGTAGCCCGGCCGCTCCCGTCGACCCGCACACCGTGACCGCCACCGCCCGGGCCGGGCTGCTCGAAGCCGAGCGCGAGCGGGTCCAGCGGCGCACCCTGCGGACCGTCGTCCTGGCCCAGGTCCTCGGCGGCGCGGGCCTGGCCGCCGGGGCCACGGTCGGGGCGCTGCTCGCCCAGGAGCTGCTCGGCACCGACTCGCTCGTCGGCCTCCCGACGGGGCTGTTCACCCTCGGCTC
>JBDIAL010000304.1:0-3961 GCA_039812405.1 Nostocoides sp.
CGGCGCTCCGCCCACGGGGGCGCTCCGGGCGAGTGCTGCCACTGCCTGCCCCGGGGGCTGTGCGGAGCCCGTGTCGCGAGGGCTGCCGCATGAGTGCCGACCGCATCCGCGTGAGCCACCTCGACCTCGTGATCGACGAGGAGTTGACGGCCGCCCGCGTCGCAGACTACGACGCCCGCCACGGCGTGCCGGCTCCCGCCGTCGAGCCGCCGAGGCCCAAGCAGCTGAAGGTGATCGACAAGCGACCGAAGCCGAAGGCCTCTAGAACGGTCTCTACGCCTCGCAAGTCGGCCACCCCGCCCGCGCGGACCGCCACCCCGCCCGCGCGGACCGCCAGCGACTCGCGGCGGGCCGCGAACGGTGACATCACCCTGACGGCCCGCGAGTGGGAGGCGGTCCAGCGGGCCGTCGGCGTCGCCCTCTCGGCCGAGGACGCCGCCCGCCGAGCAACGACGTTCGCCCTGGAGAGGAACCACCGATGACCGCCGTCCAGACCCTCGTCCTCGCCTGCCGCCTGTGCGGCCAGGCGGTGGCGGATCCCGACCCGCGTGATGTCGTCGAGGTCGCCGTGACTGGCGTCAGCGACGCCGAGGGGCATGTCCACCCGCACCGCATGCCGTCACGCGAGCAGCTCACCACCTGCGGGTCCTGTCAGGATGTCGTCGCCCTCGCCGACGACATCCTGTCCGAGCTGCCCCCGCGGGCTGTCGCCCGGCTCGGCGGTGGAGCGGCCCGGAGCCGCGTCCTCGCTGCTCTCGTCGGAGTCCTCGTCAGCGGGTCCCGCCTGCCGGCGTCGTTCGTCGCCGAGGAGGTCGTCGGCCTCGCCGAGGCGATGGCCCAGGTCGGCGGCCTTGCCGCCTGGAGCCACCGCGTCTCGCCGGTGAGGGCGACTCAGCGGCCCCCGACGAGGGCCTGGGACCACCTCGACGCGGACGACCGCGCCGCCGCCCGCGAGCACTACGGCCGCTGGCTGCATGCCCGCCTGGCGACCCAGCGCGGGCCCGTCCGGCTGGAGCCGCCACCGCGGCCGAGGGCTCTCTCGGCCGCGGTCGTCGGCGTCGGCCTCGGGTGTCTGTTCTGCGGCCTCGCCGCCGTCGAGTGGTCCGCCGCGCGGGTCGAGGCCGAGGGCGGTCTGCGGGCCGCCCGGCTCAGCGCGTGGACCCCTCGGACGGTGGGGGGCTCCTCGCTCGGCTGGCGGGGAACACCGATGGCGGCCGGCTGGCTCTGCCCTGAGTGCAGCGCCGCCGTCGAGGCGGTCGGGTCCGTCGGGCCGACCTCGGTCGAGAGAGCGTGGCGCACGGCGACGGGGCAGACGGTCGACGGGTACGCGCAGAGCCGGATGGACGACGGCGACCGGACGGCCGGACTCGTGCCGTGGGGCCGCGGAGTGCTACGGGCGCTGCACCGCGGCAAGCCCGTGCCGCCGCCGAACGAGGTGCCCTGGGCGCACGTCGAGGGTGTTGGTGACGGTCAGGAGGCGTCGTGATGGATACCCCCACCCGTATATGCAAGGAGTCCGCTGATGTCCCATGAGCTCGCGAAGTCGACGAGGCGGCAGTGCTTCGCGACGACGACCGACGGGTCACGCCGATGCCCTCGGTTCGCCATCCCGGGGAGCGACGTCTGCTCGTCGCACACGAGCCCCGGTGGCATCCGGAGCGCGGCCCGCCGTCGGCTGTCGAGTCTGGCGGTCGAGGCCGTCGACGTCCTCGCCACCGAGATGCGGACGGCCGAGAAGTCAAGCGATCGGATCCGGGCCGCATCCGCGGTCCTGAAGTACGGGCCGTCCGAGGTGACGACCGAGGAGGCGAAGGCTCTCCTCATCGAGCGCGTTCGTGCTCTCATCGTGCCGGCGCGTGAGGTCGACGACGTCCTCTGACCGGCAGGCGTTTTCTCCCCGCGTATACCGGGCGGTAACCGCCGCCGTTTCGGCGATCTCTCCCCCCTTGGTTCGGACTCCGAACTAATAGCGGACCGGCCGACAGGTCATTGACGTTCGCCCCGGGGCCGAGCGCGGCACGCGGTGGACGCGCGCACTAGCGGATGCCTTGTCCGGCGCTCACGGATCCCATTGTGCCCCAACGCTTTTCGTGGAGGCGCTGCCCCTGGGTCGGGACGCCACATTGCCGCGGCTTGTGCGTCGACATTATCGGGGAGTCCGCTGTTGAGGGCGATGAGGAGGTCGAGGCTCTCGGCCTGGCGAACCTCTCCGACCAGGATGCGGCTCGGACGCATCCGCAGGGCCTCCTTGACGAGTCGGCGCAAGGGGACCTCGCCGGTGCCCTCGAGGCTCGGCTGGCGGCACTGCATGGAGGCGACATCCCGGAGCGGGATCTTCAGCCCGAACCCAGTTTTACTACACTAGTTCCGTGACCGCAATACGAGCAGCGATCTACCTGCGACAGAGCCTCGACAAGGACGGCAAGGAGCTCGCCGTCTCCCGACAGCGCGACGCCTGCCGAAGGGTGGCGCGTCAACGCAAGTGGATCGTCGTCGAGGAGTACGTTGACAACAGCCTGAGCGCGAGCAAGCGTGGCGTGATCCGGCCGGCGTACGAGCGACTGCTCACTGACTACAGGGCCGGTCGCTTCGGGGCCATCGTCGTCTGGGATCTCGATCGCCTAACCCGCCAACCGCGACAGATCGAGGACTGGATCGAGGCTGCAGAGGAGCGCGGGCTGCTGCTGACGACAGTCAACGACCAAGCCGACCTCTCTACCGACAATGGCCGGATGTTCGCCAGGATCAAGGCGTCCGTCGCCCGCGGCGAGGTGGAGCGCAAGAGCGCCCGGCAGATAGCCGCCAACAACCAGCGAGCGGAGCAAGGCAAGCCACACTCCGGTCGCCGCGCTTTCGGCTACAGCAAGGATGGGAAACGCATCCAGAAGCACGAGGCAGCAGAGTTCCGCGGTGCGGTCGACAAACTGATCCAGGGGGCGAGCCTTCGATCTATCGTGGCGGACTTGCGGGACCGAGGCGTCAAGACCACAGCTGGCAACGAATGGAAGCCCACAGAGTTGCGACGCCTGCTCGTGAACCCTCGGCATGCTGGGCTGCGCGTCCACCGGGGCCAGGTCGTCGGTAAGGGCACGTGGAAGGCGATCATCGACGAGGACACGCATCGGGCCCTAGTGGCGATCTTGTCCGACCCGTCACGCCAGCCCAAGGGTCGTCCGCGTGCTTACCTACTGTCCGGCATCGCACGATGCGGCGCCTGCGGTTCGTCGGTCACCTCGCGGATCTATGGGCGTATCGAGGCGCGTGGGCCGATCTACGTTTGCGAGACGACGCCCCACCTCGGGCGCAAGATCGAGCCTGTGGACGAGTTCGTCGAGTCCGTCATGGTCGAGCGTCTCTCGCGTCCCGACGCAGCGAGCCTATTTGCTCCCCCGGACAACAGCGGTCGACTGGCCGAGCTGCAGGCCGAGGAGCGCACCCTGCGGGCCAAGCTTGATGGGCTGGCCGCCGTGTTCGCCGACGGGGATATCGACGCGCAGCAACTCCGCACGGGCACGGCTCGTCTCCGCAAGCGACTCGACGGCATCGCTTCTGAGCTGCCTGCTCTCGTCGTGACTCCCGCCCTCGAGCCACTCGTAACCGCTGACGACGTCGGCGCAGTCTGGGATGGTCTACCCGTGGAGACGAGGCGAACCATCATCAATTTGCTCGCTGACGTGACCGTTCATCCACCCGGGAGAGGCGCGCGTGTTTTCGACCCCCTCACCGTCGAGATCGCGTGGAGGGCCAGACGGTGAGGCTCCGGAGGACCATCCTTTTCAGGTGTGCCAAGTGCGGCACGCGGCTCGGCAAAGTGGAGGCGCCCTCGGACTGGTCGGGCCAAGTCAACCTCGCCGGCTGTCGAGAATGCGATAGCCCGAAGGGGCTCCGCGACCCGATCGATCTTGGCTCGGGCATCATGATGCGCCGAGGGATGGTGGCTGGGTCGCACCGCACGATTGTT
>JBDIAL010000305.1:0-3953 GCA_039812405.1 Nostocoides sp.
CTGGAGGCGTCGGTCGTCGACTGGGACGCCTTCGACTGGACCACCCCACAGGTGCTGCCGGTCACCGACAAGAAGAAGCTGCGCCCCCATCAGCAGGAGGCGGTCGAGGCGGTGCTAGCGGGCCTGGCCAACCATGACCGCGGCAAGCTCATCATGGCGTGCGGCACGGGCAAGACGTTCACCTCCCTTCGCCTGGCCGAACAGCTCGCGGGCCCGGGCGGCACAGTGCTCTTCCTCGTGCCGTCGATCAGCCTGCTGTCGCAGACCCTGCGCGAGTGGTCGACCGAGGCGGACGTGCCGCTCGCGCCCATCGCGGTCTGTTCGGACCGCAAGGCCACGGCGCGCTCGAAGGCGGTGAACGAGGACATCTCCGCAGTCGACCTCGCTCTTCCCAGCACGACGAATGTCGCCGTCCTGCAGTCCCGGCTCACCCAGGCGCTGGGTGAGACCGACTCGATGACGGTGGTCTTCTCGACTTACCAGTCGATCGACGTGGTTGCCCAGGCGCAGCGGCAGGGCGGGCTCGCGCCGTTCGACCTGGTCATCTGCGACGAGGCACACCGCACCACCGGAACGACCTTGGCCGGCGAGGACGAGTCGGCCTTCGTGCGAGTCCACGACGACGACTACCTCGGCGGCACCAAGCGGCTCTACATGACGGCCACGCCGCGCATCTACGACGACTCCTCCAAGGCGAAGGCGGGCGAAGCCAACGCGGTGCTGGCGTCGATGGACGACGAGGCGGTCTTCGGGCCCGAGTTGCACCGGCTCGGGTTCGGCGAGGCCGTCTCCCGCGACCTGCTAACCGACTACAAGGTGCTCGTTCTCGCGGTGGACGAGACCAGCGTGTCGCGCACGTTCCAGCTCCAGCTGGCCGACGAGGGCAACGAGCTGCGCCTCGACGACGCCGCCAAGATCGTCGGTTGCTGGAACGGGCTGGCCAAGCGCGGCGACGCCGAGCACTCCTTCGCCGGCGACCCAGCCCCCATGCGCCGTGCCGTCGCATTCGCCGGCACCATCAAGGACTCCAAGCACATCGAGTCGCTGTTCGGCCAGACAGTGCAGCAATATGCCGCCGCGCACGACCTCGAGGACGCCGCCGGTGAGCCGGTGCTCACCTGCGAGATCCAGCACGTCGACGGCACCTTCAACGCGCTGGAGCGCAACACCCGGCTCGACTGGCTGCGCGCCGACGTACCGGACGGCACGTGTCGCATCCTGACCAACGCGCGGTGCCTGTCCGAGGGCGTCGACGTCCCGGCGCTGGACGCGGTGATGTTCCTGTCTCCGCGCAAGTCCGTCGTCGACATCGTCCAGTCGGTCGGCCGGGTGATGCGCAAGGCGCCGGGCAAGCAGTACGGCTACATCATCCTCCCGATCGGCATCCCGGCCGGGCTCACGCCGGAGCAGGCGTTGCGTGACAACAAGCGGTACGCCGCGGTGTGGGAGGTGCTGCAGGCGCTACGCGCGCACGACGAGCGGTTCAACGCGATGGTCAACCGGATCGAACTGGTCAAGAAGCGCGACGACAAGGTCAACGTCATCGGCGTCCCCGGACCGGACGACTGCCGCGGCGACGGGGACGGCTCGGGTGACGTGTCGGCGACGCAGGGCAGGCTTGGGCTGACCTGGCTCGACGAATGGCGCGAGGCGATCTACGCCAAGGTCGTCGCCAAGGTCGGCTCCCGCACGTACTGGGAGGACTGGGCCAAGGACATCGCCGACATCGCCCAGCGGCACATCACCCGCATCACCGCGCTGCTCGACGGCGGCGACCCCAAGGTCACCGCCGAGTTCGACCAGTTCCTCGACGGGCTCCGCGGCAACCTCAACGACGGCATCACCCGCTCCGACGCGATCGACATGCTCGCCCAGCACCTCATCACCCGGCCCGTGTTCGACGCACTCTTCGGCGGGTACGACTTCGCCGCCCACAATCCGGTCGCCCAGACGATGGAGCGGATGCTCGACGTCCTCGACGAGCACCGGCTCGACGACGAGAACCACGCGCTGGAGAAGTTCTACGACTCGGTGCGGATGCGGGTCACGGGCGTGGACTCCGCGGAAGGTCGGCAGAAGCTCGTCGTGCAGCTCTACGACACGTTCTTCGCGACCGCGTTCAAGAAGACGGTCGACAAGCTCGGCATCGTCTACACCCCGGTCGAGATCGTCGACTTCATCCTGCGCTCGGCGGACGAGGTGCTGCGCCAGCACTTCGGCCAGGGACTCACCGACGAAGGGGTGCACGTCCTCGACGGGTTCACCGGCACCGGGACCTTCATCACCCGGTTGCTCCAGCTGGGGCTCATCGAGCCGCAGGACCTGGCCCGCAAGTACGCCCACGAGCTGCACGCCAACGAGATCCTGCTGCTCGCCTACTACATCGCCGCCGTCAACATCGAGACGACGTACCAGGACCTGCGCGGCAGTCTCGGCGAGTCGGCCGATTACGAGCCGTTCCCCGGGCTGATCCTCACCGACACGTTCCAGTCGTGGGAGGCCGGCGACCGGCTCGACACGACGGTCTTCGTGCAGAACAACGAGCGGCTTGAGAAGCTCAAGGCCCTCGACATCCAGGTCATCGTCGGCAACCCGCCCTACTCCTCAGGTCAGGACAGCGCGAACGACAACAACGCGAATGAGAAGTACGAGGACCTCGACCGGGCCATCCGAGAGACGTATGCCGCGCGTTCGACCTCCTCCTCCCTCGCGCGCCTATACGACTCGTACATCCGCGCCATCAAGTGGGCCTCACTGCGGATTAGCGACCGCGGCGTAGTCGCGTATGTCACCAACGGTGGCTGGCTCGATGCGAACAACGCCGACGGCATGCGAATCGCGCTCGCGCATGAGTTCAGCGATATCTACGTGGTAAACCTCCGCGGGAAGGCCCTGGAAAGTGGCGAGAGGCGAAAGAAGGAGGCAGGAAATGTCTTCGGCGGCGGCTCACGCGCCACCGTGGCCATCACGATCCTCGTCAAGGACCCGGCACGCAACGGGCTGGCGCGGATTCACTACACCGACATTGGCGACTACCTCACCCGCGAAGAGAAGCTGGCCAAGGTCGCAGAGGCAGGTGAGGTCAGCCGAATGGCGCGCGTCAAGCACCTAACTCCAAACTCCCATGGTGACTGGCTCGACCCGCGAAGCGATGACTTTGGCCGTCACATGGGAATCGACGGCGTGTTTGGCAACACTACGAAAGGTGTGGTGACAAACCGGGACGCCTGGGTATACAACTTCGGCCGCGCAAGGGTGCAACGGAATGTCGAGCGGCTCTTGGCCACCTACAACGGGGCGCTCGGCGGGGACCAGCCGTCAGATCCCAAGGCCATTTGCTGGTCACGTTCGTTGATCTCGCGATTCAAGCGCGGCACCCCGACCAATCGCCCGAATCCGGACGCCTTTCGTGTGGCCTCCTACCGGCCGTTCACCAAGCAGTGGCTGACCTATTACGCCCCACTGAACGAGGTGCAGTACCGGACTCGAAAGTACTTTCCGACTCCCACTCACCAGAACCACGGAATCACGGTGACAGGACCTTCGTCGCACTACGAGTTCTGCGCACTCTCCACACGATCCCTGCCGGATCTTCATCTGCTGGACACGGGACAGTTCTTCGGTCGATGGCGATACGAGAAGGTCGACGCCGACGACGGGATGCTGTCGTTCGAGGCTGCTGAGGACCGCGAGGTCGTCGACGGGTACCGGCGGATCGACAACGTCACGGACGATGCGCTGGGACGGTTCCACGCGGCATTCGGCAACGACGTCACCAAGGACGACGTCTTCTACTACGTCTACGGGCTCCTGCACTCTCCCGACTACCGGGAGATCTACGCAGCCGACTTGAAGAAGATGCTGCCCCGCATCCCCCTGGTCACCGACCCGTGGCCGTTCATCGAGGCGGGGCGGCGGTTGTCCGAGCTGCACCTGGGCTACGAGAGCGTGGA
>JBDIAL010000306.1:0-3912 GCA_039812405.1 Nostocoides sp.
TATGCCGCGGGCCGGGCCCCCGCCGCGCCGTCACCGGCCGGGTCGGCCCCGGCCTCGTCCGGGGCCACCGTGTCCGCCGCGCCGCTGCGCGGACGGGGCGAGACCCGCATACCGATCAAGGGTGTCCGCAAGGTGACCGCGCAGGCCATGGTGGACTCCGCGTTCACCGCGCCGCACGTCACCGAGTGGGTGACGTGCGACGTGACGGCGACCATGGACCTCGTCGCGGACCTCCGGGAGGACCGGGAGTTCCGCGACGCGAAGGTCACGCCGCTGCTCGTCCTCGCCAAGGCGATGTGCCTCGCGGTGCGCCGCCACCCGGACGTCAACGTCAGCTGGGACGAGGCGGCCCAGGAGATCGTCCGCAAGGACTACGTCAACCTCGGGATCGCCGCCGCGACGCCGCGCGGACTTGTCGTGCCCAACATCAAGGACGCCGACCTGCTCGGGATGCGCGACCTCGCCGACGCCATCGCCGCCCTCACGGCGACCGCCCGCGAGGGGCGGACCCAGCCCGCGGACATGGCCGGCGGGACGCTCACCATCACGAACGTCGGGGTCTTCGGCGTCGACTCGGGCACCCCGATCCTCAACCCGGGCGAGGCAGCCATCGTCGCCTTCGGCGCGGTCCGGCGGATGCCGTGGGTCGTCACGGACGGCGACGGCTCGGAGGCCATCGCGCCACGCTGGGTGACCACCCTCGCGATGTCCTTCGACCACCGGATGATCGACGGCGAGCTCGGCAGCAGGTACCTCGCCGACGTCGCCGCGATCCTCTCCGACCCCCGCCGCGGGCTCGTCTGGGGGTAGCCTCCGGACGACTGCGGCGACGTCGACGACCGTGGACGACCCGCGGACGGCCTCGACGCGCAGGACCTCGACGACGTGACGACCGACCCGGACCGGAGGGCACCGATGGACACCAGCGGCGACGACACGACCGAGCGGGGCGTCGTCTTCCCGGAGGTGGAGGGGCGGCGGAGCACGTCGGCCTTCGGCCGGGCCGTCGTCGCGGCCGCGCTCCGCGCCGTCGACCCCGTGGGCGCGACCGCCGCCGAGCAGGAGACGACGTGGCGCTCGGGCTACCCCGCCCACTTCCGCCGGCTCGTCGAGGCCGGCGTCCCCTCGCCCGACGCGGCCCGTGCCATCGCCCGGGAGGGGCTGCGCGCCGTCCACGACAGGATGCTCTACCGGTTCGCGGACAGCGGTGACGAGGTGCCGCTCGGCCGGGTCTTCGACACCCCGGTGCAGGAGCGGCTCGACACCGAGACCGTCGAGGGGAGCGAGGTCCGCGAGGAGCGCCTCACCGTGCCCTACCGCGGGGGCCGGCTCAGCGGCGACGCGATCCCCCGGCTGATCGAGGAGTGGGTGACCGGCGGGGTCGTCGAGCCCGGCTTCGCCGAGGCGATCGACCGGGTGGCCCGGCACCCGGAGTGGCTCGACCTGCGGGACTGGACCGTCTGTGTCGTCGGTGCCGGGGCCGAGATGGGCCCGTTGCGCGCGCTGTCCCGCTGGGGCGCGACGATCGCCGCCGTCGACCTGCCCCGGGCGGACATCTGGGAGCGACTGCTCGGCGACGCCCGCGCCGGCGCCGGGCGGCTGCTCGTCCCGACGACGCCGGGCTCGGCCCCGCTGCCGGAACGGGCGGGCGGCGACGTCCTCCAGGACCTGCCCCGCGTCGCCGAGTGGGTCGCCGGCCTCTCCGGCAACCTCGTCATCGGCAACTACGTGTATGCCGACGGCGCGACGAACGTCCGCGTCGCCACCGCCGTCGACGTCCTCACCGGCCATGCCCGCGCGTGGCGCGACGACGAGACCGCCCTCGCCTTCCTCGCCACCCCGACGGACGTCTTCGCCGTCCCGGGGGACGCGGTGGAGCACGCCGTGACGGCATACGAGCAGCGCCGGACGAGCAGGCTGCTGCGCGGACCGCTGCGCACCCTGTCCGGGGGGCGCCTCCTGCGGCCCAACTACCGCCCCGGCGCCTCGCCCGGCATCAACGACTCGGTCGTCACCCAGCAGGGCCCGAACTACCTGCTCGCCAAGCGGCTCCAGCGCTGGCGGGCGACGGCGGCCGCCGCGGACGGCGCCCGCGTCTCCTTCCACGTCGCGCCGCCGACCCGGACCCGCTCGGTCGTCAAGAACCGCGCGCTCGCCGCGGCATACGGCGGGGCGCACCGGTTCGGGGTCACCGTCTTCGAGCCCGGCACCGCGAACACCCTGCTCGCCGCGCTCCTCGTCCACGACCTCGTCGAGGGGGTGCCGCGGCACGAGCACCCGTGGCAGGACGAGGCATATGCCGCCGCGCACGGTGGGCTGTGGCGCTCGGCCTACGAGCCGCGCAGCGCCCTCGGGCTGGCCGCGCTGCTCGGCATCGGCTCGGCCCGCTGAGTCTCCGCCGCTGAGTCTCCGTCCCGGGGAATGTCAGCAGTGTCTTAACGGTTTGGCAGTGACGACCGTTCGCGAGAGAATGGTCTGTC
The DNA here is from genome assembly GCA_039812405.1 of Nostocoides sp. Lineage (GTDB taxonomy): Bacteria > Actinomycetota > Actinomycetes > Actinomycetales > Dermatophilaceae > Nostocoides. The sequence continues at coordinate 2,481 of JBDIAL010000306.1, forward strand.
CCTCGTGTGTGTCGCTCGCACCTGAACCCGTCTCGTCCTGGAGTCCTGCCGTGTTGTCCGCCTATGCCCCGCTGCTGCGCGTCCCGAGTGTCGCGCCGTTCCTCTTCGGAGGGGCCTTCGCGCGCGTGGGGGGATCGATGTTCGGGGTGTCCGTCATCATCATGATCAGCTCGCGGACCGGCTCGTTCGGGCTCGCGGGCGCCGTGTCGGCCGTCGGGGTCCTCGTCCTGGCCATCGCGGGCCCGATCATCGGCCGGCTCATCGACCGGCACGGCCAGCGCCGGGTCGCGATGCCGTTCGTCCTCGTGACGTTCGTCGCCGGCGTCGGCGTGACCCTCCTGTCGTTCACCGGCGCGCCGAGCTGGACCCTCTTCGTGGCATACGGCGCATCGGCCTTCCTGCCGGAGATGGGGCCGCTGTCGCGCGCCCGGTGGGTGCACATCTTCCGCGGCGAGCCGCAGTCGCTCCACACCGCGATGTCCTTCGAGCAGGTGAGCGACGAGGGCGCGTTCATCATCGGGCCGGTCCTCGCCGTCCTGCTGTCGACGATGCTCTTCCCCGAGGCCGGGCTGCTCGCCGCCGAGGCGTTCTTCACCGTCGGGATGGTCATCTTCCTCTCGGCCCGCGCGACCGAGCCCCCGCTCGTCCCCCGCGAGGACCGGCCGCACGGGCTGGCCATCGCCCGGCCGGGGCTGCTCGTCGTCGCCGGCGTCCTCGTGATGGCCGGGGCGATCTTCGGCTCCAACGAGGTGGTCGCCGTCGCGGTCGCCGAGGCGGGCGGTGCCAAGGAGTTCTCGAGCGTCATCCTCGCGCTGTTCGCCGTCGGCTCGATGCTCGCCGGCATCGTCTACGGCTCGCGCCAGTTCGACTCGACGCTGACCCGCCGACTCGTCATCGCGACGCTCGGGATGTTCCTCCTCGAGGCGCCGGCCCTCGTCGTCACCCACCTGTGGGGTCTCGCCGCCGTCATGCTCGTCGCCGGCTGCGCGACGGCGCCGATGCTCATCACGAGCCTGTCGCTCGCCCAGCAGCTCGTCCCGCGCGCCTTCGTCACCGAGGGCATGGCGGTCGCCATCACCGGGATCCTCATCGGCATCTCGATCGGCACCGCCGTGGGCGGCTGGGCGGTCGAGCACCTCGGGGCCCATGCCGCGTATGCCGTCCCCGTCACCGCCGGCCTCGTCGCCGTCGCCCTCGCGGCGGCCCGGTTCCGGCCCCTCCAGCGGGCCGAGCTCGCCGGCGCCTGAGCACTCCTCACGGGTGGTGCCGGCCACGGGGTGATGACGGCCCGGGGCAGCGGCCGACCTGGTGTGGACGTGTCCCCATGGGAGACGCCGGACCCGGATCGGGACACGCCCCGGGTCGGGTTCAGCGTGCGGGCGTCCCCACCCCGACGGCTCCCTCACCGGTGGTCCCGCCGGGCGCGGCAGCT
>JBDIAL010000307.1:0-3906 GCA_039812405.1 Nostocoides sp.
TTGAGGGCATACTCGCTGCCGCCGTTGCGGAACATCGTCCGGGTGATCGTCACCTCGGAGTAGTCGATGGGCAGCGCCCCGTCGGTGTTGTCGATCGTCAGGCTCACCTCGGCCCGCCCGAGCGGCGGCCGGCCGGCCGTGCCGGCGAAGATGACGTCCTCCATCTTGCCGCCGCGCAGGCTCTTGGCTCCCTGCTCGCCCATGACCCAGGCGAGCGCGTCGACGACGTTGGACTTGCCCGAGCCGTTCGGCCCGACGATGCACGTGATGCCCGGCTCCAGCCGCATCGTCGTCGACGAGGCGAAGGACTTGAACCCCTTGAGGGTCAGCGTCTTGACGTACACGGGCTTCCTGGGTCGCTCGGCTGCCTCCAGCACCACGGCCTGCGGTGGCACTGTCCTGGTGGTGGCACGGTCGGTCGGCGCTCACCCTACCCGCGGGTCCGGGCCCAGCCCGTGACCTGCGGCGCTCCGGCGTTGCCTGGGGCGGTCGGGGCCGATGTGACCCCTGTGACGTATGCGACGCCTCGCCCATCCGCTCACGCCATCTGTCTCATGGCTCGCCCACCTCCGCCCTGCGTCCACCGCGCCCGCTCAGCTCCGCCTCGGCCCGCCCGCCTCGCCATCGGCCCGTCCACCTCCGCCCTGTGTCCACCCACCCCCTCAGCTCCTCCACCGGCCTGCCTCGCCACCGGCCCGCCCGCCTCGCCACCGGCCCGTCCACCTCCGCCCTGTGTCCACCCGCCCCCTCAGCTCGCCACCGGCCCGCCCGCCTCGCCACCGGCCTGCCCGCCCTCCGTTCGCCCACGCTCCGCGGCCCACTGACCCGTGTGGAGGTTACTCAGGAGTATTCGTTGGGGATACGACGAGTACTCCTGAGTAACCTCCGCACGGCCCCAGCACCCCAGCCCCGGTATCCCGTATCCCAGTGCGACAGGGCAAGCACCAGCGTCCCGGAACACGGCGTATCGGGCGTCCGCGACACCGAACACCAGGGGTTCGCCTCGCGACACCTGGGCCTCTCGCGATGCCGCTCCGCAGGGATCACGCGACACCTCATCTCGGGCCGTGGCGACACGGCGCCCCCGCGCTTCCTACGATGGTCGACGTGACGGAGACCGAGGGCGCGGCCGTGCCGCCGGAGCTGGCCCGGCTGCGGGCGAGCATCGACAACATCGACGCCGCGCTCATCCACCTGCTCGCCGAACGGTTCAAGTGCACCCAGCAGGTGGGTGCCCTCAAGGCCGAGCGCGGTATGCCGCCTGCCGACCCGGCGCGGGAGGCGCGCCAGATCGACCGGCTCCGGGCGCTCGCCGACCAGTCTGGCCTCGATCCGCAGTTCGCGGAGAAGTTCCTCGGCTTCATCGTCGCGGAGGTCATCCACCACCACGAGGCCATCGCGGCCGGCGGCGAGCTCCCCGGCTGATCCCGGACCCCGACGGATCGCGAGTCACGGCCGCGAGCTCCCCGGCTGATCACGCACCCCAGCGGATCGGGGATCCCAGCGCGATCGCGGACCGACGGATCGCGAGTCACGGCCCGGCGGCGAGCTCCCCGGCTGATCCCAGCGGATCGCGGACCCCGGATGCCCCGGTGGACCGTGCACCCGGCGGTCCCTGACCCCCGGGCCGAGAGTGACCCGCGATCTCCCGGGCGGGCTCCGCGAGCCTCAGCGCTCGACGAATCGCGTGGCGTCGAACCGCGGCAGGCTCCACTGAGGCGTCGATATCATCGTGACCCGGCCCGGACGCCGGCTCGTCGAGGGCTCCTCACCGAGCAGGCGCAGGAGCCGCTGGAGGTCGGGACGAGGCCCCTCGGCGACGATCTCGACCCGCCCGTCGGCGGTGTTGCGGGCGTGGCCGACGAGCCCGAGCTCGAGAGCACGGGACCGCGTCCACCAGCGGAAACCCACCCCCTGGACCCGACCCCGGACGTAGACCATGACACGGCATACCTGGTCGTCGCTCACCGGATCGTCCACCCGACCATCATGGCCGTCGTCGCCATCCGGAGCCCGCGGTCGGGCGGCTCCTCCCGCACCCGAGCGCTCAGCGCACCGGACGGGGGCGCGGGACGGGCTGGCACCGGGGGCAGAAGAACGACGAGCGGTTCATGAACGTCGCCCGCCGGATCGGGGTCCCGCACCGCGGGCACGGACGCCCCTGCTGACCGTATGCCGCGAGCGACCGGTCGAAGTACCCCGAGGCGCCGTTGACGTTGACGTAGAGCGCGTCGAAGCTCGTGCCGCCCGCCTCGAGCGCCTCGGTCATCACCTCCCGGGCCGCGTCGAGGAGCCGGCCGATGGCCGGCCCGGTCAGGGCGGACGCGGGTCGCTCGCCGTGGAGCCGGGCCCGCCAGAGCGCCTCGTCGGCGTAGATGTTGCCGATCCCGGAGACGACGGTCTGGTCGAGGAGGACCCGCTTGACGGCACTGTCCCTGCCCTTGACCCGACGGATCGTCGCGTCCCGGTCGTATGCCGGCTCGAGCGGGTCGGGCGCGATGTGGCCGATCGTCACGGGGACGAGGTCGGGCCGCAGCTCGTCGAGGTGGAGGCCGCCGAAGGTCCGCTGGTCGACGAACCGCAGCTGCGGGTCGCCGTCGGAGAAGACGAGCCGGGCGTGCAGGTGCCGTTCGTCCGGGGCGTCGGCCGCCTCGACGAGCAGCTGACCGCTCATCCCGAGGTGGAGGACGAGCGCCTCGCGGAGGTCCCCGTCGTGGCGCAGGACGAGCCAGAGGTACTTGCCCCGGCGCCGGGCCTGCTCGACGTGCGCGCCCGACAGCCGGGCGGCGAGATCCGCCGGGCCCGGCAGGTGCCGGCGCGCCACGCGGGCGCCTCGGACCTCGGCGACCGCGACGGTCCGGCCGACGACGTGGTCGGCCAGCCCACGACGGACGACCTCGACCTCCGGCAGCTCGGGCACGGGCTCCTCGCGCTCCGGGGCTCAGCCCGGCTGCGGCGAGCCGTCGACGTCGCCGGCGAGGGCGCGCCACGCCTGCTCGGCGGCCTTCTGCTCGGCGTCCTTCTTCGTCCGGCCGCTCCCCCGTCCGTGGACCACGCCCGCGAGCACCGCGACGGCGTCGAAGGTCTTCGCGTGCTCCGGGCCGGCCTCGCTCACCCGGTACTCCGGCGAGCCGAGGCCGAGGCGGGAGCCGGCCTCCTGCAGGCTCGTCTTCCAGTCGAGGCCGGCGCCGAGCGATGCCGATGCCTCCATGACGGGGTCGAGGAGGTGGTGGACGAGCAGCCCGGCCCGCTCGATGCCCCCGGTGAGGTAGACGCAGCCGATGAGCGCCTCGAGCGTGTCGGCGAGGATCGAGTCCTTGTCGCGCCCACCGGTCGTCTCCTCCCCGCGCCCGAGGCGGAGGTATGCCCCGAGGTCGATGGTGCGCGCGGCCGCGGCGAGCGCGCGCATGTTGACGACCGCCGCCCGGAGCTTGGCGAGGTTGCCCTCGGAGACGTCCGGGTGCGTCGCATACAGGGCGTCGGTGATGACGAGGCCGAGCACGGAGTCCCCGAGGAACTCCAGACGCTCGTTGTGGGGGGTCCCCCCGGACTCGTAGGCGAACGAGCGGTGGGTCAGCGCGCGCAGCAGGAGGTCCTCGTCGACCCCGCAGCCGGTGACGGCCACGACATGGTCGACGAGCTCGTCGGCCGGGCGCTGACCCGGCGGCACGGCGCGCTTGCCCACGGGTGCTCCCCGGGTCAGCCCTGGTGCTCGGTCCGCTCGGCGGGGGCGTAGTGCCGCCCCTTGTAGGTGCCGCACGACGGGCAGGCCGTGTGGGGCAGGGTCTCGGCGCGGCAGCGCGGGCACGTCGTCGTCGTGACGGCGGTCGCCTTCCAGTTGGCGCGGCGCGAGCGGGTGTTGGAGCGGGACGTCTTCCGCTTCGGGACAGCCACGTCAGTTCCTCT
>JBDIAL010000308.1:0-3878 GCA_039812405.1 Nostocoides sp.
TTCGTGTGGTTCCCGCTCGACGACGACGCGGTGCCGTTCGCGAGGCTCTGCGACGCACACGGGCTGACCGTCCGGCCGTTCGCCGGCGACGGCGTGCGCGCGACGATCGGCGAGCCCGAGGCCTCCGACCGGCTGCTCGACCTCGCCGCCCGCTGGCGGGCCGGCGAGCGCGCCCCCTCGACCTGACCCCGCCGCTCCTGCCGGCTCGGCCGCCCGGCTGGAAGTCGGGAGCCGGGCCGGGAGCTCGGGGCCGGTCAGGTGGCGCGCTGGATCCTCGTCACGCCGAAGATCGGCCCGAGCTGGCAGTACGACGCCATGTCGGTGCGGATGCTGCCGGTCACGGTCACCCGCTCCCCGCTGTGCAGGGCCGCGACGCCGCGACCGGTGAGCACGTGGGTCCGGCCGGCGATCCGCATCGTCACGCAGTGGCCGACGTCGTTCGTCACGAACACCGTGCCCGTCACCGTCGTCGTCACGCCGGGCTGCGGCTCGGTCGTCGGGCCGCTCGGGGCGCTCGGGGCACCCGTCCCCGAGGTCGGGGGCGGGGAGGTCGCAGGGAGCGAGGTGGCCGGGGCCGTCGCCGTGGTCGCCGGGGTGGACCCGCCCGTCCCGGCCGTCTGGCTGCCGCAGGCCGCGAGGAGCAGGACCGCGAGGATGCTGCCGGCCGCGGCGAGGAGGGAGGGGCGAGCACACGGCATACGGTCCATGCCAGGTCTGACGGACCGGGCGCCGCAGTGGGTTCCCGGGCGGTTGTCGCGAGGGGCCGCGCCGGGAGCCGCACCAGCGGGGTAAGTTGCTGGGTGCAAGGCCCGTGAGCATCGCCACACCCCGGCGGTGGTCCGCGCAACGCCCCCCGCGACGTGGCGGACCCGCCCGCCGCCGGTGGCCCGAGCCGTCCTCGACCGCGACCCGGCAGGACGGAGAAGGAGCACCCTGTGAGCGACACCGACGTCGCAGCATCCGACGCTGCTGCGACAGCAGACCCCTCCCGCCGAAGCGAGCTGGACCGGCTCAGCGCGCCGGTGCCGGCCGTCCAGGACGGCGGCCCGGACATGATCCAGCTCCTCACCCCCGAGGGGCAGCGGGTGCCCGACCCGCGCTACGACCCCATCGTCGACGCCCTGACCGACGACGACCTGCGCGGCTTCTACCGTGACCTCGTCCTCATCCGCCGCGTCGACGCCGAGGCGACCGCCCTCCAGCGCCAGGGCGAGCTCGGCATCTGGGCCTCCCTGCTCGGCCAGGAGGCCGCGCAGGTCGGCTCCGGCCGGGCGCTGCGCACCCAGGACTACGCCTTCCCCACCTACCGCGAGCACGGCGTCGCGTGGTGCCGGGGCGTCGACCCGCTCAACCTCCTCGGCCTGTTCCGCGGGGTCAACCACGGTGGCTGGGACCCCAACGAGAAGAACTTCCACCTCTACACCATCGTCATCGGCGCCCAGACCCTCCACGCGACGGGGTATGCCATGGGCGTCCAGAAGGACGGCGCGGTCGGGACCGGCGACGAGACCCGCGACACGGCGGTCATCGCCTACTTCGGCGACGGCGCGACCTCCCAGGGCGACGTCAGCGAGTCCCTCGTCTTCGCCGGGGTGACGAACGCCCCCATCGTCTTCTTCTGCCAGAACAACCAGTGGGCGATCTCCGAGCCCAACGACCGGCAGACCCGGGGGCCGCTCTACCAGCGGGCGAGCGGGTTCGGGTTCCCCGGCGTGCGGGTCGACGGCAACGACGTGCTCGCCGTGTATGCCGTGACCCGGGCGGCCCTCGACGCCGCCCGGAGCGGCCAGGGGCCGACCTTCCTCGAGGCGTTCACCTATCGGATGGGCGCCCACACGACGTCCGACGACCCGACGAAGTACCGCGTCTCCGCCGAGGTGGAGGTGTGGAAGCACCGCGATCCCATCCAGCGGCTCAAGGCCTGGCTCGCCCACGAGGGCAAGGCCGACGGCGCCTTCTTCGACGCGGTCGAGCAGGAGGCCGATGCCCTCGCCGCCCACGTCCGGGAGGGCTGCCTGTCGATGCCGGACCCCGACGGGACCCAGATGTTCGACCACGTCTACGTCGAGCCGCATCCCGTCATCGAGCGGGAGCGCGCGGAGTTCCTCGCCTACCAGGCCGGCTTCGAGGAGGGGCACTGATGGCCGCCACGACGATCGCCAAGGCGCTCAACGCGGGCCTGCGCGCCGCGATGGAGCGCGACCCCAAGGTCCTGCTCATGGGCGAGGACATCGGCAAGCTCGGCGGGGTCTTCCGGGTCACCGAGGGGCTGCAGAAGGACTTCGGCGAGGACCGGGTCATCGACACCCCGCTCGCCGAGGCCGGCATCGTCGGCACGGCGATCGGGCTGGCCCTGCGGGGGTACCGCCCCGTCGTCGAGATCCAGTTCGACGGGTTCATCTACCCCGCCTTCGACCACATCACGAGCCAGGTCGCCAAGATGCGGTCGCGGTCGCTGTCGACGATCCGCCTGCCGCTCGTCATCCGCATCCCCGTCGGCGGCGGCATCGGCGCCGTCGAGCACCACAGCGAGTCCAACGAGGCCTACTTCACCCACACGGCCGGCCTGCGGGTCGTCTGCTGCTCGACCCCGGACGACGCGTACTGGATGATCCAGGAGGCCGTCGCGACCGACGACCCGATCCTCTTCTACGAGCCGAAGCGGCGCTACTGGGACAAGGGCGAGGTCGGCGACGCCGCGGGCCTGCCCCTCGGCGCCGCCCGGGTCGCCCGCCCCGGCACGGACGCGACGCTCCTCGCCTACGGGCCGATGGTCAAGACCTGCCTGCAGGCCGCCGAGGCGGCCGCGGCGGAGGGCCGGGACCTCGAGGTCGTCGACCTGCGCTCCCTCGCGCCGCTCGACCTCGGCACCATCGCCGACTCGGTCCGGCGGACCGGCCACGCCGTCGTCGTCCACGAGGCCCCGACGTCAGGGGGGCTCGGCGCGGAGATCGCGGCGATGATCCAGCAGGAGTGCTTCTACAGCCTCGAGGCGCCCGTGCTGCGCGTCGGCGGCTACGACGTGCCCTACCCGCCGGCCAAGCTCGAGGAGGAGTTCCTCCCCGACCTCGACCGGGTGCTCGACGCCGTCGACCGCTCGCTCGGGTACTGACCCCGCCCATCCGATCCCCACTCCCACCCGACCCGACCCGCCCGACTCCCGCCTCGGAGGACCCGAAGACCCATGAGCATCAAGGAGTTCCGTCTCCCCGACCCCGGCGAGGGCCTCACCGAGGCGGAGATCGTCAGCTGGAAGGTGCAGCCCGGCGACACCGTGAAGATCAACGACGTCGTCGTCGAGGTCGAGACGGCCAAGTCGCTCGTCGAGCTGCCCGTGCCCTTCGCCGGCACGGTGTCCGCGCTCCTCGTCCCCGAGGGGACCGAGGTGGCCGTCGGCACGCCGATCATCGCCATCGAGACGGGCGAGGGCGCCCCCTCGGCGCCCGCGTCGGCCCCCTCGGCGTCCGCGGCCGCCCCCGCGGACGCCGGCGAGCTCATCGAGGAGGGCAAGATCGGCGGCACGACGTCGACGGGCCGCACGGCCGTCCTCGTCGGCTATGGCGTCAAGCAGACCGAGGCGGTCCGCCGCCCCCGCAAGCCCTTTATCGGGTCCCACGACAACGGGGCACCTCACCCGACAACGCTTCCCCCGCACGGTGCCCCTTCCTCGGGTGAGGTCTCGCCTGCCGTGCCGACCGCGCCTGCTGTGCCGACCGGGCCCGCAGCGCCGAGCCCGCCGGCCGGTCGCCCCCCGGTGACCGTCCTCGCCAAGCCCCCGGTCCGCAAGCTCGCCAAGGACCTCGGCATCGACCTGGCCTCCGTGCCGGGCACCGGCGCCGGCGGCATCGTGACCCGCGCCGACGTCGAGTCGTATGCCG
>JBDIAL010000309.1:0-3870 GCA_039812405.1 Nostocoides sp.
CGGCCGTCGAGCGGGTGTCGCTCGTCGTCGGCCGGCCGGTCCGACCGATGCTCGCCTCCTCCGCGCCGTCCGTCCCGGAGGCGCTCGCCGCCCTCGGCCGGCGCGGCGAGGCCGGTCGGGTCGTCCTCGTCGACGGCAAGCTCGACGGCATCCGGATCCAGATCCATCGGTGGGACGACCGGATCCGACTGTTCACCCGGAGCCTCGAGGACATCACCGAGCGCCTGCCGGAGGTGGTCGAGGCCGTCACGGCGCTGCCCGGCGGTGATCTCGTCCTCGACGGCGAGGCCGTCGTGCTGCGGCCCGACGGCCGGCCGGAGCCGTTCCAGGTCACCGGGGCCCGCACCGCGAGCAGCGCCGACGTCACCGCGCTGCGGGCGTCGGCGCCCGTCACGACCTGGCTCTTCGACATCCTCCACGCCGGTGGGCGCACCCTGCTCGACGCCCCCGCCCTCGAGCGCCACGAGGCGCTGTCCGCCCTCGCGCCGCACCTGCTCGTCCCCCGGATCGTGACGAGCGACCCGGACGCGGCGCAGCGGTTCTTCACCGAGCTCGTCCGGGGCGGGCACGAGGGGGTCGTCGTCAAGTCCGCCGACGGGACGTATGCCGCGGGCCGTCGCGGCGCGGAGTGGGTCAAGGTCAAGCCGGTCCACACCCTCGATCTCGTCGTCCTCGCCGTCGAACGCGGCAGTGGGCGCCGCACAGGCCTGCTGAGCAACATCCACCTCGGGGCCCGCGACCCCGCGACCGGCGGGTTCGTCATGCTCGGGAAGACGTTCAAGGGGATGACCGACGTCATGCTGGCGTGGCAGACCGAGCGATTCGCCGCCCTGGCCACCGACGACGACGGGTGGGTCGTCACGGTGCGCCCCGAGCAGGTCGTCGAGATCGCCGTCGACGGGGTGCAGCGGTCGTCGCGCTATCCCGGAGGCATCGCGCTGCGCTTCGCCCGGGTGGTGCGCTACCGCGACGACAAGACGGCCGACGAGGCGGACACGATCGAGACGGTGCGGGCCCTCGGCGCGTCCCTCGGCTCGGCGGAGCCCGCCCCGTAGGGCCGGTCAGTCCCCGGCGGCCGGGTGCTCCGCCAGCCGGTCCTCCAGTGCGGGCCGCAGCGACCAGGCCGTCGTGATCGCCTCGACCTCGGTCGCCGCCGTCGGCGAGGGCACCCCCGTGCGCACCGCGCGGAGGAGGGTGTTGCGCGGGGTGTGCCGGCTCTCGACGAACTCCACGACGTCGACGCGGTAGCCCTCGCGACGCAGGATCGCGGCCCGCAGCCCGTCGGTCAGGGTGTCGGCGAGCCGCTCCCGGAGGATGCCGTGCCGGGTGAGGACGGCATACGGGCCCCTGTCCTCGGCGCGCCGCAGCTGGGCCGCGATGTCATGGTGACAGCAGGGTGCGGCGAGCACGACCGCGCTCCGCCAGCCGATGGCGCGGGCCAGCACGTCGTCGGTCGCCGTGTCGCACGCGTGGAGGGCGAGGACGACGTCCGGCGCGGGATCGAGGGTGACCGTCGCGATGGGCGCGACGACGAAGTGGGCCCGGTCCGCGACGCCGAGCCGCGCCGCCAGCGCGTCGTCGTGCTCCTTGGACTGCTCCTTGACGTCGACCCCGACGACCCGGCACGGGAGCCTGAGCCCGTCGAGGTGATGCAGCGCCGCGAGGGTGAGGTGGGCGTTGCCGCAGCCGAGGTCGGCGACGCGCAGGGGGTTCGTCGCGCTCGGCTCGCGCAGCCGCCCGGCCGCGACGGCCTCGCGGACGGTCGGGACGAGAGCACGCAGGAGCTCCTCGACCTGACGCCGCTTGCGGTCGGTGCCGCCCAGCGCGGCGACGAAGGGGTCGCCGGCGTCGAGGAGCCGGTGGCGCGTCCGGTCGTGGCGCCGATCGGGTGCCGCCGCGCCCGGCAGCACGGCGCTGTCGGGCGGTCGGGCCTGCTCCGAGCGATGCACCATGGCCTCGCCCCGCTTGGTGACCCTCACCTGGAGGGTGAGGTCGAGGGTGTCGACGTGCCAGTTCCCGAACGGCTCGGCGAGCAGACCGTCGACAGCACGCTCGGCGTCGGCCCCGAGCGCATGGTTGCGGGTGAAGGCCTGGGTCGCGTCGTAGGCCGTGACCTGCAGGTGTCGCCCCGCCCTGAGATCGACGTAGCGGACCTCGACGCGCCGCCACCGCGTCTCGTGCCCGCGGCGACGCCCGGCTCCGAGGGCGCGCCGCAGCCGCGCATCGTCGAGCAGGAGGGCGCGCACCTCGGCGAGAGCGGCGTCGAGCGGTCGGGCCATGTCCGACACCCTAAGGTTGGCTCGTGCTCGAGGAGATCACGGCGACGCGCTTCGTCACCCCGCTGCGCGAGGGCGGCTCGCTCCCGGGCATCGTCGAGGCCGACGACCTCGGCACCTATGTCGTGAAGTTCCGGGGAGCCGGGCAGGGTCCGAAGGTGCTCGTCGCGGAGACCGTCGTCGCCGAGCTGGCCCGCCGGCTCGGGATCCGGGTGCCGGTCCTCGCGGCCATCGAGCTGTCGCGGGACATCGCCCGCTACGAGGCGGACGAGGAGGTCCAGGACCTCCTCTCGGCGAGCGTCGGGCTCAATCTCGCCGTCGACTTCCTCCCCGGCGCCTTCGGCTACGACGGGTCCCGCCCGCCCGATGCCACGACGGCCAGCCGGATCCTCTGGCTCGACGCCTTCACGGCCAACGTCGACCGCACGTGGGACAACCCCAACCTGCTCGTCTGGCACCGCGAGGTGTGGGCCATCGACCACGGAGCCGCGCTCTACTTCCACCACGGCTGGCCGAGCCGCCCACCCGACGCCGCCCGGTTCGCCGCCCAGCGATTCGACGCGAGCAGGCACATCCTGCACGACGTCGCCGACGACGTCCCCGGCGCGCACGCGGCCCTGGCTCCGCGCGTGACCCCGGGCCTGGTCGACGAGGTGCTCGCCCTCGTCCCCGACGCCTGGCTGGAGACGACGCCCGACCTGCCGGACGCGGATGCCGTGCGGGCGGCATACCGCTCCCACCTGCTGGCCCGGGTGGCCGACCCGTCCGCCTGGCTGCCCGGGGGTGACGTCGCATGAGCCTGCCCTACCAGTACGTCGTCCTGCGCTGCGTCCCGCGGGTGGACCGGGAGGAGTTCGTCAACGTCGGCGTCGTCCTCTACTGCCAGGCCGCCGACTACCTCGCGACGGCGCACCGGGTCGACGCGGGTCGGCTGCGCGCGCTCGACCCGGGCCTCGACGTCGCGGCGGTCGAGTCGGCCCTGGAGAGCGCCCATGCCGTATGCCGGGGGCGTGAGGCGCGCGGACTGCCCCACCTCTCCTCGCTCGGCCGGCGGTTCGGCTGGCTCGCCGCGCCGCGCAGCACCGTCCTCCAGCCGGGGCCCGTCCACAGCGGGCTGACGACCGACCCCGACACCACCCTCGCCGCCCTCCTCGACCGCTATGTCCCGCGGCTTGCCGAGCATACATAGGCTATCTATAGTCCTGGTGTGTCCACTCCGGTGCCAGATGTCGACCTCGTCGACGAGCTGCTGCGCAGCGTGGCCCAGCTGGGCCGGTGGACGAGCCGGCACGCCGAGCTGCCCGTCCCGGCGGCCCAGGCGCGGGTGCTCTCGGTGCTCGACGAGCTCGGCCCGAGTCGCATCGGGGACCTCGCCCGGGCCGACTCGACGAGCCAGCCGACGATGACCGTCCAGGTCGACCGCCTCGAGCGCGCAGGCCTGGTGGGCCGCACCCACGACCCCGACGACTCCCGTGCCGTCCTCGTGACGATGACCGCCGCCGGCCGGGCGGCCCTCGCGGACACCCGGGCGGCCCGGGGCTGCGTCCTCGCCCCCGTCGTCGGCGTCCTCGGATCCGGTGACCGCGCGGCCCTC
>JBDIAL010000310.1:0-3867 GCA_039812405.1 Nostocoides sp.
TCCGGCGCCATCGCCGCCGGGCTCGGACCGCTCGGCCTGGCCCGCCGCCCCTCCGAGCTGGCCATGCAGCAGGCGGCGGCGAGCGTCGGGCAGGGCGCGCTCCTCGCGGCATACCAGGACGCCTTCGCCCGCCACGGGCTCACCGTCGGGCAGGTGCTCCTCACGGCCGACGACGTGACGCGGCGAACCCACTACACGAACGCCAAGCGCACCTTCGACCGGCTCCTCGAGCTCGGCATCGTGCCCGTCGTCAACGAGAACGACACGGTGGCGACCCAGGAGATCCGGTTCGGCGACAACGACCGGCTCGCGGCCCTCGTCTGCCACCTCGTCGCCGCCGACGCGCTCGTCCTGCTCACCGACGTCGACGCCCTCTACGACGGCCCGCCGCGCCGGGCCGGGTCGCGGCGGGTGCCCGTCGTGGGCTCCCCCCGGGACCTCGAGGCCATCGAGATCGGCGGGACGGGCTCGGCCGTCGGCAGCGGCGGGATGCTCACCAAGGTCGAGGCGGCCGCCATCGCCGGGGCGGCGGGCGTGCCCACCCTCCTCACCTCGGCGCAGCAGGTCGTGCCGGCCCTCGCCGGAGCCGACGTCGGGACGGTGTTCGCGCCCGGGTCGACCCGGCGGGCGTCCCGCAAGCTGTGGCTCGCCCACGCGACGACGGCCCGGGGCCGCCTCGTCATCGACGATGGCGCCGTGCGGGCGCTGACCGTCCGCCGCAAGTCCCTCCTCCCCGCGGGGGTCGTCGGCGTCGAGGGGACCTTCGCCGACGGCGACGCGGTCGACGTCTGCGGTCCCGACGGCACCGTCATCGCCCGCGGCCTGGTCAACTACGGCTCGGTCGAGCTGCCCCGGCTCATCGGCCGGACGACGCGGGACCTGACCCGCGCCTACGGGCCCGGGTACGAGCGGGAGGTCATCCACCGCGACGACCTCGTCGTTCTGTGACCCGAGCCGCGCGTCGTGGTGGGCGCCGTCGGCGGAGTCTGGTTCGTACGTCTGGGGGCGTTGTCGCACTGTCGGCGGCTGCCCTGGGGGTGGGAGGGTGCGGTTCGAGGACCTACAGCGGTGGCCCCACCACGGTGTGCGGCTACACCGTCTCAGAGTCGATCGCTGCGCCCGTCATCGCCGATGCGACCAAGCCCGGCACGGTAACGGCCCTCGAGAGCAGCGAGCCCGATGTCCTCGTCCAGGTGTCGGCGACGTGCTCGCAAGGCAGCACGGTGGGCCTGGACCCGACCGGATGCGGGGTCATCGATCAGCAGTGGAAGGCCACAGATGGGGGCGAGGGGCTGGTCGCGGTGGGACTTCGTGCCACGCGCAGCAGGTGCACGCTGGTCGTGACCCATCCCGACGGCAGCAGCACGGTGGTCACACTGCCGTATTCACCTGACTCCACGAGCTGACGTGTCACGTAGGGCGGAGATCAGGGTCCCCACGAAATCGCCGAAACCCGGTTCAGGCGACGCGGGTGACGGCGAACTGCGGGCTCGGGTGGGCGATCGACTCCTGGGCCTGAACCAGCTGGAGCTCACGCCGGCCGGAGTCGAGGGTCAGCTCGAGCAGGTCGAACACGCTGCTCGCGGTGCGGGCGAGCGCCACGTCGGCCGCCCCCGTCGCGAGCAGGTGGGCGGTGAACAGGGCGGCCGTCACGTCGCCGGACCCGTTGGCCTTCATCGGGAGACGGGGCGTGCGGACGATCCAGGTGCCCTCCGGCATACAGGCCATCATCTCGATCGCGTCGTCGGGGGCGTCCGGCTGCTCGACCGAGGTGACGAGGACCATCGAGGGACCCATCGTCCGCACCAGGTCGACCGCAGCCAGCGTCTCGGCGACCGTCCGCGGCTGCGTGCCCGTGAGGAACCCGAGCTCGAACTGGTTCGGCGTGATGAGGTCCGCCTGGGGGACGACCCGCTCGCGCAGCAGCACGGGGATCGCGGGGTCGACGAAGCAGCCGCTCCGCGCGTTGCCCATGACCGGGTCGCAGGCGTAGATCGCCGCCGGGTTGGCTGCCTTGACCCGAGCCACCGTGTCGAGGATGACCGCGCCGATCTCGGGCCCGCCCTGGTAGCCGGACAGCACCGCGTCGACCTCCGCGAACGCCCCGCGCTCCTGGATCCCGAGGACCACCTCGCTCACCTCACCGGCCGGGACGTGCGGTCCGCGCCAGGCGCCGTACCCGGTGTGGTTGCTGAACACGACCGTCGGCACGCTCCACACCTCGACCCCGAGGCGCTGGAGCGGGAAGACGGCCGCGGAGTTGCCCACGTGCCCGTATGCGACGTGGGACTGGATCGAGAGGATCGTCGTCACCCGCCGATCCTCCCACCCGTCGATGCCTCGCATTGACACGGCCGATATCGATCGTCAACAATCGACAAGACCGATCCGGCGACCGGAAGGACCCGTGGGGTGAGCGAGGCCCAGGGGGTGGCTGAGGGGTTCCGGCAGGCCCTCGACGGGCTGGCCCGGCGGCGGGTCGACACCCCCGCGGTCGTCGTGCTCCTCGACGTCGTGCGCCGCAACATCGAGACGATGCAGGACTTCGCGACCGCGCACGGCCTGGACCTGCGGCCCCACGCGAAGACGCACAAGTGCCCCGAGATCGGCCGCCTGCAGCTGGCCGCGGGCGCCGTCGGCCTCACGGTCGGCACCCTCGGCGAGGCCGAGGTCTTCGCGGCGGCCGGGTGCGACGACCTCTTCCTCGCCTACCCCGTCTGGCCCGCCGGCACGAAGCCGGAGCGGATCCGGCGCCTCGCCGGGTCGGTCCGGCTCCGGGTCGGCGTCGACAACCCCGAGGCGGTCGAGCTGCTCGGCCGCGCCATGGGCGACACCCCCGAGCGCCTGGAGGTCGTCGTCGAGGTCGACTGTGGCGCGGGGCGCTCCGGGGCCCGGCCCGAGGACGCCGGTGCGATCGCCCTGGCCGCCCGTCGGCAGGGGCTGCGCCCCGTCGGCGTCTACACCTACCCGGGCCAGGGCAGCCGGAGCCTGGACGCGCCTCCCCGGGCCGCCCAGGAGCAGCGGGTGGCGCTCACCGCGGCTGCGCGCAGCCTGGAGTCCGTCGGCATCGCGCCCGAGGTGGTCAGCGGCGGGTCGACGCCGACGACCGCGCTGTCCGCCCACGACCCGATCACCGAGGTCCGGCCCGGCGAGTACGTCTTCGGCGACCTGGGCAACCTGCGGCTCGGGGCGTGCACAGCGCAGCAGCTGGCGCTCTTCGTGGCCGCGACGGTCGTGAGCGACCGGGTGCCCGGACAGGTCATCCTCGATGCCGGGACGAAGGTGCTCGGACGCGAGGGGGACCCCGAGAAGGGCTTCGGGCGGGCCGTCCTCCCCGGGGTGTCGCCGCTGGACGGGCCGGCGCTGTTCCGCCTCAACGAGTACCACGGCTATCTCGGGATCCCGCCCGGGCAGCCCCGGCCACCGCTCGGGACCGTGCTGCCCGTCGTCGCCAACCACGTGTGCCCCGTCGTCAACGAGGTGGACGAGCTCGTCGTGACGACGAGCGACGGCAGCGAGCCCGTGACCTGGGCGGTCGCCGCCCGCGGACACCTCGGCTGAGCGTCGACGGAGGGACAGACACGAGGCCGGACGCCGTGGGCGCCACCGTGGCAGGAGCGGAACCTGCCCCTCCGCCTGCCGGGCCTCCTCGGCATACCCTGGGAGGCATGACGACCGACACTGTCGACGCCACCGCGGCCGCGCGGGCCCAGGTCACCGAGATCGCCACGAGGGCCCAGGAGGCCGCCCGCCGCGTCGCGCTCCTCACCCGGGCCGACAAGGACGCCGCGCTCGAGGCGATGGCCGACGCGCTCCTCGCCGCGACCGAGTCCGTCGTCGCCGCCAACGCCGAGGACCTCGCCCGGG
>JBDIAL010000311.1:0-3860 GCA_039812405.1 Nostocoides sp.
CTCGAGGCGGGCGACCAGCGGAACGTGTGGCGCGCCATGGCCGGCGGCGGCGGCCGGCCCGAGATCCCGGCCGACCTCGACGCCGCGGAGTCGGCATACGAGAGCCTGACGGGCGACCTGACCTGGCTCGGCCAGCGGCTCGAGGAGACCCACGCCGGCGGCGACCTGCTCGCGACGCCGCTGCCGCAGCTGCGCGGGCGGCTCGCCGCCCTCGACGCCCGGCCGGAGCGGCTCACCATCATCCCGACGGTCATCGGCACGCTCGACGAGATGCGCGCGGCCGGGCTGCAGCCCATCGTCGACGACTTCGCCGAGCGCTCGCTCCCCCCGGGCCAGGTGAGCGCCGAGCTCGACCACATCTGGTGGATCTCGCTCATCGAGGAGGTCGCCCTGCGGGACCCGGCCTACGGCGCGCACTCGGGTGACGCGCTCCGCACGGCCGAGGAGGCCTACGCGGCGGCCGACCGCACCTACCTCGCCGAGACGGCCACCCGGATCCGCGCCGCCGTCGCCGACCGGGTCGACCAGGTGCGCCGGGACGTCCCGCAGCAGGAGGCCCTCGTCCGTGCCGAGGCCGGGCGCACCCGGCGTCACCGCTCCCTGCGCGACCTGCTGCCGGTGGCCGGCGACCTCGTCACGGCGGTCACGCCCTGCTGGGTCATGTCCCCGCTCGTCGTCGCCTCGACCCTGCCGCCGGGGCAGTGGTTCGACGTCGTCATCTTCGACGAGGCGTCCCAGATCCCGCCCGCCGAGGCGATCTCCGCGATCTCCCGCGCCCGGCAGGTCGTCGTCGCCGGCGATGCCCACCAGCTGCCGCCGACGACCTTCTTCACCGCGACCCCGGGCGACCTCGGCGACGTCCCCGACGAGGGACTCACCGAGGGGTTCGAGTCGATCCTCGACGTCCTCGCCGCGGCCCTGCCGACCCGCCAGCTCTCGTGGCACTACCGCTCGCAGGACGAGCGGCTCGTCGCCTTCGCCAACGAGGAGGTGTATGCCGGGAGTCTCGTGACCTTCCCCGGCCCGTCCGCGCAGGACGTCCTGCGGCTGGAGCTCGTCGAGGGCCAGGGCGTCCTCGCCGAGGGGGAGGAGGCGGTCGAGACGACGACGGCCGAGGTCGAGCGGGTCGTCGAGCTGGTCCTCGAGCACGTCCGGACCCACCGGACGGAGTCGCTCGGCGTCATCGCGCTCGGCATCAAGCACGCCGCCCGCCTGGAGGATGCGGTGCGTCGTGCGGTGGGCCGGGAGCCGGGACTGGAGCGGTTCTTCACCGACGACCGGCCCGAGCCCTTCTTCGTCAAGAACCTCGAGCGCGTCCAGGGCGACGAGCGCGACGCCATCATCCTGTCCATCGGCTACGGCAAGACGCCCCACGGCCGGGTCCTCCACCGGTTCGGCCCGCTCAACCTCGAGGGCGGCGAGCGGCGTCTCAACGTCGCCGTGACCCGGGCGCGGCGCCGGATGACGGTCGTCTCCTCGCTCGCCGCCGACGACCTCGACCCGTCGCGGCTCAAGGCGCGGGGCGCCCAGCTGCTGCGCGACTACCTCGCGTATGCCGCTCGCGGCGGCCGGCCGGCTCCGGTCGCCGAGGGCGGGTCGGAGGGTTCGGTGGTCGAGGCCCCGACATCCGAGGGGTCGGCGACCGAGGGGGCGACGACCGACGGATCGACGACCGCAGGGGCGGCGTCGCCCGCGACCGCGTCACCGGGCTCCGCTGCGTCGGAGTCGACGGCCTCGGGAACCACGGCTTCCCGGTCGACGGCTTCGCCCGGTGCCGTCGTCGTCGGCGAGCTGGCCCAGCGACTGCGGGATGTGGGCCTCACCGTCCACGAGGGCTTCGGCACCTCGAGCCAGCGCATCGACATCGTCGTCGAGGACCCCCACGACCGTGGTCGGCTGGCCCTCGCCGTGGAAGCCGACGGCCCGGCATACGCCGCCCTGCGGAGCGTCCGGGACCGTGACCGACTCCGGCCCGAGCACCTCGAACGGCTCGGCTGGACGCACGTGCGGGTGTGGACGACCGATCTGTTCCGTGACCCCGCGCGCGACGTGTCGCGCATCGTCAGCGCGGCCCGCTACGTCGTCGACGCGCCGGCGCCGCAGCCCGGCGGCGCACAGCCGGCCGAGCCGGTGGAGCCCGCCGACGCGGACGGTGTGGAACCCGCCGACGCGGACGGTGTGGAGGCCGCCGACGCGGACGGTGTGGAGGCCGCCGACGCGGACGGTGCGGAGGCCGTCACCGGCGAGCCCGCCGGACCGGGTGCCGAGCAGGAGCCGTCGTGACCGACGACACCCGAGAGCCCGAGGGCGAGGCAGCGGACCAGTCCGAGCAGGCTCGGCAGCGACGGCCGCGCAGGCCGCCGGAGCAGACGCGCGACGACACCGACGCCGGGTGGGGGGAGTGGCGCGAGGACTCCGCTCACGATCGGTGGCTCCAGGAGCAGCGACCTCCCCACTGGGAGTGACCCGCGGCTGAGCCGGTCGGAAGCCGCTGCTGCGCTGGCGGCCGTCGAGCAGCAGTCAGCGGCAGGCGAGCGCGCGGCCGGCCGGCAGGTCAGACAGACCAGGTCGGGCGGGAAGCGACGAGGACGGGGCGCCGACCACCGGGTCTCGGTGGTCGGCGCCCCGTCCTCGTGGAGTCTGCGGAGCGGCCTCGGTCAGCCGCGCGTCTTCAGCTGGTCGCGGATCTCCTGGAGCAGCTCGACCATCTGGGCGTCGGGCGCGGGCCCCTCTTCCGCCGGTGCCTCGGTGAAGCGCTTCTTCGCGATCTCGTAGGGCTTGACGACGAAGAAGTAGAGGACGGCTGCCATGATGATGAAGCCGACCAGCGCGGTGAGGAACGGCCCGATGGAGGTGAGTCCGCCCGGCTTCCAGCTGTCGAAGTCCGGAGCGCCGCCGGCCTTGGCGAGCAGCTCGATGATGATCTTGGTGAACGCGGTGACGACCGCGGCGAACGCGGTGCCCATGATGAACGCGACGGCCAGCTCGACGAGGTTGCCGCGCATGATGAAGTCCTTGAAGCCCTTCACGGGTTTCTCCGATCTGTGGGTCGGGTGGGTTGCCGGGTGCTCGGACGCGCCCCTGCGTCTACGGCCCGTGCGATACGGCAGGTTACTCCGGGTTCCTCGCCCCGCCAATTGATTCGCGCGTCATCCGGATTGTCAGCCGAGCCCCGAACGGATTGTCAGACGCTCCCCGAGCGGCCTGTCAGTCGGTCCCCCGCACGGCCAGCCGCACCTCGTCGGTCGCGGCCCCGCTCGCGTCGGTCGGGGCCGCGAGTCGGCCCGCCGAGCCCTCGGGCACGGCGAGGACCACAGCCGAGTGCGCGGCAGCGCCGAGACCTGTGTCCTCCCTGCCCGGCAGCACGGCGAGGACGAGGGCGGCGCTCGCCGCGGGCACGGCGCTGCCCGGGACGTACACGTCGACGTGGCGCCCGGGTTGGACGACGGACTCCGCCGCCGAGGTGGTCACCTGGACGGCGACGTCACCCGGAGGCAGGCGGGCGAGGAGCCCCGGGCCGACGAGCCGCCACTCGGTGACGATGTCGCCGGCCCGCAGCGGCCCGGCGGCGACCCTCCCGTCGACGTCGGCGCTCGTGAGGCCCGCGGAGGGCGGGACGAGCCCGACGGCATATCGGCGCAGCTCGACGTCACTCCTCCCCAAGGTCGCACCCGCGGGCAGGTCGTGCGCCGCGACGAGGACGCTGCGCGTTGGCGGGGGCGGAGGAGAGATCGCGCGCGTGACGACGAGGACGGCGAGCGCGGCGAGCGCCGCCGCGAGGACCCGGCGCGCGACGTGGCGACGCCATGCCGCGCGGCGTCCGCCCGCTCGACCGAAGGGGCCACGGTCGAGCAGCCGGC
>JBDIAL010000312.1:0-3846 GCA_039812405.1 Nostocoides sp.
CTCGGAACCCGGCACGACGCCGGCCGCGACGGGCGGCGACACCGCCGACCTCGCCGCCCGTGAGGAGGCTGCCAAGCAGGCCGCACTCGACGCCGAACGGGCCGCCGAGCAGGCCGCCCGCGACCAGCGAGCAGCCGCCGCGAGGGCCGCCGCCCACCGGTGGGTCCAGCCGATGCGCAGCGGACGCTTCACCTCGGGCTTCAAGATGCGCTGGGGCCGCATGCACGAGGGCGACGACTTCGCCACGCCCGTCGGCACCCCGATCAGGGCGATGTCGAGCGGCACCGTCATCTGGACGGGCTGGTGGGGCGGCGGCGGTCACACGACGAAGATCAGGTACTGGGACGGCACCGTCTCCTTCTACGAGCACCAGAGCCGGTTCGCGGTCAAGGTCGGCCAGCGGGTCACCCCCGGCCAGCTCGTCGGCTACTCCGGCAGCACCGGTCACTCCACCGGTCCGCACCTGCACGTCGAGATCCATCCCAAGGGTGGCGCCGCGGTGAACCCTCGGCCGTGGCTCCTGAAGCACAGGCTGTTCGTCAAGCAGCTGTCCTGACCGGCACTCCATAATCGTCACGACCCGACTCGGACCGTCGGGGCAGTATGCCGACAGTGCTCGGACCCGCGCGTCGGCCACTCCTGGCCACTGACGGCGATGGCGAAGCCGGTCAGCGTGGAGAATCGGGCTCCTCGGGGAACGGCTGACGAGCGACCACCTGAGAGCGCAGCACCAAGTCGTCCATGGTCTCCATGATCGCGAGCTCGGGAACGTGCACCGTGATCCTGACGGCCTCTCGATATCGCGAGATCAGCTCTCGGAGCGCAGCGTATGCCTCATCGGTGACGTCACGCTCGAGCTGCAGGAAGCCGGCCAACAGGACGCCCTCCTGACCACCCCACCGTCGCCGAGCATCTCGGATGACCCGCTCCGAGCGGTCGTCGGCGGCACTCAGGGGGAGGTAGATCCGCCCGGAGTTCCAGTGCCCGATCCAGGGACCGTGGACCACGACGTCGACTCCGTCGGAGGAGCAGGTGGACGTCTGGCGCAGGTATTCCGGAGATCGCCCCGTAAGGTCTATCCCCGAGACCAGGGTCGCGTGGACACGGCCCGCCCGCGCTCGCAGACCGTCGAACCAGACCGTGCTGCCGGCGCTGCTCGCCGCGAGGTCGGCGAGGAAGCCGGCCAAGAGGCGATTGCCCATGATGCTGTCGGGGACCGGGAGCACGGCGGACCGCACCGAGGGCCAGAACTCCCCAGGGGCGAGGTCCTCGGGCCCGACGGTAGGACGCGGCCCCGCACGGAGCAACGGCAGCTGGCGCGCCCGATAGCGCTCACTCAAGACCAGCGAGGTATTGGAATCCCAATCGAACGTCGAGCCTCCTCGGTCGAGGCTTCGGATCGGCTCCCGCAGGGCGTCGGCTTCTCGGAAGCCCGTCATCCCGTCAGAGCTTCTCGAGTGGGGCGTAGCGCAGCAGCAGCCGCTTGACCCCGGACTCCCCGCCGAAGTCGACGTGCGCCATCGTGCCCTCGCCCTCCCCCTCGACACGCACGACGCTGCCGACGCCGAACGCGTCGTGGGTGACCCGGTCCCCCGGGTGCAACGCGATGATCGGTCGGTTGCCGGGTGACCGCACGCCCGGACGCTGCGCGAGCGTCGCGATGGCCGGTTGGCCGGCCGACCGGCCCGTCGAACGCCCCGAGTGCATCGACGTCGAGTGGGTCGGCAGCGTCGCCTGCTCCCGCTCCCAGTCGACGAGGTCGGTCGGGATCTCGTCGAGGAAGCGCGACGCCGGGTTGTAGCGCGGAGCACCCCAGGCCGACCGCACGGCCGCGCGGGAGATGTGCAGCCGCTCCCGGGCCCGGGTGATGCCGACGTAGGCGAGCCGCCGCTCCTCCTCCAGCTCCCGCGGCTCGGCGAGCGAGCGCATGTGCGGGAAGGTGCCGTCCTCGAGACCGGTGAGGAAGACGACGGGGAACTCCAGGCCCTTGGCCGTATGCAGCGTCATGAGGGTGACGACCCCGCTGTCGTCTCCCTCGACCGGGATCTCGTCGGCGTCGGCGACGAGCGAGACCTGCTCGAGGAAGTCCTCCAGGCTGACGACCTCCCCCGTCTCGGCCCGCGTCTGGTCGAACTCCCGCGCCACGGCGACGAGCTCGGCGAGGTTCTCGATGCGGCTCTCGTCCTGTGGGTCGTGGCTGGCCCGCAGCTCGGCGAGGTAGCCGGATCGCTCGACGATCGCCTCCAGCAGGTCGGCGACACCGGTCTCCTCGTCGTCCCGGACCCGGCCCAGCTCCTCGAGCAGCGCGGTGAACCCCTTGATCGCCGTCATCGACCGCGACGCGATGCCCGGTGCGTCCTCGGGCCGGCCGAGCGCCTGGAGGAAGGTGATCCGCTCGCGCTCGGCGAGCGCGGCGACGACGGCCTCGGCCCGGTCGCCGATGCCCCGCTTGGGCACGTTGACGATGCGCCGCAGGCTCACCGTGTCGGCCGGGTTGGACAGCACCCGGAGGTAGGCGATGACGTCCTTGATCTCCTTGCGCTCGTAGAAGCGGGTGCCGCCGACGACCTTGTAGGGCAGCCCGACGCGGACGAACACCTCCTCCAGCGCCCGGCTCTGGGCGTTGGTGCGGTAGAACACCGCGACGTCGCGCGGCCGGACGCCGTGCGCGTCGCCGAGGGCGTCGATGGTCCGGGCGACGAAGGCCGCCTCGTCGTGCTCGTTGTCCGCGACGTAGCCGACGATGGGCGCCCCGCCCCCGGCCTCGGTCCACAGGTTCTTCTTGCGGCGCTGGGCGTTCTGGGCGATGACGGCGTTGGCCGCCGTGAGGATGGTCTGCGTCGAGCGGTAGTTCTGCTCGAGAAGGATCGTCGTCGCGTCGGGGTAGTCCTGCTCGAACTCCACGATGTTGCGGATCGTCGCCCCCCGGAACGCGTAGATCGACTGGTCGGCGTCACCGACGACGACCAGCTCGCTCGGCTCGACGCGCGTCCCGCCGGCGGCGTCGGGCGCGCCCGCCGTGCCGACGAGCTCCTTGACGAGGACGTACTGCGCGTGGTTGGTGTCCTGGTACTCGTCGACCAGGACGTGCCGGAACCGCCGCCGGTAGTGCTCGGCGACCTCCGGGAAGGCCTGGAGCATGTGGACCGTCGTCATGATGAGGTCGTCGAAGTCCATCGCGTTGGCCTGCCGGAGCCGGCGCTGGTATGCCGTGTAGGCCTCCGCGAGGACCCGCTCCTGATGCGTCCCCCCGGGGCCGTCGGCGTTGTCCTCGGAGCCGACGCGGCGGGCATACGTCTCCTCGTCGACGAGCTCGTTCTTGAGGTTGCTCACCTGATGGCTGAAGGCGCGCGGGTTGTAGCGCTTGGGATCGAGGTCGAGGTCGCGCACCACCATGGCCATGAGCCGCTGGCTGTCGGCGGCGTCGTAGATCGAGAAAGTCGACTTGAGCCCGACGTGCGCCGCCTCCCGGCGCAGGATCCGCACGCACGCGCTGTGGAAGGTCAGGACCCACATGGCCGCCGCCCGCGGCCCCACGAGCCCCTCGACCCGCTCGCGCATCTCCGCGGCCGCCTTGTTGGTGAAGGTGATGGCGAGCACCTGGCCGGGCTGCACCCCGCGCTCCGCGAGGAGGTAGGCGATGCGGGTCGTGAGGACCTTCGTCTTGCCCGACCCTGCGCCGGCGACGATGAGCAGCGGCCCTCCCTCGTGGAGGACGGCCGCCCGCTGCTGCGGGTTGAGGCCGGCGAGGAGCGTCTCGGGGTCGGGGCGACCTGGTCGGGGGGCACCGGTCCCGCCCGCCCGCGACGCGGGGCCGGCGAGGGGATCCGACCGCTGGGACGGCTC
>JBDIAL010000313.1:0-3826 GCA_039812405.1 Nostocoides sp.
GGTCCTCGGCGGGGAGCTCCGGGTCGATGACGGCGGTCACGGTGAGCCGGTCGAGGCGGACGTTCCCCCGCGGGACGGTGAGGAAGGCGGTGTCCGCGGCGTCCCGCCCCGAGGCGATCCGCAGCAGCCCGGCCCGTGGCGCGAGGCCGGTCGCGTCGTAGACGTACCAGCGACCGTCGAGGAGGACCTCGACGACGGCGTGGAAGTCCATCGGGTCGAGACCGGGGGCGTAGACCGAGACGAGGCGGGCGGGCACGCCCTTGGCGCGCAGCAGCGCCGTCGTGAGGTGGGCGAAGTCGCGGCACACCCCCTGGCGCGCGAGGTAGACCTCGGTCGCCCCGTCGAGGACGTCGGTCGAGCCGCTGACGTAGGCGACCTTGCGCGACACCCAGCCGACGACGGCCTCGACGAGCTCCCGGCCCTCGAGCCCGGCGAAGCCGTCCCAGCTCACCGGCCCGAGCCGGTCGGAGTCGCAGTAGCGGCTCGGCCACGTCATCTCGATCGGGTCGATAGGCCGGACCGGGTCCGCCGGGGCACGGCCCTCGACGACGGCGGCATACTCGACGGCGAGGCCGCCCGTCGGGAGCCGCTCGACGACGTGCCGCCGGACACCGGCGTCGTCGGCCACCTCGACGACCGGGACCGGGGACCCGTCGACGGTGACCGTGAGCGACTCCTCGACGATCCGGGGCCCGACGGCGACGGCGACGGCGAGGATCAGCTCGGACGGCGCGAGGACCTGGCCCGCCAGCCGGGCCGAGACGCGGCGGGTCACCGGGGTCGGGCTCGGGCCGGTCACAGCACCGCCCCCGGGTTGAGGATCCCCTGGGGGTCGAGGGCGTCCTTGATCCGGCGGGTCAGGGCCATGACGTCGGGGCCGAGCTGGTCGGGCAGGGCGGCCTTCTTGAGTCGTCCGACGCCGTGCTCGCCGGTGATCGTGCCGCCGAGGTCGATCGCGAGGGCCATGATCTCGGCGAAGGCGGCCCGGGCCGCGGCGACGGATGCCGGGTCGGACGCGTCGTGGACGACGATCGGGTGGGTGTTGCCGTCACCCGCGTGGGCGACGACGGGGATCTCCAGCCCGCGCCGGGCGGCGATCTCCTCGATCCCGACGAGCAGCCGGGGCAGGATCGGCACGGGGACCCCGACGTCCTCGAGGAGGATCGAGCCGCGGCGCTCGATGGCGGGGAACGCCGCCCGGCGTGCCTCGGCGAACGCCTCCCCCTCCTCCGGGTCGTCGGTGACGAAGCACTCGACGGCCCCGGCGCTCGCGCACACCCGCTCCATCGCGCCGATCTCGAGGGCCGCGGCCGCCCCGGGCGCGTCGGACTGGGCGAGCAGCAGGGCACCCGCCGACCGGTCCAGGCCCATCGCGCGGTAGTCCTCGACGGCGTTGATCGAGGTCCGGTCCATGAGCTCCATGAGGGCCGGACGGACCTCGGCGCACACCCCGACGACCGCCCCCGCCGCGTCCTCGACCGTCGCGAACGTCGCGACGAGCGTCGAGCGCGGCGGCTGGGCCGGCACGAGCCGCAGGACGGCCCGGGTCACGACGCCGAGCGTCCCCTCGCTGCCGACGAACAGCTTGAGCAGCGAGAGCCCCGCGACGTCCTTGAGCCGCTTGCCGCCGAGGGTGACGAGCGTCCCGTCGGCGAGGACGACGTCCATCCCGAGGACGTAGTCGGTCGTCACGCCGTACTTCACGCAGCACAGCCCGCCGGCGTTCGTCGCGACGTTGCCCCCGATCGAGCACATCTCGAAGGAGGACGGATCCGGCGGGTACCACAGGCCGTGCGCCGCGGCCGCCCGCTTCACGTCGGCGTTGAGAGCCCCCGGCTCGACGACGGCGACCCGGCAGGCGACGTCGATCTCGACGGCCGTCATCCGGTCGAGGGACAGCGTGACGGCCCCGTCCACCGCGAGCGAGCCACCGGACAGGCCGGACCCGGCCCCCCGAGGGACGACGGGTATGCGGTGGGCCGAGGCCCAGCGCAGCGTCTCCTGCACCTGGGCCGCCGTGCGCGGGCGGACGACGGCGAGCGGCATGCCGGCGCTCGCGTCGGCGGTCCAGTCCCGGCGGTAGGCCTCGATGCTCTCCGGCCGGGTGACGACGAGGTCCTCCCCGAGGGCAGCGACGAGCTCGCCGAGGGCGGCCCGGTCGGCGGGGGTGCCCGCCTCGATAGGGGTTCCCGGCTCGGCGGGGCCCGGTGGGCGGTCGGGACGGTCGGGAGGCGCAGCGGTGCTCACGGGTCCTGACTATGCCAGCCGGACCGCCGGCGCACCCCGCGAGCGCCGCACCGCCGGGTCGACCCGCCCTCCGGCATACGGCCCGGCATGCCGCCCCGGGAGACCGCCCTGAGAGAATCGGACGCATGCGCCCCATCACCCAGAGCAGGAAGCTCATGCACGTGCGGTACGACGTGAGGGGGCCCATCCTCGTCGAGGCCCAGCGGCTGGAGGCCGAGGGTCACAAGGTGCTCAAGCTGAACATCGGCAACACCGCGCCGTTCGGGTTCGAGGCGCCCGAGGCGATCGTCGCCGACATGGTCCACAACCTGCCCGAGTCGCAGGGGTATGCCGACAGCCGGGGGATCTACAGCGCCCGGACCGCGGTCGCGCAGTACTACCAGTCGCGGGGGCTCACCGAGACCTCCGTCGACGACGTGTTCATCGGCAACGGGGTGTCCGAGCTCATCAGCATGGTGCTCCAGGCGTTCGTCGACGACGGCAACGAGATCCTCGTGCCGGCCCCGGACTACCCGCTGTGGACGGGGGCCGTGACGCTCGCCGGCGGCACCCCGGTCCACTACCGCTGCGACGAGGCGAACGGCTGGAACCCCGACATCGAGGACATCGAGTCCAAGATCACCGAGCACACCCACGCGCTCGTCGTCATCAACCCGAACAACCCGACCGGCGCCGTCTACAGCGAGGAGACGGTCCGGGCCCTCGTCGACGTCGCGCGCCGCCACGACCTCGTCCTCATGTCCGACGAGATCTACGAGAAGATCCTCTTCGACGACGCCGTCCACCACCACACGGCCTCCTACGCCGCCGACGACGTCCTCTGCCTCACCTTCAGCGGGCTGTCCAAGGCCTACCGGGTGTGCGGCTACCGCGCCGGCTGGGTCATGATCTCCGGCCCGAAGTACCTCGCGGAGGACTTCCTCGAGGGGCTCACCCTCCTGGCGAACATGCGGATGTGCGCCAACGTCCCCGCCCAGCACGCCATCCAGACCGCGCTCGGGGGCTACCAGTCGGTCAGCGAGCTCGTCGCGCCCGGTGGCCGGTTCTACGAGCAGAGCAAGCTCGCCTCCCGGATGCTCAACGCGATCCCCGGCGTGTCGTGCGTCGAGCCGGAGGGAGCGCTCTACTGCTTCCCGCGCCTCGACCCCGAGGTCTACCCCATCGAGGACGACGAGGCCTTCGTCATCGACCTGCTGCGGAGCAAGAAGATCCTCGTGACGCACGGGACGGGCTTCAACTGGTTCGCGCCGGACCACTTCCGCCTCGTCACCCTGCCCGACGTCGACGTCCTGTCCGAGGCGATCGGCCGGATCGCCGATCATCTCGTCGAGCTCCGCGCCTAGCGTCCGCGCCGGCCCGCCTCCTCCCCCATCACCAGGCCTCCACTCCCGCCTC
Source organism: Nostocoides sp. (assembly GCA_039812405.1). Taxonomy (GTDB): domain Bacteria; phylum Actinomycetota; class Actinomycetes; order Actinomycetales; family Dermatophilaceae; genus Nostocoides. The sequence continues at coordinate 3,643 of JBDIAL010000313.1, forward strand.
ACGTGCCGCCCGGCCCCCGTGCCCTTTATCGGGTTCCACGACAAAGGGACACCTCACCCGACAACGCTTCCCCCGCGAAGTGGCTGCTTCTCGGGTGAGGTGACGCCCACCGGTCATCGGGCCGCCCGGACGCCGTCGCCGCCGAGCCCCGTCGCTGCCCGGCGCCGCCAGGGGCAGCAGGCAA
>JBDIAL010000314.1:0-3799 GCA_039812405.1 Nostocoides sp.
TGGACGCCGAGGGCGTCACGCCGTTCGAGAAGGCGGTCGCCGCCGCGATGACCTCCCGCCTCGGGGTCGGCAACAGCGCCTTCCACACCGGCGGGGAGCCCGGCCCCGCGGACACCGTCTACCTCGGGGTGTTCCGCAAGGAATGGTTGGACCGGCTCGGCGGCTATGACGAGCGGTTCACCCGGGCCCAGGACTGGGAGCTGAACCATCGCATCCGACAAGCCGGCGGAGTCGTATGGTTCTCGCCACGGCTACGCGTGACATACCGCCCTCGTCCCACCCTGACGACCCTGGCCCGGCAATACCGCGACTACGGTCGGTGGCGCCGGGCCGTTGCGCGAACCCATGAGGGGACGCTCAACGGCCGCTACCTCGCTCCACCGGCAGCGCTCGTGGCCGTCGCCGGCGGGGCCGTGCTCGGGTTCGTCTGCCGCCCGGCATGGGCTGTGCCGGTGGGGTATGTGGCGGCGACCACCGTGGGCAGCATTCTCGTCGGCAAGGGGCTGACCCCCCGCGAGCGGGCGTATCTCGTGCCGGTCCTCTGGGCCATGCACTTGCCGTGGGGTTGGGGCTTCCTCACCAGCAGGGTGAAGGTGGGTGAGACTCGCGCGGTTCGGCATGGCGTCGACGGTTCGTCGGCCAGACGTTCCCGTTCGTTCACTCGCGGTGGCTAGGCTGCGGCGTCCGATGGAATTGGAGGTGTGAGGGTGAGTGGTGAGCTCTCCGTCGTCGGGCTGCTAGCAGAGGTGCGCAAGGAGCTTCAGGTCGGGCGGACCATTCCGTCGGTCCCTATCGTCCTGCGTCAGCGCGCCGTCGAGCAGGGTGTGGCGTATCTTCTCTCGGACTCTCGCTTCGACCACGTCCGCGTCAGTCTGCACAACCCACCGGCCGTCGCAGAGTCCCTCAAGGAGGTGACGATCGACGGTCTGGTCGCCGAGTTCGGCGTCTACCAGGGCAGCTCGCTGACCCAGATCGCGCGGTTCTTCCCCGATCGCACAGTGCACGGCTTCGACAGCTTCGAGGGACTGCCGCAGGCCTGGGGCGGCACGTCCAACGGTGTCGGCGCTTTCGACCTCGGGGCGCGCCCCCCAGAGCTCCCGGTGACCAATGTCGAGTTCCACGTGGGCTGGTTCGACGAGACAGTGCCGGTCTTCGCCACGGAGTTCTCCGGTCCGCTGGCCTTCGCCCACCTGGACGCGGACCTGTACTCCTCGACGCGGACCGTTTTCGAGGCGCTCGGCGACCGGTTCGTCCCGGGTACCGTCATCGTCTTCGACGAGTACTTCGGCTACCACGGGTGGCAGCACCACGAGCACAAGGCGTTCCTCGAGTTCCTCGATGCCTCAGGCCTGTCGTTCGAGGGGATCAGCATCGGCCACATGAACCTCGGGGTACGGCTCACCGAGCGATGAACGACGCGGTCGTCGCGCTCCACCCGCAGGAGCTGGAGGAGGGGCTACACCCTCGGCACCTCCCCCGCGCCACGTGCCGAGGCCGGGGGTAGCGGGGGGACGGATGGTGGGGTGATGGTGCTCGCTGCCGGTCGGATGCCGCGCGGGAGTGCGCCGAGGCACAACGCCACCTCACGAAGATGGCGGACGGACGCCGTGACCTGGCCACGACGGACCAGCGTGACCGCCATGCGCGTCCCGAAGTACGCGGTGTAGAGCAGCCCGACCCGCCCCAGCCGACCGCGGCGCTCCGGGGGCAGATGGTTCATGGTCTCCGCGAGTGCGGTGCGGCGCTCGCGCGTGTTGGTCCCGCTCAGCAGCCGGACCGAGGTGTCCGAGCCGGCATGCCGGCGGTAGCAGGCTAGCGTCCTGTCGACGAACACGACGGGCCCGTTCGCAGCGATCCGCACCGACATCTCCCAGTCCGCGACGTGCGGGAATTCCGTGCGATAGCCACCGATGCGCTCATAGGTCTCGCGGCGGACGACAAGGCAGGGGGTTCGTAGCCGGTTCGAGACGGACTGAACGTCCAAGGCATCGGGCCACAGTCCCGTGCCTGTGCGATAGGACTTGGTCTCGTACAGTGCGTTGTCGTCCGCGTCGACGTCGCGTGCCCGGCAGATCGCCGCCATGGCTCCGGACTCGGCCAGCGCGGACTCCATCGCTGCATAGAACCCCGGTAGGACCATGTCGTCGCCGTGGAGCAGGTGGACCAGCTCGCCGCGAGCCAGTCGGAGGCAGCGGTTGAAGGTGGCTATCGCGCCGAGCCACTCGGGGTTGGGGTCGTACCGGACGCGACCTCGCCCATGCGCGGCCACCACGAGGGCCGGGTCGTCGGTCGAGGAGTCGTCGACGACGACGATCTCGACATCGTCGCGCTCGCCGAGCTCACGCAGGACACCGTCGAGCGTCCGGCTGAGGAACTGAGCGCAGTTGTGGGTCGGGATGAACACCGACCACAGCGGCCGTCCCAGGGCGGCCACTGATTCCACGGCATGCTCGTCGGTCGGCGTGGTCGTCGCTTCGTCCCGCATGGCACCGACGGTACGGTGTCAACCGTGATGCGTGGAGATCCCTTGCCACAACGTCGGCCCCGGATGAGAAGAGGAGGGTCTGCCCGATGAGGTTCGGGATTGCCGGCGCCGGGTTCTCCGGCTCGGTTATCGCCCGCGAACTGGCCGAGGCGGGTCACGCTGTCGTCGTCCACGAGAGTCGGAGCCACGTGGCCGGCAACTGCCACACCGAACGTGACCCGCAGACGGACATCATGGTCCATCGCTACGGTCCGCACATCTTCCACACGGGGGACGAGGGGGTATGGGCGTATGTCAACCGCTTCGGTGACTTCCTCCCCTACAACCATCGAGTGCGCACGACAGTCGGAGGTCGGGTTTACCTCCTTCCGGTCAACCTGCTGACGATCAACCAGCTCTTCGGCCGGTCCATGCGGCCGGAGGAGGCGAAAGCCTTCATCGCCGAACAGGCGGACACGACCATCGAGGAACCTGGCAACTTCGAGGAGCAGGCGTTGCGCTTCATGGGGCGTCGGCTCTACGAGGCGTTCTTCGAGGGCTACACGCGGAAACAGTGGGGACTTCCACCGGCCGAGATCCCGGCATCCGTGCTGAAGCGGCTGCCCTTGCGCTTCACCTACGAGGACTCCTACTTCAATCATCCCTACCAGGCCATTCCCCGCGACGGATACACGGCGATCGTCGAGCGCATCCTCGACCACCCAGGCATCGAGGTCCGGCTGTCCACCCCCTACACGGAGGCGGACCGGGACCGCTACGACCATTCGGTGTGGACGGGGCCGCTCGACGGGTGGTTCGGCTACCGCTTCGGCCGGCTGGGCTACCGCACGCTGGATTTCGAGCTTGTCCGGGCAGACGGGGACTACCTGGGTTGCCCCGTCATGAACTTCGGCGACCTCGACGTGCCGTACACGCGGATCGCCGAGCATAAGCACTTCGCTCCTTGGGAGGAGCACGACGGCACGGTCTGCTTCCGTGAGTTCAGCAGACTGGCCGGTGAGGATGACATCCCCTACTATCCGATCCGGCTCGCCAACGACAAGTCGATCCTCACGGACTACCTCGAGGCGGCTCAAGGTGAGACCGGGGTCACCTTCGTCGGTCGCCTCGGCACCTACCGTTACCTCGATATGGACGTGACGATCGGGGAGGCGCTAACCGCCGCTCGGGGAATCGTGGCGGCCCTCGCCGATGACGAGCCCATACCGTCGTTGTTCGCTCCGGTCTGACGTCGCCTGCTCCTCGACGGGCCTCGCAGAGACCCGACTCTCGATGGCGCCCAGCCGCTCGTCGATGATGGTCAGCTGCTGCTGC
>JBDIAL010000315.1:0-3784 GCA_039812405.1 Nostocoides sp.
GGCCGGGCACCGACAGCTCGAGCTCGCGCAGCACCCCGTCCGTCCCGACGAGTCCGGCACGGGCCGCGAAGCCGTCCGCCGTGCGGTATGCGGCGGCGACGTCGACGAGCCGCACGTCGGCGTCCGGGTCGGTGCCGTAGGTCACGACCCGTCCTCCCCGGCTCCGGTCCTCCCGGGCGAGCGCGAGCGACCCGGGGTCGTCGTGGCAGGCGACGAGCAGCCCCCCGGGCGTCCGGGAGCCGGCGAACGCGGCATACGCCTCCCGCACCTGCTGCACCGTGCCGTAGAAGTCGAGGTGGTCGGGCTGGACGTTGGTCACGACGGCGACGGCGGGACGGTAGGCGAGGAACGACCCGTCGCTCTCGTCCGCCTCGACGACGAAGGGCCGCCCCGTCCCGAGCCGGGCGTTCACCCCCCACGGGGGGACGTCGCTGCCGATGGCGAAGGACGGGTCGAGCCCGGCGGCGGCGAGCGCTGCCGCGGTCATCGCCGAGGTCGTCGTCTTGCCGTTGGCACCCGCCACGGCGACGGTGTGGAGCCCGGCCCCGAGCGAGGCGAGGGCCTGGGACCGGTGGAGGACGCGCAGGCCTCGCTCCCGGGCCGCCGCGAGCTCGACGTTGTCGTCGCGGACGGCCGAGGAGACGACGACGGTGTCGGCGGCGCCGAGATGGGCCGGGTCGTGGCCGACGTGCACCCTCGCCCCGGCCGCGGCGAGGGACCCCAGGACCGGGGAGTCCTTCGCGTCCGACCCACTGACCGGGAGCCCGGCGGCGAGCAGCAGCCGGGCGACGGCTGACATGCCCGCCCCGCCGATGGCGATGAGGTGGACGTGGCCGAGGTCGCCGGACGGGACGACGGGGCCCGTCACGTCGAACCGGGCGTCGCGGATCGACTGCGGCAGAACGGCGTCGGTGCGCTCACCCATCGGCGCGGCCCAACCGGTAGGCCTCGTCGACCAGGTCGGCGAGCAGCTCGTCGCCACCCCGCTCCCCGACCGAGGCCGACGCCACGGCCATGGCGGCCACCCGGTCCGCGTCGAGCGCGAGGGGCACGAAGGTGGAGGTCACCCAGTCGGGGGTCACGGCGGCGTCCTCGACGAGCAGGCCGCCCCCGGCGGCCACGTCGTCGGCGGCGTTGAGGCGCTGCTCGCCGTTGCCGATCGGGAGCGGCACGTAGACCGCGGGGAGCCCCACGGCGGTCAGCTCGCACACGGTGCCGGCCCCGGACCGGGCCACGACGAGGTCCGCCGCTGCGTATGCGAGGTCCATCCGGTCGGCATACGGGAGGACGACGTAAGGCGGCCGGTCGCCGTCGACGGAGCCGGGGAAGTCCTTGCCGCGCCCCGCGATGTGAAGGACCTGGATCCCGTTGTCCCGCAATGCCTCCATCCGGTCGCCGAAGGCGACGTTGAGCCGCTGCGCCCCGAGCGACCCACCCGTCACCAGGACGGTCGGGTGGTGGTCGCGCAGGCCGAACGCGGCCAGCGCCTCCTCGCGGCGCGCCGCCCGGTCGAGGGTCGAGATCTCGAGGCGCAGCGGCATGCCCACCCGGTGGCCGTGACGCAGCCGCGTCGAGGCGAAGGTCGTGCCGACGTAGGGGGTGAACCGTGCTCCGAGCCGGTTGGCGATCCCGGGCCGGGCGTTCTGCTCGTGGACGACGACGGGTATGCCGCGGCGCCGGGCCGCGAGGTAGGCGGGGGTCGACACGTAGCCGCCGAAGCCGACGACGACGTCCGCGCCCGTCTCACCGATCGCCTCGTCGGCGGCTCGGACGGCCGCCCGCAGATGTGCCGGGAGCCGCAGCAGGTCGGCAGAGGGCCTGCGCGGCAGCGGAACCCGCGGGACGGTGAGCAGCGGGTAGCCCCGCTCGGGCACGAGCCGGGACTCCAGGCCCTCCGCCGTCCCGAGGGCCGTGACGCGCACCGCCGGGCTGCGCCGGACGAGGCAGTCGGCGAGCGCCAGCAGCGGGGAGACGTGGCCGGCGGTCCCGCCGCCCGCGAGGAGCACGGACGCCGGCGTCGTCGGGCTCGGGCTCATCGGCTCCGGTCCGCCCGGGAGCGGCGGGCCGGCAGGACGGCGAGCGAGCGCCGCACGACCGACGACCTGGCCGCCAGGGCCTCGCGGCAGCCCGGCTCGGCCCGGGCGAAGGAGATGAGCACGCCGAGCGCGAGCATCGTCGTGATGAGCGAGGAGCCGCCCGACGACACGAGCGGCAGCGGGACGCCGATGACGGGCAGCAGCCCGATGACCGAGCCGATGTTGATCATCGCCTGGACGGTGATCCAGCACATGATGCCGGCCGAGGCGATGCGCACGAAGTTGTCGGTCGTCCGGGTCGCGATCCGGAAGCAGGCGAAGGCCAGGGCGCAGAAGAGCGCGAGGACGACGAGCGTCCCGAGCAGGCCGAGCTCCTCGCCGATGATGGCGAAGATGAAGTCGTTGTGCGGCTCGGACAGGTAGCTCCACTTCTCCCGGCTCGCGCCGAGCCCCAGCCCGAACCAGCCGCCGTCGGCGAGGGCGTACCGGCCGTGGAGCGGCTGCCGGTAGGCACCGGACGGGTCGGTGTCGCGACCGAGCCACACGTCGAGGCGCGAGAGCCGGTTGGAGCTCGTCACGACGAAGGTGGTGGCGAGCGCCGCGGCGAGGGCGAACGCCCCGGCGAAGTACTTCCCCGGCACCCCTGCGGCGAACATCATGCCGCCGACGATCGCCGCGAGGATGAGGCAGGTGCCCAGGTCGTGGCCGACGAGGACGAGCCCGATCGACACGGCGACGACGGGGACGAGGAAGGGGAAGAGGATGTGGGCGAACCGGTCGAGCAGCCGCCGCTTGTTGCCGAGCAGCAGGCCCCCTGTCAGCACGAGGCCCAGCTTGATGAGCTCGGAGGGCTGGACGGTCACCGGGCCGAGGCGGATCCAGTTCCGGTTGCCGAGCACCGACACCCCGAGCGGGGTGAAGACGAGCATCTGGAGCAGGATCGCCCCGGCGAGCGCGGGCAGCGCGAGGCGCTTCCACAGCGTCGTGGGGAAGCGCGCGGAGACGAGGAGCGCGAGGCAGCCGACCACGCCGAAGACGGCCTGGGTCTCGAAGATCGTGTAGGGGGAGCCGGCGTCGGTGTTCTCCAGCGACTGCACCATCGAGGCCGACAGGACCATGACGAGGCCGAGCAGGACGAGCGCCCCGGTCACCGCGAGCAGGAGGTAGTAGGTCGTCGTCGGGGCCTCGAGGCGCCGGGCCCACTCGGCCACGCGCTCCTTGGCCGCCGCGCCCGACGAGGGAGCCACGTCGCTGGACACCGGCGCTCAGCCCTCGGCGCGTCGGGCGTGCCGGAGCACGGCCTCGGCGAACGCGTCTCCGCGGGCACCGTAGTTCTCGAACATGTCCATCGACGCCGCGGCCGGCGCGAGGAGGACGACGTCGCCCGGGCGGGCCAGCTCGGCTGCGCGCGCGACGACGAGATCCATGGTCCCAGTGTCCGTGGAGTCGAGGTCGACGACCGGGACATCGGGCGCGTGTCGGCCAAGTGCGTCGGCGATCCGGGCCCGGTCCCGCCCGATGAGGACGACGCCGCGCAGCCGGTCCGCGGCCGCGGCGACGAGGTCGTCGACGTCGGCCCCCTTGAGCAGGCCCCCGGCGACCCAGACGACATGCTCGTATGCCGTGACGGAGGCTCCCGCCGCGTGCGGGTTGGTCGCCTTCGAGTCGTCGACGTAGTGCACCCCGTCGACGACGGCGACCTCGGCGATGCGGTGCGGGTCGGGCCGGAACCCGCGCAGCCCGTCGCG
>JBDIAL010000316.1:0-3762 GCA_039812405.1 Nostocoides sp.
TGCGGCCCACCCGGTGCTGCGCTCGCCGGTGAGGAACGGCACGACGGCAGGGGTCCCGGGCGTCGGGTCGGCCGCGAGCACCCGGTCGACCTCGGCCGCCGTGAGCCCGGCCGCGACTCCCGAGGCGAGCCAGCCGAACACCCGCCCGACGTCGGTGAGAGCGCCACCGAGCAGGCTGCGCCCGGCGTCGATCCGGTAGCACCACAGCCCGGTCGGCAGCTGCGCGGGCTGGCCGGGCACGACGACGCGCATGGCCCCGGACGTCGCCGCCCCGCAGCCGATCGCGCTCGCGTCGCGGGCGCCGGTTCCGAGGTTGTGGCCGAGTCCGTCGCCGATCGCCGGGAACCACGCGGCACCGGCCAGCCCGGGCCACCGGCCGCCCGCGGTGGGGTCGGCGACCGGCAGCGGCACGCCGGGGTCCTGGATCGCCGACAGCCGCTCGGGCCCGATGCCCGCGGCGGCGAGGATCTGGGGGTCCCAGACGCCGAGGTGACGGTCGAGCATCCCCGTCCACGCGGCGGTGGGGGTGCCGGCGGCGGTCGCGCCGACGAGCCGCAGCTGGACGTACTCCCCGAGCGAGACGAAGCGGGCGGCCCGCCGGGCCTCCTCCGGCCGGGCCCGGGCGAGCCAGCGCAGCCGGGGGGCGAGGTAGCTCGTGTGGAGCCGGGTGCCCGTGCGCTGCTGGACCTCCGTCTCGTCGAGCTCGTCGCGCAGCTCCTCGACCTCGGCGGAGCAGCGGCTGTCGGCATACGTGTAGCACGGGGTGAGGGCGCGCCCCTCGCCGTCGACGGCGACGAGGGAGGAGGCGAAGGTGTCGAGGGCGACGCCGCGGATCCGCCCGGCGGCCGGAGCACCCGGGCCCGCGAGCGCGTCGAGGACCTGGGCGATCTCGCCGGTGACCTGATCGGGGTCGATCTGCGAGGTGCCGTCCTGCCCGACGGTGAAGGCGTGGCCGATCTTCACCCGCCCCGCGACCGGCGTGCCGCAGGCGTCGAACAGCGCGCCCCGCGTCGCAGTGGAGCCCACGTCGAGGGCGAGGACGAGAGGGTCGACGGCGTCGTCGAGCCGGACCCGGAAGGAGGCTGAGGTCACGGTCGTGAATATAGCCCGCCCCGCGGAGGCGCTCGGCTGCCACGCGGACCGATCGCCGAGGGGATCACGTCCGGACGGATCAGGCGACGAAGGCCGTCATCCGGCCTGTCGGTGCCACCTGTCATCGTTGGCCCATGACCGCATGGTTCACCGGCCTCGCCGGACTCGTCGTCGGCGTCCTCGCCGCCTTCGGGTATGCCGCGAGCCGGCTGGCCGCGCTGCGCACCGAGCGCGACCTGCTCCGCGAGCGGGTCGTCGATCTCGAGGCGGCGGTGGCCGACGACGCCCAGACGGCGGCTGCCCTCGCGCCGCTGCGCGACGCCCTGACCCGCGTGGAGCGACAGGTCGGGGTGCTCGAGCGTGACCGGGTCGAGCAGTTCGGCACGCTGCGCACCGTCCTGCAGCAGGTGGCGGGCGAGACGACGACGCTCGCCGAGCAGACCCGATCCCTCGCCGGGTCCCTCAACGCCTCCTCGGTGCGCGGGGCCTGGGGCGAGGTCCAGCTGCGGCGGGTGCTCGAGCTGACCGGCATGCTGCGGCGGTGCGACTTCGAGGAGCAGGTGTCGGCCGTCAGCCGGCACGACGCGCGGGTCCGCCCCGACGTCGTCGTCCACCTGCCCGGCGACAAGGTGCTCGTGCTCGACGCGAAGGCCCCGATGACCGCCTTCCTGCAGGCCCAGGCCGAGGATCTCGACCCGCGGCAGCGCACCGCCCTGCTGCGTGAGCACGCGGCGGCCCTGTCGCGGCACGTCCAGGACCTGTCCGGCAAGGCATACTGGTCGGCCTTCACGACGACACCGGAGATGGTCGTCTGCTTCGTCCCGACCGAGGCGACCCTCTCGGCCGCCCTGTCCGCCGACCCGTCGCTGCACGAGCGGGCCCTGACCTCCCGGGTCGCGCTCGTCGGGCCCGCCTCGCTGATGGCCCTGCTCCGGACGGTCGCCTTCACCTGGCAGCAGGACGCGCTGGCCGGCAACGCCCGGGAGCTGCTCGCCCTCGGCCGGGAGCTCCACGAGCGCCTGGGGACGCTGGGCGGCCACGTGGCGACGCTGGGCCGGTCGCTGGCCAGGTCGGTCGAGTCCTACAACCAGATGGTCGGGGCGCTGGAGTCCCGGGTCCTCGTGTCGGCCCGGCGGATGACCGACCTCGGCCTGACCACCGGTCGGCTCGACCCGGTCTCCCCGGTCGTGAGCACGCCGCGCGTCCTCACCGCCCTGGAGCTCATCGAGGCCGCGACCGCGCCGGAGCGCCGCCCCGAGCTCGACCTCGACGCGGCGGCGCCCTCCCCACGGGCGCCGCGGTCCGACGCCGGGACGGCCTGAGCGATGGCACCCGCCGACCGGGCCGGTGACCCGCCCGGACCGTCCCACCCGTCCGCAGTCCCCGAGGAACGGAGGGGATCGATGGTCCTCGCCTGGTCGCTGCTCGTCGTCGCCGTCCTCGTCGAGGTCGTCTCCACCGCGCTGCTCCCGCGGACGGACGGCTTCCGCCATCTCGGATGGAGCATCACGGTGCTGCTCGGATACGGCACCGCCATCTGGATGCTCTCCACGATCGTCCGGACGCTGCCGGTGTCCGTCGCGTATGCCGTGTGGTCCGGCCTCGGCACGGCCACCGTCGCGGTCATCGCCGTCGTGTTCCTCGGCGAGCAGATGACCGTCGTCAAGGCCGCCTGCCTCGGCCTCATCGTCGTCGGGGTCGTCGGCCTGCAGCTCACCGGGAGCCGTTGAGGAGCACGGACGACCGGACCGCGGTCCGGCGGGAGTCCCGTCAGTGCAGCGAGCCGGCCTCGGCGAACGCCGCGTCGTGACGCATCTTGTCCGACATCCCGGCAGCCTTGAGGTCACGGCGCAGCTCGTTCGGGAGGGCGAACATGAGCGACTCCTCCGCAGCGACGACCGTGTCGACCGTGTCGAAGCCCCGGTCGGCGAGGTAGTCCAGGACCCCGCGGACGAGGATCTCGGGGACCGACGCGCCCGAGGTCACGCCGACGGTCCGCGCGCCGGCGAGCCAGTCGTCGTCGATCTCCTCGGCGTAGTCGACGAGGTGCCCGTCGCGGGCCCCGTGCTCGAGGGCGACCTCGACGAGGCGCACGGAGTTCGAGGAGTTGCGGGAGCCGACGACGATCATGAGATCGCACTCGGGGGCCATCTCCTTGACCGCGAGCTGGCGGTTCTGGGTGGCGTAGCAGATGTCGTCGCTCGGCGGGTCCTGCAGCCTCGGGAACCGCTCCCGCAGCCGGCGGACCGTCTCCATCGTCTCGTCGACCGACAAGGTCGTCTGCGAGAGCCAGACGACCTTGTTCGGGTCGCGGACCTCGACGTTCGCCACGTCGTCGGGCCCGTCGACGAGGACGATGTGCTCGGGGGCCTCGCCCGAGGTGCCGACGACCTCCTCGTGCCCCTCGTGGCCGATGAGGAGGATGTCGAAGTCGTCCTTGGCGAACCGCACCGCCTCGCGGTGCACCTTCGTCACGAGGGGGCAGGTCGCGTCGATCGTCTTCAGGGAGCGCGCCCGTGCCTCGTCGTGCACGACGGGCGCGACGCCGTGCGCGGAGAAGATGACGGTGGCGCCCTCCGGCACCTCGTCGGTCTCGTCGACGAAGATCGCGCCACGCTGCTCCAGCGTGGCGACGACGTGCTTGTTGTGGACGATCTGCTTGCGGACGTA
>JBDIAL010000317.1:0-3746 GCA_039812405.1 Nostocoides sp.
GCCGGGCGCGGGCGGCGAGCGGGCGGCATACGGGCCGTTAGGCTTGACCCTCGTGGCTGTCGACTTCACCCAGGAGATCAAGGACCTGCGCGCGACGATGGACTCGGTGCGCGAGGTGACGGACCTGTCGACGCTCCGGGCCCGGATCGCCGACCTCGAGGAGCAGGCGAGCCAGCCCGACCTGTGGGACGACCAGGAGAAGGCCCAGCGGGTCACCTCCGACCTGTCCCGCGCCAAGGCCGAGCACGACCGGGTGACGGGCATGGACGCGCGCATCGACGACCTCGAGGCGCTCGTCGAGCTGGGCCAGGAGGAGGACGACGCCGAGACCATGGCCGAGGCCGAGCGCGAGCTCGACGCGGTCCGCCGGGCGGTCGGCGAGCTCGAGGTCCGGACGCTGCTGTCGGGGGAGTACGACGAGCGCGAGGCGGTCGTCACGATCCGGTCCGGCGCGGGCGGCGTCGACGCGGCGGACTTCGCCGAGATGCTCATGCGGATGTACCTGCGCTGGGCCGAGCGGCACGACTACCCGACGAAGGTCATGGACACCTCCTACGCCGAGGAGGCGGGGCTGAAGAGCGCGACCTTCGAGGTGAGCGCGCCGTATGCCTTCGGCCACCTGTCCGTCGAGGGTGGCACCCACCGGCTGGTCCGGATCAGCCCGTTCGACAACCAGGGGCGTCGGCAGACGAGCTTCGCGGCCGTCGAGGTCATCCCCCTCATCGAGTCGACCGACCACATCGAGATCCCGGAGAACGAGATCAAGGTCGACGTCTTCCGCTCCAGCGGCCCCGGCGGGCAGAGCGTCAACACGACCGACTCGGCCGTCCGGATGACCCACCTGCCGACCGGCATCGTCGTGTCGATGCAGAACGAGAAGTCACAGATCCAGAACCGCGCGGCCGCCCTGCGCGTCCTCCAGTCACGCCTGCTCCTGCAGAAGAAGGCCGAGGAGGCGGCCGCGAAGAAGGAGATGGCGGGCGACATCAAGGCCAGCTGGGGCGACCAGATGCGCTCCTACGTCCTCAACCCCTACCAGATGGTCAAGGACCTGCGGACGGAGTACGAGACGGGCAACCCGGCGGCCGTCTTCGACGGCGACATCGACGGGTTCATCGAGTCGGGCATCCGCTGGCAGATCGCCCGGCGCAAGCAGGCCGGCTGACGGCTCGCCGGTCCGCCCCCGGTCAGGCTCCGTGCCCGAGGGCCAGCTCGATGGCGAGGACGAGACCGAGGACGGCGACGGCCCATCGGATGACGGGCGCCGGCAGCCGGCGCGCGACGACCGGGCCGACGAGGCTGCCCGCGAAGAGGCCGGTCGCGAGCAGCGCGACGGCGGGCCAGTCGACCGGGCCGGCGAGGATGATGATGACGGCCGCGGCGGCCGTGTTCGCGCCGGCCAGCATGTTCTTCACGGCATTGGCGACGGGCATCCGGCCGTCGAGCAGGATGAGCGCGACGACGAGGAGCATGACGCCCGACCCCGCCCCGAAGTAGCCGCCGTAGACCGCGACGCCCGCGACGGCGAGGAGGGGCAGGAGCGCCGGTCGGGACCGGTCGGCGTCCGGCTCGCTGCCGGCACGGCGGCGCGCGACGTATGCCGTGAGCCGGGGCTGGGCGAGCAGGGTCACCGAGCCGAGGAGGACGAGCACCGGGACGATCCGGTCGAACACGGCCGTCGGCGTTGTGAGGAGGAGCACCGTGCCGGCCGCCCCGCCGACGCCGGCCGAGAGCAGCCCCCACGGCAGCCAGTGACGATGCTCGGAGACCTCCCGGCGCGAGACGGCGGCCGAGGCCGGCCAGCAGGCGACGAGGGCGACGAGGTTGGCGACGTTGGCCGCGAAGGGCGTGAGCCCGGCCGCGAGGAGCGCCGGGTAGGACACGAGGGAGGTGATGCCGCCGGCCGTTCCCATGATGCCGGCCACCACACCCCCTGCGACGAGCAGCAGGCTGGTGAGCGGAGTCGGCACGATCCGCAAGGGTAGCCAGTGGCCGGCGTGCCGGGGGTGGGAGGTGGACCGGCGGGAATGTGGACCGGTGGGAGGTGGACCGGGCGGGTGTGGCCGGCCGCGCGGATGCGTCGCTCCCGGACACCTGGCGCGTCCCCGGCCGGGCCATCGGTCCGGGAGCGACGCGTCGGCTCGCCTCAGAAGCCGTGCCGGACCCGCAGGTCGGTGAGCCAGCGGGCCGCGAGCGGGATCCCCCAGCGCTCGCAGAGGGCCAGGGCGTCCTCCGCATGCCCGGTGGCGACAGCCGTCTCCCCGGTCGCGGCGGCGGCGAGGGCCAGGAAGGCGTCGACCGGTCCCGAGGCGAGGGCCGAGCCGGCGCAGCAGGTGCGGCCCGCGAGCGGGGCGAGGTGCTCGTATGCCGTGGCCGCGAGGTCGGGTCGCTCCAGCGCGAGCGCGGTCTCGGCGAGGAAGCAGAGACCGAGCGCCACGTTCCAGTGACCCTCGACGTAGTCGACGGGGTGCTCCGAGAGGTAGGCGCGGGCCTCCTCGAGCCGTCCGGCGCGGGTCATCAGGGCCGTGACGAGCGGGGTGATGGAGATCGTCGGGGGGAAGGACTCGGCATACCCCACGGCGAGGTCGACCGCCTCGTCGAGGCGCCCCTCCCAGGCCCGCCGGCAGAGGAGCACGCTGCCGATCGCGTCGTCGTCCTGCGGGATGGACAGCATCGCCTGGCTGCGGCGGATGTCGTGCAGCAGCTCCTCGCACCGCGCCGCGTCGCCGGCCATGGCCCGCCACGGCAGCTCCATCGTGTCGAGGACGAGGTGGCCGAAGGGGATCGCGAGGCGCTCGGTCTCCCGGCGGCCGGCCGCGACCTCCGCCCACAGCTCCTCGACGCGGCCCAGCTCGTTGAGCGTGGCCGCGCGCAGGATCGTCGACACGACCCAGGCCCAGCCGCCGCCGAGCCCGGCGCTCAGCCGGACGGCCTCGGTGATCCGGTCGAGCCGCTCGAGGGCGGCCTCCGGCCCGGCCAACGTGACGGTGAGGACCTGGCAGACGTCGAGGAGCAGCCGGGGCTCGCCGATCCGGCGGGCCATGGCGAGGGCCTCGTCGAGCAGGGCCCGGCGCTGCGCCGCGGTGAGGTCGAAGTAGCCCTCGTTGGCCAGGCTCGCGACGACCCGGCACCGCAGGGGGTCGTCGCCGTCGGGCAGCGTCTCGAGGGTGGAGCGCAGGGCCGAGACGACGACGTCGTTGGTCGCACCCTCCGGTGCCGACCGCCACAGGCCCCCGACCGTCATGGAGATCGCGGCCCGGCCGACGAGACGGGCGTCGCCGATCTCCTCGGCGACGCCGATCGCCTCCTCGATCGTCGCGACGAGCTGGGGCCACAGGGTGCGCCACCGGTAGCTCGCGACGAGGAGCATGAGCAGCTCGTAGCGATCCCTCGGGGTCGCCGTCGGGTCGTGCGGCAGGAGGTCGAGCGCCCGCAGGAGGAGCTCGGTCGCCTCCTCGTGGGCGTGCACACCCGTCGCCGCGCCGGCCGCCGCCATCGTCGCCGCGCGCGCGGCCGTCGCGTAGGCCGGTCCGGCCGCGAGCCAGTGCCGGGCCAGCTCGGAGTGCCGTCCCGTGCCGTCGAGGGCCTGGGCCACCCGCAGGGGGGTGCGCGCGCGCCGCGACGGGGGCACCCCGGCGCGCCGGCTGTCCGCGACGAGGGCGCGGGCGAAGGCATACCGGTCGTCGCCGTCGTCGCGGACGAGCCCGGCGACCCGGGCCGGCTCGACGAGGTCGAGGAGCGTGGCG